>JAITHB010000159.1 GCA_031280145.1 Oscillospiraceae bacterium | reverse complement strand
ATAGACGAAAGGACGTTGATATTGTTCCGAGAACTTGCGAAACCATTACTGCCAATCATCCCTTATCAAATCCTCTGTCACCAACCAGACCCTTTCCGCCATCAGTCAATCGATATTTTTGCAGTCTGCTATTAGGCTTATCGAGCACAGTCATTTCAATTAAGCCGGAAGATAATAGTGGTCTGATGTGACGTCCCCATGAACGCGAATCTCCGTTCATCCCAATTGCATCAAAGATGTCTTTACGTGACATTGCTTTGTTTTCTAACAAACGCAAAACCGCAATCTGTATTTCACTTAGATTGACTTTGTGCTTATCTTCGTGCTTGACTTGGTGCTTTTCTTGCTCCGCAATTACGGCATAAATCGCCGAAAGCGTAAATTCGATGAACACACCGGAATCATTCGCATTCCGCGCATCCGTAATTGCCCTGTAATACTGCGGTCTGTTCCGGTATAATACGGATTCCATTGGAATCCATGCAAATATGGCGTTCCATCTAGCCAGGATAAGCGTTTGCCATAACCGTCCAATGCGCCCGTTACCATCTGCAAACAGATGAATTGTCTCAATTTCATAATGCAGGATTGCGCTTTTCAATACAGGATGCAGCTCGGATTCTTTTGCCCACCCAAACAACTCCTGCATATGAGCTTGGACAAACTGCGGACGCGCGCCAACGTGAACAGCCTTATCGCCGGCGAATACCCCCACGTCACCGCTGCGGAATTTCCCGGATTCACTTACAAGTCCGTTTGTCATAAGTTTGTGCGCGCGAAGAAAATCGCTGAGGGCGTAAGGGTTAAACGTCATGATTTTATCGTATGCTTCGTAGGCGTTTTTAACTTCTTTAATCTCCGTCTGCTTCCCCGCAACGACCTTGCCTGCGATAACAGCGGTAACTTCATCTAAAGACAAGGTGTTGCCTTCGATGGCAAGGGATGAGTGAATTGTTTGGACGCGGTTTGCCCTGTGGAGCTTAATATCGCGCTTGAACTCTGTGCCGAACTCAAGGCGCGTCACAGTTTCAACGATTTTTGCCAGATAGTCGGCAGCCTTTTCAGTTATGGTGTATGGTGGTTTGTTGTACAATGCTCTTGCCCCTTGCCCTAACTTCGCACAATGGTGTTGCTCATACTCTCTATTCGACGGAGCTGTGTTGTCAACCTTCTTTTTTTATAGCAAGTGTTCTTGGATGTGGCGCTTTAGGTCTGCGGGTTGTTCCTTAACTTATAAATATACCCCGCCGCCCGCATAAAGCATACGGAGGACTTTTCGCGTGCGGTTACGGAGTTCCAGCTTGCGCAAGTTAACGTTAAATCATCCATATATGCGCGCCCCTTCCTTAACGACTGTGTATTCGAGAGTCGGGCGCATCATAAGTCCCTCATTTTACAATATCGCCTTTTGTTTTCGGTTTATTATTTTCTATTTTTTCAATAATACGCGCGTATATCATTTTTCTAATCTCGATCAGCATTATTGTTCGCCTTTCTAAAACCGGGGCAATCGCCCTTGTGTTTTTCAATTACGGGAGCTAAAAGTTTGCTTGCAAACTCCGTTGAGAGTATTTCGTGCAATGTTTCCCTTAGGTTGCCTATAGTTATAGGAACATCCTTTTCCTTGGCCTTAGTCTCAATGGCTGATTCGTTTTTCAACCTTCCTGTAAGCTCGTCCATATCGCAGTGGTAGAGATCGCATAACCTATGCAGCGTTCCTATCGACGGCTGCCTTGTGCCGGCTTCATAACGTTGATACGAGGCTGTAGTTATGCTTAGGAACTCAGCGATGGATTCTTGCGTATAATTATTTTGTTTTCTAAATTCTTTAAGTTTCATATCTTTCCCAAATGATTTTACCAAATTTAGGGTTGACAGATTACATCCATAATGAAAAAGAGGCGAGGTCATGGCAAACAATGGTGAAGCCAAAATTAATGAAACATGGCGCACTACCAGAGAAACGCAGCAGCGCCTTAAACAAGCGGCGAACGAAATTCCAAGGGATTGTATTCAGAGTTCCGTGGGAAATTTCTTTCCGGTCGGGAAGCTTCATATCGCTGTAGAAGCGTGAAAGCATGCCAAAAGTAAACATCTCAATAGCGACCCAAATAGGGAACTTACCGTTATACTTCACAAGATGGTGCGCAACAAAAAGCTCTTGGCTGTGCTTGTCAATCTCGCCTTCAAGAAGACGCTCAAAATACGGGTGGCTATGGCGAATATTGAAGTTTACGTTATCTTGATAACCTTCCGCGCCATATTTATGAGCAAACACATATGCAATCTTTGCACGGAAGTATATTTCCGCTTCTTCGAGCGCAGACAAGAGTACGTGCCTGATTTTTCGGTCGAATTCATAGATTCTGCATATATCACAAAACTTAGTTCCCTCACGGTACAATCCGTCAGGCTTTCGGAATGGTATAAGGTAGGCCGAAAAACGGTAATAGTTCACTCGTTCTAAATAGTCTGTATATTCATCGTCATCCGATATGTCTAAGTTGCGCTTCTTTAGAATCCGGAGTTGCTCGGCATATGTAGCAGGCTTCTTGAGCATAAAAACCTCATAAAAAATGTCTCCCCATGGGACACATACACGTTGCCGTGAAGAGGTGCGGGGAGTCCTATCACAGTCATTCTATTCCTGTTGGCAGTAATTGTCAATACCTAACCCCAGGGCGAAATCATTTACAGGTTATAATGATTTCGCCCTGGGGACAGCAACCAATTTTGCATTCTTGACACGCGGAAAAGTTATTGTATAATCATCTTATGGAAGAAAATACGAGCCTTGCCGCAATAAACAGAATAACCGCGAGCCTGCCCGGCGACGAGGACGTGGCGCGGCTGACCAATCTGTACGCCATATTCGCGGACGCGACGCGCGTGCGCATTCTGTTCGCGCTCTCCGCGGAAGAGGTGCGCGTATCCGACCTTTGCGCAATCCTGTCTATGAACAAATCCGCCGTATCACATCAACTGAAGCTGCTGAAGCTTTCCAACCTCGTCCGCTTCCGCAAGGACGGCAAGTCCGTTCTGTATTCCCTTGCGGACGAGCATGTGCGCGATATTCTGCATGTGGCGATGACGCACATAAACGAATGAAAAATCAGATGGTTGAGAGGGCGAATGCTGTAGACCACTGGCGCGCGAGGCGCGCGCCCCTACAGGTTTTACATTACCTTCCCGATTGAACGCAGGCAAACCCATGTAGGGGCGAGCCCCCGGCTCGCCCGCCCTATTCAACGCCCGTATGATTGCCGACAGGAAACCCTTGCAAGGGCGATGTTTTGTGAACCGCGGGCGAGCCGGCCCACCCCGTGGAGGGCGAGCCCCCACAACCATTAATTTTTCATTGTTTGTTTTTCATTTATTGGTACGCCGATATATACTGCTGCACCCGATTCATCGCGCTCTGCATCTCCGACGCGGACGTGTTCGTATAAAGCATACCGTCAAGCGTCAGAATAGCGTTGAGGAACGCGCGATCCTCGTCCGCGGAAAGGAAGCTTGCGGCTGCCGCGCGAACCGCGTATGCCTGCGAAATCAGCGAACGGGCGGCAGAAGCCATGTCTTGCGACGTATCGCCGCCTTCATACCAGCCCTGATTACCGTAATCGGGAACGGTGTAGGCGGGCGCGGTGTGCACGGTGCAGACCATCTGCTGCGCTATCGCGTCGCGCTCGTTTATTCCGCCCGTTATATGAAGCGTGGCGAAGTTGCCCAGATACTTCTGTATCGTTTTGCTGTATGAGCGCGTGTAGTCGTACAGCGGATGACCGTACGGAATGAAGATTGCGCTCTGCGTCTTGCGCGACGGACAATACTCCGTCGCGATAAGCCCCGTCTCCTGGCAAATCTCATACTGCTTGTGCATAGGGCAGTATTCTGTCGGCTGCGTGCCTTGCAGCCAGTAATCGGTAACCGTCTTATAGCCCATCATGTCGTTTCTGCAAGCCTCGGTCGCAAGCTTGCCGGATACGCCGCAGGTCGTCACGCGGATAAGCCCCACCGACTCCGCGGACTTCTCGATAGGCTCCCTGTCAGACAACCCCTTCTGCTCGTGTATCTTGCTCATGAAGGCTTGCCATAGCGGCGCGGCGTAGTCTCCGCCCGTCGCGTCGGACGCGAGCGGCTTGTAGTTGTCGTGACCAATCCACACGGCGCCCGAATACCACCCCGTGAAGCCCGCGAAGAACACTCCGCGGAAGTCGCTGTTCGTCCCCGTCTTGCCCGCGACGGTCTGACCCTTTATAATCGCGTTGGTTCCCGTGCCGCGCGCGATCGCTTCCTTCATCATGTCGGTCGCCATCCACGCGGTCGCTTCGCCGAACACCTGTCTGCGTTCCTGCGTCACGCGCGTATCAAGAATGACGTTGCCCGAGGAATCGATTACTCGCGAGAACGACGTCGGCTGCAGATAAACCCCGCTGTTCGCTATCGCGCCGAACGCAACCGACATCTGAAGCGGCGTGATGCCCGAGCTGCCAAGCGCCAAACCGAAGCCGTCCTTGTTGAGGTTCTTCTCCGCTATGCCCAGCGCCTGCATATACGCGTATGAGTTTTCCACTCCGACATATGTCATCAGCGCCTGCGCCGCGGAGGTGTTATGCGAGGTGCGCAGAGCGTTGCGAAGCGTCTCCGCGCCCGTGAAGCCGCCGCCGCCGTAGTTCTGCGGATATGAGTCGCTGCCGTCGGAGCCGCGCCATCCCGTAATCGGAAGCGGCATGTTGAACACGATTGAAGCGGGCGAATTCCCGCGCTCAAGCGCGGGGGCGTACACCGCGAGCGGTTTTATGGAGGAACCGACAGGCATGCGCATCTCCCAGGCGCGGTTCAGCGTAAGCTTCTGCGTCGGCGTGGTTCTGCCGCCGACAATCGCCTTTATCTCGCCCGTGCGGTAATCCACCACCGCAGCGGCGGCCTGCGGCTGCTCGATTTCCGTGTATGTGCCGTCCGCGTTTCTCGCGCGGTATATTCGCTCGACGGAATTGTTGCGCAGCTTGGGATACTTCGTCCATGTCGCGAGCGTGTTCTCCACTATGCTCTGTATATCGTTATCAATACACAAATATATGCTGTAGCCGCCCGTGCGCAGCTTCTGCTCAACCTTGCTCCTGTTCGCGGAAGTGTCGTCCCATTGGTAGAGCGCGAGCATACGCGAAACCACGTCGTGCAGCGCATACTCCACATAATACGGATGCTCATACATTCCGTTGGCGTTCTCGCTGCCCGGCGCTTTCTCGCGGACATTGGCGGTCGTCGTTATAAGCGCGCCCCGGTATTCCTCATACGTGATGAATTTGTTCTCGTACATCATGCGCAGAACGTAGTCGGTGCGGTTGTTCGTGATGGCCGGCGTTTCGCTTCCAGGCGTGTTGCGCAGATAGAAGTTCCTGCGCGGATTGTAATAGTAGGGCGAGCGCGTGACGCCCGCGAGCATGGCGCACTCGCGAAGCGAAAGGTCTTTCAAATCCTTGCCGAAGTAGCCCATCGCGGCGGTCTTCACGCCGTAATAGTTCTCGCCCAGAAAGATTGTGTTCAGATACGATTCCAGAATCAGTTCCTTGGCATATTTGCTCTCAAGCTCCATCGCGAGATACGCTTCCTGAATCTTGCGCTTGTAGCTTTGCTCGTCCGAAAGAAGGCGCTGCTTGATGAGCTGCTGCGTGATGGTCGAGCCGCCCTGCGTCGACGAGCTGATGAAGTTGTTCACGAACGCGCCGATTATGCGCTTCACGTCAACACCGTTATGCGAGTAGAACCTTGCGTCCTCAACCGCGACGAACGCGTGCTGAAGAATCGTGGGCATCTCCGTTATCGAGACGAACACGCGGTCTTCCGTCCCCTTATATGTAGTGATAAGGTTGCCCGAAGCGTCGTAAATGAACGAAGTCTGCGAGTGTTCGTTAAGCGATTCCACGTCCAGTTCGGGCGCGGTCTCAACGTAAGCCTTGCCGACGCCTATGAGAACGCCGACGCCTGCCAGACCGATCAAAATAATCAAAAGCGCGGCGAGCTTCACCGAAGTCACCAGCACCGACAATATGAAATTTGTCTGCCGAACGCGCGGCACGAACAGCGAGCGCGGCAGCGGCTTGCGCGGGGCGGTTTGAATCATATACAGTCTCCTGCTCAGAGATAGAATTATAGTATTTGTAAATAAAACGATTCGGATGAAAAGAAACGTGCAAAATGAAATGTAAACATTGGAGGGGCTAAACGGTTGATTGTATTGCGGCGGAAGAATGTGCGAATGAAGAATGAAAAATTAAAAATGAACAATTAAGTGTTTGAACGGAAAACCTGCAACACCATTAATTGTTCATTTTTCATTGTTAATTTTTCATTCGTTCATTCTCCCGCCGCGCAATATCAAACGCCAAAAACGCGGTGTTCGTAAACCCTCTCATCGTCATAATACCGTTCGCAACGGCAAGCTCATACGGCTCGCCCGCGATGACTGCGCGGTACACGCCGTCGCCAAGCGCAACCTGATTCCCCTTGGGAACAAACATGCCGCCCTCGAACCTGCCGTAAACGCGGAACGGCTTGCCCAGCATCGCCGCCGCCGTTTCAACATTTCCCGCGGTTATATCCCTGCGAATGCGCGTAGACGACACCACGGCGTTCTCGAACTTGACGGGCTGCATCTCGTTGAGGTTGAAGCCGTACTTCTCCCCGTAGGCGCGCAGCGAGCCGACCGTACCTTTGCCGCTCGCGCCGAACGTATAATTGAAGCCGACGAATATTTCAGCGAAGTTCCACTCGTCCTTGAAGCTTTTTATGAATCGCTCCGGCTGAAGCTGCGAGAACAGAATATTGAACGGACGCGCGAGCACATACGTCTTTGAAGCGCCGCTCCGCTTCGCCGCCGCGCTTATCGCCTTAATTTTGGCGTCTATCGGCATAATGGGCTTCGGCGCGCGCGCGGGGCTTGCGATCTCCAGCGGGTTCCTGTCAAACGTATATACGAGCAGCGCGCCGGAAAGCTCCGCCGCGCGATTCCCCGCCGCCATTATAAGCGCCTGATGCGCGACATGAACGCCGTCGAACAGCCCCATAACGGCGACAATCGGCGTTTTCGCGGCATTCTTCGGCTTTATCTCGCGTGTCAACAGCGTTACGTTCTGCACTGTACTAATCCCTAATACCTCGTCCCTAATACCTGATACCTAATACCTCGTACCTAATACCTCGTCCCGTATTTCCGCAGGCGTTCGCGCCTCGTCAATCGTAAGCTCGCCCGCCTGCGTCCGCAAAAGAAAACCCATGTGCGCGGGGCAATTCAGCGCGCGTCCGATATCGTGGAACAGTGTGCGGATATACGTTCCGCGCCCGCACTCCACCTTCAGCAGAAACGTATCGCGCGAAACACGGTCAAGCAGCTCTATACCATATACCATCGCGCGGCGCGCCTCAAGCGTGAAATCCCTGCCGCTCCGAGCTAAATCGTATGCCGCGGAGCCGTTCACCTTCAGCGCGGAATACTTCGGCGGAACCTGCGAAATCTCGCCGATGAAGCTCGGCAGAACGGCGAGCAGCCGCTCTTCCGTCGGAATGTCGTCCGACGTCTCAAGCGTTTCGCCTTGCGCGTCCTGCGTATCGGTGGACCAGCCAAATACAAGCTCGCCGATGTATGTCTTGCGCTTGTCCGTCATTTGGTCGAACAGCTTTGTCGCGCCGCCAATCAGTATCGGCAGAACGCCCGCGGCTTCGGGGTCGAGCGTTCCCCCATGCCCCACCTTAGTTTTTTTCACGGGTGTATCGCGGCGGGCTTGCATTGCCGCGTTTTGAAGACCCGCTTCGCGCATCACGCGCTTGACAAACCCGACCGCGTCGCTCGACGTCATGCCGGACGGCTTCAGCAGATTCAGTATGCCGTCATCCATGGCTTAAGACGTCCTTGACCAGTTCGCCCACGACCGTGTCATAAGCGTCCGCAAGCGGAAGCGGAAGAGTTATTCCCGCGGCCAGCGGATGACCGCCGCCGCCGAGTTTCGTCGCGGTATCGGACACGCTTATCGGCGGCCGCGACCTCATGCTCACGCGCACAAGCCCCTCGCGCTCCGAACACATAACTGCGGCGAGGCTGCCGCGCACCGCGATTCCGAAATCTATAATACCTTCGGTCTGAATGTCAGTCGCGCCCGCCCAAGCGAAGTCCTCGCGCGAAAGCTTCATCGCGACGACCTTGCCGTCCGCGAAAACCTGAAGGCTTTCGAGCGCTCGCGAAAGAAGCCTGGTCTTCGCAAGGCTGCGCAGCTTGTGCAGATGTTCCACAAGCGTTGCCGCGTCAATCCCCGCCTCAAGACACGCGGAAGCTGCGCGGAACGCGTCCGCGTTCGTGTTGCGCTGCGAGAAGTGACCCGTATCGGTCGAAAGCCCCGTATACAAACACAGCGCGATATCGTGGTTCAGCGGAACGGACAGCGCCGCCGCAAGCTTCCATATGAGAACGCACGTAGCGGAAGCGTCCTTGTCTATCCAAACCGCGTCCGCCTTGCACTCGTTTGTCGAATGGTGGTCGATTATCGCGGTTTTGTTCGCGCGCTTCAGCAGAACGGCGCAATCGCCCAGTCGGCTTTCGTCCGCGGAGTCTACCGCTATTACAAGGTCGAACGGTCGGCTTACGCCGTTCGCGTCGTCCGCGGATAAAACCGAGCTTGCGCCGGGCATATAGTCATAGAAGTCGGGTACGGGGTTGGGCGAGTATACGCGCGCCGTCTTCCCCGTGCGTTCGAGTACGCACTTAAGTCCGAGCGCGCTTCCCAACGCGTCTCCATCGGGAAATACGTGCGGGATTATCGCGATATTGTCCGATGAACAGATGAGTTCGCGTATCGCGCCTATATATGACGGCTCATTCATCGCGCGGTTCACCGTCGTCAGACTGCGCGTCCTGCCGCGCTTCCGCGGGAACGACCTGCCTTAAAAGCTCCGCGATATGCACGCCGTATTCTATGTTCTCGTCAATCTCGAACAGAAGCTCGGGCGTGAAGCGCAGCCCCATGTCCTGCGTAAGTCTGCGGCGCAGGAACCCCGCTGCGCTCTTGAGCGCGTCCAGCATGGGTTTGCGCAGCTCCGTTTCCATAACGGACACGCGCACCTTCGCGTAGCGGAAATCGCGCGTCACGTCTACCCGCGTTATGGAATATGTTCCCGTAACGCGAGGGTCGGACAGCTCGCGGCGTATCAGCGCGTCTATCTGACTGCGCATCTCCTCGCCCACTCTGTCCGCCCGCGCGAAGTTATCTCTCTTGCGTGAATTCATCCGTCTTCCTTGTTCCAATGAAGAATGAACAATGTAAAATGAACAATTATTGGTTTTGGATTGGTATTGTGAACTTCCGTTCTTCACCATTAATTTTTCATTCTTCATTATTAATTTTTCATTTACCTGGCTATCTCTTCCTTAATATAACACTCAATCTCGTCGCCGACCTTTACGTCGTTGTAGCGCTCTATGCCTATTCCGCACTCAAAGCCCTGCGCGATCTCGCGCGCGTCGTCCTTCAAATGCTTGAGCGACGCAATCTTGCCCTCGAACACGACGATATGGTCGCGCGTCAGCCTTACCATTCCGCTGCGCAAAATCTTGCCGTCCACGACATAGCAGCCCGCGATCGTTCCAACGCCCGTAACCTTGAACACCTGGCGCACCTGCGCGCGTCCCAGCACCGTCTCCTTGAATTCCGGCGCTAGCAAGCCCTTCATCGCCTTTTCCACGTCGTTTATCGCGTCGTAGATTACGCGGTAGAGGCGCACGTCGATATCCTCGCGCTTCGCCAAATCCGCCGCGCCGTTATCGGGACGCACGTTGAACCCGATGATTATAGCGCTCGCCGTGCTCGCCAGCATTACGTCGTTCTCCGTAATCGCGCCCGCTCCGCCGTGGATAACGCGCACGCGCACCTCGTCCATGCTCAGGCGTTCGAGCGACTGAGTGACCGCTTCGACGGAGCCTTGCACGTCGGCTTTCACGATGAGGTTGAGGTCTTTCATCTGACCTTCGCTTATCTGCGTATACAGATCGTCCAGCGACACCTTGGAACCCGGCGACTTCACCATCGCGGCGCGCGCCTTCGTCTTGCGCTCCTCCGCGACCTGACGCGACAGCCTGTCGTCCTCGACCGCCATAACGTCGTCGCCCGCGTCGGGAACGTCGCCGAAACCGATTATCTCGACAGGCGTCGACGGTCCCGCTTCGTCCACGCGCTTGCCCTGCGCGTCCAGCATCGCGCGGATTCTGCCGTACGCGGTGCCCGCGACGACCATGTCGCCGACATGAAGCGTGCCGTTCTGCACCAGCGCGGTTGCGACGGGTCCTCTGCCGCGGTCGAGCTTAGCTTCGATGATTACGCCGCGCGCGCGCCTGTTCGGGTTCGCGCGAAGCTGCTGCATATCCGCGACCAGCAGAATCATCTCAAGCAGGGTGTCCACGTTTTCGCCCGTGACGGCGGAAACGGGCGTCATAATCGTGTCGCCGCCCCATTCTTCGGGCAGAACGCCGCGGTTGACCAAATCCTGCTTCACCCTGTCGATGTTCGCGTTGTGCTTGTCAATCTTGGTTATCGCGACGATTATCGGAACCTTGGCGGCTCTGGCGTGGTTGAGCGCCTCGACCGTCTGCGGCATAACGCCGTCGTCCGCCGCCACCACCAATATAACGATGTCGGTCGCTGTCGCGCCTCTCGCGCGCATAGCGGTGAACGCTTCGTGACCCGGCGTATCGAGGAACGTAACCTTGCGATTGTTTACATCCACCTGATACGCGCCGATATGCTGCGTTATTCCGCCAGCTTCGCCCTGCGCGACGCGCGACTTGCGGATGTAGTCAAGCAGCGTCGTCTTGCCGTGGTCGACGTGACCCATAATAGTGACGACAGGCGGACGCGGGACGAGGTTTTCCTCCGTGTCGTTGAAGTTTTCGTCAGACAGAATATCTTCCGCCGTCTTGTCGAGCTTCTTCTCAAGCTCCACGCCAAACTCCGTGCAGACCAAGGAAGCCGTGTCGAAGTCCAGCTCTTGGTTGATTGTCGCCATGGTGCCCAGCAGAAGAAGCTTCTTCATTATTTCAGCCGCGGTTTTGCCTATGCGCTCCGACAGGTCCTTCACGGTAATCGTTTCGGCGGTCATAAACGCCTTGTCGATACGGATAGGCTCCATCATCTGCTGCGCGGAGACGCGCTTCTTGCCGCGCTTGCCGCGCACAACGTCGTCGTCGTGCATATCCATACCCGCGTCGCGCGCGAGCTGCTTGCGGTTCTTGGCTATATGCTCGGGGTCGTGCTGTCTTATATACTGCTTCTTGTTCGGGTCGTAGTTTGAGACGCGCTCCTTCTCGACCGCGGGGGCAATCTCCGGCTTGCGGAATCCGCCGGGACGTCCCGCGCCGCCCGCGGAAAATCCGCCGGGACGCGCCGCTCCGCCCGGCGTAAACGGACGCTGTCCGCCGGGTGTGAACGGGCGGCCGCCCTGCGCTCCGCCGGGTGTGAAC
>JAITHB010000147.1 GCA_031280145.1 Oscillospiraceae bacterium | reverse complement strand
ACACTGTGGATCTTTCTTTGGGAATTTACCGGGTCTGCTTGTTCGGTTTTCCGGCATTAGGACGCACCTCGGGCTCCGAGGGTATCGCCGATTCCGCTCACGTGTTTTTCCCTGTTTTCCTGTCCTCGCTATTGACTATGGGGCAGCTTTTTTATGATTCTCTTCAACACTGCTATCACCCAATAGCATTTTACCAGTTTTTCCCTTCCTCTTCTCCTATCCTTTGGTTGACGACATTGCGAAAGCGAGGATTGTGGATCGGATGTGATAACGTCACTGCCGCAGCGCAGATAGTTCATAATCCCCAATTACCCCAATTCTCATCCTATCTTCATCCAACCTTTCGCGTTCTCTCAAATTCTTTCGGCAAACGCGGAGTATAATAATCGTGTTGAGAGACGAAACTTTGCAATAGAACAAAAAAACGTATATGGAGGAACATCATGGAAGATAAGTTTGAGAAGATTGAGTACCTGCGCGAAAATTCCGACGTCGGATACGAAGAGGCGTCGACCTTGCTGGACCGTTACGACGGCGACATGACCCGCGTTATGGTTGAGCTTGAACGCGCGAACCGCCTGCGCGGCCCCAAAGAGAATCCATGGGACAACCTGTTCACGCGCGGCAGAGATGATGAGCGCGGCGAACATCGCGATTCCGACGATTGGTTTCACAAAGCGCTGCACGCGAAGATTCGCGTCAACCGCAACGGCGAAAAGCTGGTCGATGTGCCGGTGGTAGCGGCGGGCGCGCTTGCCGTGCTTGCGCCGTACGCGGCAGTAGCGGGCGCGGTCGGCGGGTGGCTGACGGGCTGCAGCGTTTCGTATCATACCAAAGGGGATAACCGTACGGACGAGACGAAGCAGTAGCAAGGTCAATTTACCATGTGACACTAGTGACGCTTGTGACAGGTGTTTCAGGGATAGGGGGTATCCCCGAAACACCTGTCACACCCGTCACTGGTGTCACGTCATTCTGTACATTCCGAGCATATCAGGATATAATCGGCATAGAATGCATCGAGCATCAAAGGAGGAATACATGACACAATATGAAGCGATATTCATCCGCAGAAGCGTCCGCGAATACGACCCCGCACCGCTGACCATCGCACGGCTCGCAAAGATTCAATCCGTATTGGATAATGTAAAGCAATTGCCGGGACCCACCGCGCGGTTTGAAATAGTGAACGCCGACAAGCTGAAAGGCGCAGCCGCGCCGCACGCGATTCTCGTCCACTGCGAAGATACCGACGCGGCATGGTTCAACGCGGGATATTCGTTGCAAGCCGTCGATTTGTATCTTCAGGCGGAAGGCTTGGGCAGTATCTGGATGGGCATGGCGAAGCCGATTTATCCCTCGCTCGATTACCGTATCCTGTTGGCGTTCGGCCAAACAAACGTTCCGATTCGCACGGAAGCGGACTTCAAGCGCAAAGACATTACGTAAATAAGCAACGAGGACAACGCCGTCGCGCGCGCCGCGCGCCTTGCTCCGTCCGCCGTCAACTTCCAGCCGTGGAAACTCGTGTTTTCACCCAACAGTGTCGCGATATGCTATGTGCCAAAGATGATAGGCAAGCTTCTGATGGGCAAGCTGCAGAAACTGGATTTGGGTATCTGCGCCAAACACATTGAGCTTGCATTGGAACACGAAGGTAAAGTCGTTACCGCCGTCAAACCCATCGGCGAGGGAAAGGGATTCATGGCGGAGGTTTCGTATAAATGAAAAATGAAAAATTAATGGTTTGACAACATCCGACCATCAATTCTTCATTGTTCATTTTTAATTATTCATTGTGCGTAAACCCCAGCGCGCCAACGAACCGCCCCTCAAAATCCGCCGTATCGTTCAAATCCACAACCTTGATATTCCCGACTGCGCGGTTCATCTGCCCGCGCAGTTTCTTATTCAGAAGAAACGCGGCCGCGCCTGACAGCGACGTGTTGCCGACAAACCGAAGCTTCCCCGCAAATTCCCACGGCAGCATACCTAAATCGAGCAGGCTCGTCTCGCGCAGATGATACCCGAACGAACCCGCGATAAGCACGCGGTCGACTTGCGCGGCAGCCACGCCTAACGTATCCATCAGCGCGTCACAGCCCGCGCGGATCGCACCCTTGGCAAGCTGTACTTGGCGGATATCGTTTTGCGTCAGGTAGACGGCGTCGGTTATGTATAATGAAGAATTATTGGCTTTGGTTTGCTGTTGTGAGTTTCCGTTTCCTACCATCAGTTTTTCATTTTTCATTGATAATTGTTCATTAGTGCATAAGCGTCCTGTATTATCAATACCTCCCGTTCGCGCAAGCTCCGCGACAATGTCCAGCAGACCGCTTCCGCATATGCCCGCCGCGTCCGCGCCGCCGATCGTCTCATAATGCGCCGCGCCGCTCCCGTCTATCATAAACCGCGCAATCGCGCCCGCCGACGCGCGCATTCCGCACTCGATGTTCATTCCCTCGAACGCGGGTCCCGCGGCTGTCGCCGCTGCAGCCATTTTGCCGTCCCGCGCGAGAACAATCTCGCCGTTCGTTCCGACGTCTATAAACAGCGTCGTTCCGTGAAGCTTGTCAAGCCCAGCCGCGAGTATTCCCGACGTGATATCCGCGCCTATGAACGCGGACGCGTACGGCGGAAAATATACCCTCGCGCCTTCCGCCAAACCCAGATTATCGGCGGGCAAGTATGCGTCGCCCTGAAGGGTCGGCGTATACGGATGCGACCCCATCGAAGAAGGGTCAACGTTCGCCGCAATGTGAAGCATAGTCGCGTTTCCGCTGTATACGACCGCATGTATGTCGCGCGCGCTCGCTTTCGCGTCCGACAGAAGACCATCGCGCAATTCTTTGAACGCGTCAACGAACGCTTCGTGAAGCTTCGCCAGCCCCGCGGGTTCGGAAGCGATGTGTATGCGCGACAGAACGTCGCCCGCGTAAGCGGTCTGCGGGTTAAGTATGCTCCGCTTCGCAAGGCGCGCGCCGTTCTCAAGAGACACAAGCTCCGCGGCGATCGTGGTCGTTCCTATGTCCATGGCGATGCCAAGAGCGCGCGGAACGCCCGTTATTGCGGGGGCAAGGTCAAACTCAAATTTATCGTATGCGGTAACGATGGGCATTCCGTCGGAACGCTTCGACACGACGACGTCCGCCCCATCCCCGACTTTCGTTTTGCAAGCAAGAACCCACTCGCCGTTTACGCGTACGCGGCACTTCCCGCACGTTCCCACACCGCCGCACGGCGACTCAACCGCAATCCCCGCGGAACGCATAACGTCAAGCACGACAGCGTCTGCCGACGCCGACGCGCGATTAAGTTCTGTCCCGGCTTCATTTATGAAACGTACAAGCGGCATAGCGGAAACCCTCCGATCAATATACGCAATGGTATCATTTATTTGGCGGAGAGGCAAGATGAATGCAGCCAAGCCTTCGCAGGGTCGAATGTTGCATAGGGCGGGCGACCGAGGACGGTCGACCCTACAGAGGAATGGTTAAAAACAAACGGGCGATGCGTTGTGAACCGCGGGCGAGCCGGGGGCTCGCCCCTACAGGGGTTTCTTTATTTCAATCAGAAAGGCATCGTAATATCTGTAGGGGCGCGCGCCTCGCGCGCCCGCGGTTATCAAAACATCACCCGCCGCAATACAACAGCCCGCCGCAATGCAATCAACCGTCTTATCCCTCGTGCCTAACCCCCTATCCGCCAAATTCTTCATTTTTCATTTTTAATTCTTCATTTTATATGGTATAATGTGTCCGCACACAACGTTTACTGTTGAAAGGATGAGAACTATGGCACGTAAACTTCTCGCGCTCCTTCTCGCAATCCTTATGCTTGCTGTCGCACTGCCCGCCATGGCGGAAGAAGCGCTTCCGCTCGCGGGAACGCTGGTAATCCTGCACACGAACGACATTCACGGTCAGGCGGTCGCCGACCTTGATACCGGCGCGATGGGCTATCAGTCAATCGCGAAGGTGAAGGACGACTACGAAGCGCTTGGCGCGTCCGTTCTGCTGCTCGACGCGGGCGACGCTTCGCAAGGCACACCGCTGGTAAACCTCGTCTACGGAAAGACCGCGTTCGAGTTCATGAACGAAGTCGGCTACGACGCGATGGCGCCCGGCAACCATGAGTTTGACTGGGGACAGGACAACCTCTATCAGAACGCGGAGGTCGCAAACTTCCCGATTCTCGCCGCCAATATCACGCGCACAATAGACGGAACGCTCGTGTTCCAACCGAACGCCGTGTTCGACTTCGGCTTCATCAAGGTTGGCGTGTTCGGTCTGGCGACGCCCGAAACTCTGACGAAGGCGCACCCCGACGGAGTCGCGGGGCTGCACTTCGCCGCCGCGGAGGAACTCTACGCCGTCGCGCAGGCGCAGATTGACGAGCTTACCGCCGCGGGAGCGACCTTCATCATCGGCTTGGGGCACCTCGGCATCGACGATGAAAGCGTAACGAACCGCTCCATCGACGTAATCGCAAACACGACGGGCATCGACCTTTTCATCGACGGTCACAGCCACAGCGTCATCGAAGGCGAATCCGTCGGCGAATCCGAAACCGTCCTCGTTTCCACGGGCTCGCTCTCGCAGAACATCGGAATCGTCGAGACTGACGGCGAATATATCGCGACAAGCCTCAAGGCGCTCGACACGCTTCTTTATTATAACACGAACGAATATGTGGCGGGCATAGTAAACTCGCAGTACGCAATCGTTCAGGAAGAGCTTGGCAAAGCCTTCGCGACGACGGAAGTTCTGCTGAACGGCGAACGTTCACCCGGCGTGCGCACCGAAGAAACCAACCTGGGCGACTTCGCGGCGGACTCCATTTTGTACGGCGCGAAGAAATACGCGGATCCGAACGTCGTCGCGGCGGTCACCAACGGCGGCGGAATCCGCACGTCAATCCAAATCGGCGACATCACGATGAACGACATGAAGACGGTCTTCCCGTTCGGAAACGTAGTCGCGACGCTCACCGTGACAGGCGCGGAGCTGCTCGAAGCGCTCGAAGCCGCGACATGCACCACGCCCGACGCAATCGGCGCGTTCCCGCAGGTCTCGGGCATCGTGTTCACAATCGATACGTCCGTGCCGTACGAGCAGGGCGAAATGTATCCAAACTCGACGTACTACGCGCCCGCGAAGCCGGGCAGCCGCGTGACAATCGAGTCGGTCGGCGGCGAGCCATGGAGTGCGGACGCGCTGTACGTTATCGCAACCAACGACTTTACGGCGGCGGGCGGCGACACGTACTACGCGTTCGGCTACGCATATGACACAGCGGGAATCGAAACGGGCCTCTCGCTTGAAGACGCGCTCATCGAATATGTCGCCGAGGTGCTTGGCGGCGTGGTCGGCGAGCAGTACGCGCAGCCTGCGGGACGGATAACCATAAAGTAATGAACAATTAACAATGAAAAATGAACAATTGATGGTGGGGAAGGATAGTGGGTAATGAAACTCACAATGCCAAACCCCAACCATTAATTGTTCATTTTTAATTGTTTATTATACTAATCCGCAACCTTAATAACAATTAATTCCGCGGAACCGATATCAACGCTTCCGCCGCGCGGCGTGAACCTTGTGTCGATGCGGATACTGTCGCCCTCCGCCATACGGGCAATCTTCAAGCCGCCGTACGTCTTGCCGCTCGCAAGCTGCGTTATGCGCTCGGAGCTTCCGCTGCCCGATTCGTCAAGCTTCGTAAAGTACAGCGCGCACTCGCCCATCACATGGTCCACAACAGTGTTCCATTGAACAATGTAGTAACCCGACGCGCTCACGCTTACCGCTTCATCTGTCATCTGAGCGTCGTCCGAAGCGACGGTTTCCGTCAGAATCAGCGGCGACGGCGTATCCGCGCCAAGCTCCGCGGCGCTCGCATATCGGAGGTTTTCCGCCGTAAATACAGCGGCCTTCGCGATATTGCTGATAATTACACGCTCGCCCGCTTCGCCTCTGGGTCCCATTCCGCCGGGTCTGCCCGGCGCGCCCTGTTCACCCTTGTCTCCCTTATCGCCTTTGTCGCCCTTCGGACCTTGCGCGCCCTGTTTTCCTTGCGGGCCTTGCGGACCCGTTAAGCCGACCCCGCCTTGCGCTCCGGCGTCGCCCTTTTCGCCCCTGTCGCCCTTATCGCCTTTATCGCCCTTGTCGCCTTTCGGACCCGGCACGAAACCGCCCATCGGAGGCAGCGGAGGCATCCCCGCAAAATCGCAGATTTGGCAGGGTGGTATCGGCATAGGCGGCATTTGCGGATAGAACCCGCCCTCGCCCGAGCAGTGACCGCATTTGCATCGGCGGCAGCAATCGCAGCAGCCTTCGCGGCAGCAATCCGCGCAGCGGTGTTCGCCGCACTTGCATTGCGCGCACATATCCGGATTATAAGGCGGAGAAGGAGGAATCGGCAGCGGCGACGGCATAGGATATGTCGGCTTGGGTATATAGCAAGGCTCGCCTGTCGTCGACGGCACTTTCACCCACTCGCAGTTAATCAGCGTATCGTCTATTATGTCAAGCGCATTCCCGCAATTGCACTTGCGGTTCGCTTTGCCGCATCGTCCGCAGCAGCGCGGGTTTTTGTACTCACATTCGCAATCACAATTGTCAAAGCCGTTCCATCCAACGAAATTATACATATCGCCACCTCCACCGTCATTTAAGGGTTTCTATATCGCGGAACTGAAAAGCGCTTTATCTTTATCAACACTCTCACTGTATGCCAAGGGCTCGTGCGCGTGAGGGATTAGCGAGTACACTTTTACGGATAACTCCAATGGATGGAAAACATATCCTTAAACGTTATATCATGAAGGTTGGGACACGCTCTTGACACGGCGAAGATAGAAACGTATTATTGATACAGAAAGATTTTGCTTTCACGCTTGGAGGTTGCAATATGATAAGGCTTGCGGTGCTTGCCGCGCTTCTGCTTCTTGCCGTTTGGGAATGGTTTTCGGGACCTAACAAAGCGCTGTACATCGCGGCCGTCGCGGGCTTATTCGCGTTCTTCTCCTTTCGCTACGGTCAGGGACAAGACTACCTTAATTACCTGAGCATATTTGAAACAATCAAGCCGCTTCAGATGCTGCCCAACTACTTCCTATACAGCTTCAACAAGATTGACGTCGGCTACTTCTACTTAATCAGCTTCCTTAAAATGCTTCACGTAAACTTCACGGTGTTCATCTTCATCATAACGGGCGGAAGCCTTCTGCTTATCGACCGCTTCATCCGCAAATTCAGCCCGCTGCCGCTGCTGTCGCTCGCGGTCTTCTACGCGGTCTACTCCATAACATATATGGAAAGCGGCTTGCGCCAGCTTATCGCGCTGTGCCTGATACTGGGCTTTGCCCTGCCTGAGTGGCATCGCGGAAAAAAGATGCGCGCGTGCTTGGTTATACTTATCGCCGCGACGATGCATATGTCGGTTCTGCTCGTGCTTGCCGTTCTGCCTATCTTCTTCTTTGGGGAGCAGAAGAAGGAATTCGGCTGGAAGATAAAACCGATGGCAATCATATTCGGTATAGTTCTCGCGGGTTCCGCCGTGATAAACTTCGTTCCGCTCTCCCCTATCCTCACGCGCATTCCGGGTCAAGTCGGCAGCATCCTCAACTACTACTACACGACCTCGCGCAGTTTAAGCTTGCCGGCCATTGGAAACAGACTGCTGTTCACGGCGATTGCGTGCGCGCTGGCATACCGCGCGCGCGAGCGGCTGTCCGCGCGCGATTGGTTTCTGTTCAAGCTGTACCTTATAGGGTTCGTCGTCTATATCGCGTTCATGTCGATAGACCTCATCGCTTCGCGCACGAACGTATACTTCAGAATAATCGAGTTCGCGCTGCTGCCCTCGCTTCTTTATCTGAACAAGGACTTGGGAAACAAGATACTTCCCGCGCTCGCGGCGTTCCTGCTCGTTATCTCGTTTATCTATGTGAAGGACATTCGCGCGGTCATGCAGTTCGGGCAGTATTTCTCAAACAATCCGCTTGAGTATTCATACATAACGATATTCGACCCCGCGCAGATTATGGAGAAGCGGTATATACCCGTGGCGTTCGAGCCGTATATGAATCAAGCCGCGTACGGCGAGTTTGATTTCAACGAGTATTATAGGAAGGTTCTGCGCAAGCCGTCGCATAATTCGCCATATTTACCTTATTGATATATGGAGTGAAGTTTATTGGTAACGCCTGAATCCGCGAATAAAAAACGCTCGATGACCGCAATTGCGGTCGTCATGGCGTTTATGCTGGGGTCAAAGCTTCTGGGCTTCCTTCGCGAAGTCGCGCTGTCGTCCAAATTCGGCATGAGCTATGTAACAGACGCGTATAAGGTCGCCTTCGACATACCGTGCCTGCTGCTGTCCGCGCTGATTGCAGCAATCGCCGCAGTATTCATACCAATCTACAACGAGCGCAGCAAGCTCGGAGAAGCGGAAAAGCGTCGGTTTGTCACTGCGGTGCTGGTCGTCGGCTTGCTTGTATCCGCGGTAGTCGCGCTGATTACGCAGCTTTCGCTCGGGTGGCTCGTCCGCGCGATGCTCCCCGACGCGTCGGATGAAACTATCGAGCTTACGATAAAGCTGTCGACAATCATGATGCCGATGGCGCTGTTCGTTTTCCTGTTCAGAATGCTGGGAAGCTATCTGCAGGCGAACTTCAACTTTATGATGTCCGCAATCGCGACGTGCTTCTCCGCGATATGCGTTATCGCCGGGATTTATCTGTCAAACGGAAACATAACCGTAGTCGCGGTGTGGACGCTCGTGGGAATGGCAGTCGAGTTCGTCACGCTCATTCCGCGCACAACGCGGCTTGGCGTCGCTAAGTTCAGCAGGTTCACGATTGCGGATTCGGGCATACGTCAGCTCGCGTTCCTCATGCTGCCGCTGCTCGTTATGGGCGTGTTCGACCAGATGTATATCGTGTTCGACCGCGTCGTAACCAGCAGCATTGAGGGCGATATAAGCGCGCTGAACTACGCGTACAGAATTTCCACAATGGTGTCGAGCGCGTTTCTTCTGACCATATCTACGGTTCTGTATCCCAGCATAACGAAGGCTGCGGACGACAAGCGCGAATTCGCGGAACAGTTCAGCTTCGGCGTGAACCTTAACATGCTCATCGGAATTCCCGCGATGGCTATGCTGCTGATACTGCGCCAACCCGTTGTCCGCGCGGTGTATGAGCGCGGCGCGTTTCTTCCGTCAAACACACTTACCACGGCGGGATGCCTTGCTTGCTACAGCGTCGGCATGGTCGGCGTCGGTCTGCGCGAGATACTCAACCGCGCGTTCTGGGCGAAGAAATCCATGCGGATACCGATGATGGTCGGCGTTCTGGGCGTTATCCTGAACATCGCGCTGGACTTTCCGCTGTATAATCTGTTTGGCGTAAGCGGAGTCGCGCTGTCGCAATCGGTCAGCATATTCGCCGCGGCAGCCGCGCTTATGATAATCCTCAAGATAAAGTACAGCGACATAGGAAGCCCCGCGATGCTTGCGTGTTTAAGGAAGACCGCAGTCGCGACCGCCGCGATGTGCGCCGCGCTTCTCGCGCTGCAATATCTGCTGAATCTCGATTCGATAGCGTATCTGCTGGCGGCGGCGTTGGTCGGGCTTCTCGTGTATATCGCCTTGCTCTTCGTTCAGAAGACAAGCGAGGTTTCCATGCTGTTCTCATTCCTGAAAGCCCGAGGAACCAAATGAACGACACCGTAAAGATATTCGATACCACCCTGCGCGATGGCGAGCAGACTCCCGGCGTCAATCTTAACCTCACCGAAAAGCTGGAGATTGCGCGGCAGTTAGAGCGGCTCGGCGTAGACATAATTGAAGCTGGCTTCGCGGGAGCGTCGCGCGGCGACTTTGAGTCTATCGAAGCGATTGCGGCGTCCGTACGTAAGCCTGTCATCTGTTCTCTCGCGCGCTGCGTGAAGTCTGATATTGACGCGGCGTGGCAGTCGCTCAAAAACGCCGCCAGACCGCGCATTCATGTGTTTATCGCGGCGTCGCCGATTCATCTTGAGAAAAAACTCCGAATCACGGCGGAGCAGGCAATTCAGAGCGCGGCGGAATCGGTGCGCTGCGCGAAACAGTTCTGCCGCGACGTTCAGTTTTCTGCGGAAGACGCTACGCGCGCAGATTTCGACGTGCTGTGCAGAATGTATAGCGCCGCCATAGAGGCGGGCGCGACGACCATCAATCTCACCGACACTGTCGGCTACGCCACTGCGAACGAATTCTCGCGCCTTTGCCAGGAACTTATGAGGAATGTGAAAGGAATCGAGAATGTAACATTCTCCGTGCATTGCCATAATGATTTGGGTCTCGCGGTCGCAAACTCGCTTGTCGCGGTTCGGCATGGCGCAAGGCAGGTCGAATGCACGATGAACGGGCTTGGCGAACGCGCGGGGAACGCCGCGCTTGAAGAGATTGCGATGGGCATAAAGACGCGAAGCGACTATTATATGGCGGACGTGAACATCAACACAAAGTCGCTGTATGTCACAAGCCGCCTCATATCACAGCTCACGGGCGTGGATATTCCGCCGAACAAACCTATTATCGGCGAGAACGTTTTCCGCCACCAGAGCGGCATCCACCAGCACGGTATGCTGCGCGACCGCGCAACCTATGAGATAATGAAGGCGTCCGCCGTGGGTTTCCCCGACGGCGCGGCGCCGCTCGGCAAGCTTTCAGGCAGACACGCGTTTCAGGCGGAGGCGGAACGCATGGGCTTTAACCTTTCAGCGGAGGAGATCGACGCTTCGTTCAAACGCTTCAAGGACTTGGCGGACAGAAAGAAGGAAGTGACGGAGCAGGATTTATACGCAATCTTTGCGGGCTTCCTTCACGAAGTGCCGACGGTGTTCCATATGGTTTCATATCAACTGTTCGCGGGAAACACGCTCACGCCGACCGCAACCGTAACGCTTGAGCACGACGGAGAAAAAATTGTGGAAGCCGCTGTCGGCGACGGACCGATCGACGCCGCCTACCGCGCAATCGACAGGATAACGGGTCTCGCGCCAAAGCTGGAAAGCTACTCCATCCGCGCCGTAACCGAAGGTCAGGACGCGCTCGGCGAGGTTACGGTGCGCATCACGCGCAGCGCGCAGGAACAGATACGCACGCTGGGCAAGGGCGTTTCAACCGACATAATTGAGGCGTCCATTCTGGCTTACATCAACGCGATTAATCGGCTGTTCCTGGGCTAGACCAAACAATTGCAGACATCTCACCATCACGTAACCTGTGATGATGTAGGGGCGATTTCCAATCGCCCGCCTGATTGTCGTACGACCCGTTTCAACGTGGACAGGCAAACATACCCTACGTTGCAGATGGGACGTACGCGATACAGGCGGGCGATTGGAAATCGCCCCTACAATGATGGTGGGTCGTACGATACACAGGCGGGCAATTTTACGGATTAACGTAACACGCAAGCTCCGCTTCCTCGTCCTCCTCGAACTTGCAGGCCTCAAGCATTGCGGCGTTTTCCTCCGCGGGCGGACACTTCTTCAGATAATCCTCTATTGCCGCCTTGACCGCCTGTTCCGCAAGCAGGCTGCAATGCATCTTAACCGGCGGCAGCCCGCCTAACGCTTCCGCCACCGCTTGGTTTGTCAGCGCGAGCGCTTCCGTCAGCGTCTTTCCCTTGATTAGCTCCGTCGCGATGCTCGACGTGGCGATTGCGGCGGCGCATCCGAACGTTTTGAACTTCACGTCCGCAATTATACCGTCCTCTATTTTAAGGAACACGCGCATTATATCGCCGCACTTCGCGTTGCCCACCGTTCCGATGCCCGACGCGTTCTCAATCTCGCCCGTGTTGCGCGGATTCGTGAAATGATCCATAACTAATTCAGAGTACATAACTGTTCCTTTCTGCCGCTGTTTTTATCATTACTATTATCGCTATTCTTATCGCGGAACTGAAAGTCTTCCCACAGCGGAGACATTTTACGCAGCCTCTGCGCGATGTTCGGTAAAACCTCAAGCACGCGGTCGATCTCCTCCTCCGTCGTCTCGTCGGAGAGCGTGAGCCTCAGCGAGCCGTGCGCTATTTCGTGCGTAAGACCGATCGCGAGAAGCACGTGCGACGGGTCGAGCGAGCCTGACGTACACGCGCTTCCGCTGGAAGCCGCTATGCCCGCCATGTCGAGCGTGAGCAGCAGCGACTCGCCTTCAACGAAGCGGATTGAGATGTTCGAGTTGTTGGGAAGGCGCCGCATTCGGTGTCCGTTCAAGCGGGAATACGGAACGCGCTCGAGTATTCCGTCAATAAGCTTGTCGCGCAGACGCGCAACGCGTTCCGCCTTCTCTTGCAAGCCCCGCGTCGCAAGCTCGGCGGCTTCGCCAAGCCCCACGATATACGGAACGTTCTCCGTGCCGGGGCGCAGTCCGCGTTCCTGCGAGCCGCCGAACTCAAGCGCGTCGACGCGCACACCCTTCTTAAGATACAGCGCGCCGATTCCCTTCGGTCCGTGGAACTTGTGCGCGGACAGCGACAGCATGTCAACGCCAAGCTCATGAACGTTTATCGGAATCGAACCAACCGCCTGAACAGCGTCTGTGTGGAACAGCGCGCCGTGCTTGCGCGCAATCTCGGCAAGCTCGCGGATAGGCTGAATCGTGCCGATCTCATTGTTCGCCGCCATGACGGACACGACGGTCGTGTCTTCGCGAATCGCGCTCTCAAGCGTTTCGGGGCTAACTATTCCGTCCGCGTCAACGGGCAGATATGTAACGTCGAAGCCCTGCTTCGCGAGATGTTCCGCTGTGTGCAGAACGGCGTGGTGTTCTATCGCGCTCGTTATAATATGCTTCCCTTTTTTCTGATTCCTTATCGCCGCGCCAATCAAAGCGATATTGTCGGCTTCCGTTCCGCTCGCCGTGAATGTGATTTCCGAGGCGTTCGCGCCAATCGCCTTCGCGACCTGCTCGCGCGCTTTGTCTATCGCAAGCTTGGCGGATCTTCCGAACGCGTGAACGCTGCCGGGATTCCCAAACACATCAGTGAAATACGGCAGCATCTTTGCGAGGACTTCGGGCTTTACCTTTGTCGTCGCGGCGTTGTCTAAATATATCGCGTTCATAATAATTCTTCCTGTATAGTGTTGTTTTGAACCAATTCGCTCAGCATAGTTTCATGCAGAACATTCTCAATAGCGCGGTTGAGCCGCTCCCACAGAAGCCTCGGCGCGCAGTTTTCTCCGCGAGCGCAAGCGTCCTTGGACAGCGCGCACTCAGTCACCCGAACGCCGCCTTCTATCGCTTCGAGCACTTCGCTGACGCGAATTTCTTCGGGGCCGCCCGCAAGTTCGTACCCGCCGTTCATTCCGCGCACGCTCTCAACCAGCTTCGCTTTGCGCAGGCTTCCTATAAGCTGCTCCAGATATTGCTCGGGTATGTTTTGGCGCGCCGCTATCGCCTTCACGCTTTGCGGACCCAGTCCGCGCTGCTCCGCCAAGTCCACCATCGCGTGAATCGCGTATAGGCTGCGCGAAGACAATTTCAAGCGTATCACCTCTTTATACTCTGCAAAACTGCGAACCGACTTGCACCTGCAAAAACAAATCCCGAGTTTGCAACTCGGGATTATAATACAACTTAATTCTGAGCTTGTCAATAGGGATTCGATAACTTTAATCCGAATCCGTTATGAACCGCAAATCGTGCAGCAGACACGCGAACGCGTCCGCCATGCCGCGAACCGTTTCAGCCATTTCCGTAAGCTCCTCCATCTCGGAGTAAATCTGCGGCATATCGCTCTCGTCGAAATCCTGCGCCTCGCAATCTGAATCACCGCTATCATGTGTTTCATAATCATAATCGTTTGAAAAGGCTCGCGTATCGGGACACGAAACAAACGACAGATGATTAGCCGCGTTGCTTGTCGTCGCCACTTCCACGTAATGCTCTATTGCAAGCCCGGAGTTCTCGCCCAGCGCCCACTGCGCAGTTATGCTGAAGGTTTCGCCGTTCGCGATTATTTGCGCGCAAATAATACGTTCATTCCAGTTATACAGGTTCTGGCACGGTTTCGGGCAAGTAGGGTCGGAAGAGTCGCCGCTAACGTTCTTTTCGTGACACGCCTTGCTGCAGCACATGGGCACAATTATACTTTCGCCCGAATGCGGGCTTTTCTCATCCACTCGGAACACGCAAGACTGCAAGTTGACGCACTCTCCGCCCGCTACGTTGTTTTTATACCCCGAGCAAAACTGGATCAGCAGATTCGCGCCCGAGTCGTTCTTCACGCTGACGTCCTGATAATATACGACGCCCCAATTCGCAAGGTTCGTTGCGTTATCTGTCGTTCGGACTTCCAAGCCTTTGCTCGACAGCATCGTATAAGTCAGAATGTCATTGTTGCATACCAGATCGGACAATCCGTCCTGCGTAGTGTACGGTTAAGTGGCGGGGACGTTTGTAACCCACTTGTTTCCGTTCACACCGTTTACGTCAGTTACTAAGCGGCACCTTCCCGCGGATATTATTTCAGGCCCGACATTCCAGGACAGCGGATTGCCTTTGAGCGCAGATCCGCCTCCGTTGCTTGCGGGCGTCGGACCGCTTGCGCTGTAACCCGTAACGTAGCTGTTCTCCCTGTTCATCGTACCCGGTGGGTTCGGAGAATCGTCGGGCGGAATATAGACAGTATTTCCCGGAACCTTACTGTAGTCAATGTATGCCATGCAGCTTATCTGCACCGTGCCTGAGATATCCATCTCCAGCGCGCCGTCGAATATCTGCCCGCGGCCAATCGGACACGCCTGGTTCTGATTTTCGGAAAAGATACAGCCGCCTTTGGTTACGTTTGCGCAAGCAATATTCGGAGTGCTGCGGGCAAGGAACACCCTCTTCGCAGTCCCGATCGGAACTTGAATCTTGGGCATCGGCGCCGAGCTGAAGAAATTTTCAAAGCACTCGGTCGACGCTCCCCAGCCGGAGCTGCCGCCGCTGCGCACTATATCCACAGCCGCCGCGCTGCCGTAATCATTCCAAAACGAAATGAGATAATATATGCACTTGCCGTTTTCGAGCTGGTTTAGGTGCTCAAAATACAAATATACTTTCCCGGTATGAGTTACGCCCGGCGGTCCATACAGCTTTCTGCGAGTCGGACTTGCTACTCCGTCGATTTGTTCGTCGGCAATATCCTTAAGGTACAGATGCTCGGGAGCGTTAACCAATATGTGCGTTCCCGTTTCTGGCGTGTAGCGCACCTGGGGTATTCCGGACTGAGTTCCGACATAGCAACCGTTGTCGGCTCGGGTTCCCGTGCACAGACTGTTCGCGGGGAACCTGTCGTCTGTGTAATCGTTGCCCTCGCCTGACATGGGGGGATATGGGGCGGGCGGCGGAACATAATTGTCGGCGTTATCACCGCTGCTTCCACCGCCTCCACCGCCACCGCCGCCGCCGCCGCCTCCTCCGCCGACGTCGGGATAATTTATATTAATCCAATGGGTTAATCTCTCGCCGACATTGTTGTATATACTCATACAGGAACCGTTGTAATACCATCCGTTTACGTAGTTCCCGTTCATCGCGCCGCAATAGTTATACGCGCCGTACATGCATCCCGCCATTTGTCCCACCCCTTTTATTGAACTGTATTCAAGATATGTTGTCATGCGGGCTTGTGTGACTTTGTCGGAGCCCGCGGATTCGCCAGGGCTGCCGCACATTGTGTTTCAACTAATATTTTCTGTATTACAATAAATTAGTATTGTAAAACAACATCGATTGTGGTATACTGTCTCCATTGACGTCATATTGTTATCGGAGGTGTTTTTTATGAGCCATAACGGAATGTGCTGCCGCATACGTTTCGCGGTTATAGGCGCGCTGCTGTGCCTTGCGATGGTCTGCGCCGCCGCAGTCATCGTGTCGCTTGAACAACTGAATATCGGCTTAACCGACAGATCGATAGTAATCGTATGGCTTTGCGCTTCGCTCGGAGGCGCGATACCATGCCTCGGCGCGGCGGCGGTCGGATGGCGCGTATCAAGCATAGTGGCGCGCGACAAAACTTTCTCCGTCGAAACCGCGAAGCTGTTGAGCTTTATTTCCACCTGCGCGTATGTCGACGCCGCCTACGGCTTTGCCGCGAATATCATTATGGGCTTTCTCGGTTTCCAACATCCGAGCGTTCTTATTGTATCATGCGCGTTGATTCTTCTCGCGCTTGCTGCGGGAACGGCGTTCGCGGCGCTGGCGCGGCTTGTCCAGAAGGCCGCCGACCTGCAGGAAGAGAGTGACTACACAGTATGATACAAATCAATATTGACGTAATGCTCGCCAAGCGCAAGATGAGCGTCACGAGTTTGACCGAGAAAGTCGGGATCACCATGGCGAATCTGTCGCTGTTGAAAAACGGACATGTAAAGGCGATTCGCCTGTCTACGCTGAGCGCGATATGCGCGGCGCTG
Organism: Oscillospiraceae bacterium; assembly: GCA_031280145.1. Lineage (GTDB taxonomy): Bacteria > Bacillota > Clostridia > Christensenellales > Aristaeellaceae > JAITHB01. The sequence continues at coordinate 10,445 of JAITHB010000147.1, read as the reverse complement.
AAATGCCAGCCGGGTGATATTCTGGAATATGTGGAGGATTCAAACGATGAGAAATGATTCAGCGGCTTCCGTCACCCGCGCCGAGCGGAACCGCCCCGCGTATCTTCTGCCGCTTATCGCGCTTGCGCTGGGGATACTGTTCGACAGACTTGTCATAAACGGCTTTGCGGCTGTTGACGGCAACGTACTTATAGCGAGAGCGGACAGAATGATATGCGCCTTCTGGTTTTGCTGCCTTGGAATTGTAATATGGATGGGAGCCTGCGGCGGCAAGCGTTCCGATGCCGCGTTTTGGGTAGGCACGGCGGGATGCGCTGCGTTGATCGCTTGGTTCTTTATAAATAATACAGACCAAGGCAATTACGAGTTTTCATTTTTTGCGCGGGTGGCCATTCCGCTCGTCTTGATGACGCTGTCCCAATACGCCGCAAGCTCGTTTACCTTGAAGGACGCAGGCATGATATTCGCAGCGTTTCTCAGCGGGTGGTTCGTTCAGCCATTCAGCGGAATTAAAGCGCTGTCGGGTGTATTCGGCAAAATCAAAATTCGCGAGCAAAACCCCGCTGTCCGTAATGGACTGATAGGTTTGCTGATAGCGCTGCCGATGCTTGCGATAATCCTGCCGCTGCTCAGCGGCGCCGACCAAATGTTCGGATACTATATCAGTCAGCTTTCTTTGGGATTCCACCCCAGCAAAATACTCCTGCATGGCTTCGCAATATTATTCGCGGCTGTACTCTTCTTTTCTTTCCTGTGGAACCTGAACAACGGAGTTGGGCAAGGGATTTCCGCACGTCGACAGACGCGGTTGGATACGGAAATTTGGGGCGTTGCGCTGATTATCATTATGGCGGTGTATGCCTTCTTCTGCTCAATACAGTTCGCGCACCTGTTCGCCCGAAGCGGGCTCCCGTCAGGTTTTACGTATGCCGAGTATGCCCGCGAAGGCTTCGCGCAAACAGTAATCGTCTGCGCGATAAATATGATACTGTTCGGCGCGTGCATGAGGTTCAGTCAGCGCGGCAGATTTCTGTCCGTATTGCTCGCGATACTGTTGGCGCTGACCGCCGTAATGCTTTTCTCGGGGTTCATCCGCCTCAAACTGTACATTGACGCGTTTGGAATGACATGGCTGCGACTGGTGTCGGGATGGTTCATTATATACCTTGCAGTTGTGCTTATCTTAAGCTGCGCGCGCCTTTTCCTGGAGAAGATACCGCTTATCGGCGTATGCGCTGTGCTGCTGCTTATCTGGTTTGCGGCGCTCGGTTTCGCAAACCCCGATATGTTTATCGAGAATTTCAACATTGCGGCTCAACGCGGAGCAATGCAGCTTAAGTAAGTTGTAAATTCCCAAAACAAGGTCCGCGGCGTAACGATTCGGAGCTTGTTTTTGGATTTACAAATTGTCGTCTGTATGCTATGATAGTATAGGTTTTTTGTTCGGATGAATATTCTGTTGCAGATTAAGAACTGAGGAGCGGAAATATGGATTGTTCAAAAAGGATCGGAAAATCTATCGCGGTAATTATCGCCATCGTCACAGTGTTCAGCTTTCTCGCAGCTTACGCTGAACAAGGAGCCGCACCACTTGATATTAAGGACACCAGCGGCGCCGCCTTTGTCAATAATTCATACGTCCAAATCGGAATGCTGACCGTCAGCGGAAATATGGCGGCTTCCACGAACTTCGCGACGCTGCGGGACGCGGGGTTTGGCTTCGAGCTGATACCCGACGTAATGGAACTGTCAAAAAAGAGCAAGATACAGATAGGCATGGCGCAAGGTTACGCAGTAATGCTCAGCTACAAAACTGAAAACGAAACTTACATAAATGTTTTCAATATCGCCCGAATCCCAAAAGACGATGCAGCCGGAATCGAAGTGCTGGACGAACTTAAAGTCGAGTTCCCTCATTTGGAGATATTCGCGGTTCTTGGAGATGATACCTACTACTTTTCATACAACGATGATTTTTCAAAGTTTGAGCTAAGCGATTCCGATAAAGCCAACCTTGATTTGCTCGTCTCACGGCATGAGGATCTGAAAAACGGGGTTTGCGTCTTCCCCGCCGTAGTAGAAGAAACCGTCAAGGAAGTAGTTGATACCGACGCTATAAACATGAACGACTTCAGCGCAATAACGTTGGGCGGTGAGGAATACACAAACGCCGAACTTGCAAAGTACGACCTAACGGTGGTTAATGTCTGGGCGACATGGTGCGCGCCTTGTATAGAGGAAATGCCGGAACTTGAGAAGCTGTACGGCATGGTTCCCGCCAATGTGAATTTCATCACGGTCTGCAGCGACTCGAATGAAGAGTTTGACCTTGCGACAAGGATTATGACCGAATTGAAATTGACTTTCCCCGCGCTCGTCCCCGACGATAAACTGCAAGCGTCGCTGCTCGACCATGTGATGGCGTACCCCACAACACTCTTCTTTGACAGCGAAGGAAACATTGTCGGAGATCCTCAGATTGGCGCGCCGGTAGGCGGATCGGTTTCGGAAGCGTATTTGTCAATAATTACGGAACGCCTGAATGAGGTTGTGAGCGGTAAATGATGAAACTTACCGAAGTCGGCGTGTCGCGCGTTAAATACATATTATTGATTGTCGCCGCACTGTTTATCGCGTTTGGTCTGCTTCGCGAGGAGCATCTGGTCGCGCTTAAGAAAGCAATCAATATTTGTCTCGAATGCATAGGCTTAGGATGAAAGAATATGAAGGTAAAAAACTTTCTTAAAAGCAGGCCGTTCATTCAGTCATTGGCAGCATTAGCTGCCAATGCTAATATTGCGGGTTTTTTCACGGGAAGGATATGGCAGGGCAAGAGCAAACTCGTTTGCGTGCCGGGGCTTAACTGCTACTCATGCCCAGGCGCGGTGGGGTCGTGTCCCATAGGCGCTTTGCAGGCGGTGTTGGGCGGCTACAAGCACAACTTTTCCTTCTACATCGCGGGACTGCTTATATTCTTCGGCGTTACGCTGGGACGGTTGATTTGCGGGTTTCTGTGCCTGTTCGGATTCATTCAGGATTTACTATATAAAATTCCGTCGCCCAAGCTCAAAATTCCAAGAAAGGTTGATAAACCGCTGCGATCGCTTAAGTATGGGTTTCTGCTGGTGGCGGTGATTGCCCTGCCGATTCTCTTGGGAAATCAGTTCGGAATAGCTCCGCCGTACTTCTGCCAATGGATTTGCCCCGTCGGGACGCTTGAGGGCGGCATTCCGCTCGTGCTGAAGAACGAAAGCTTGCGAAGCATGTTGGGATTCCTCTTTAACTGGAAGATGAGCATACTCGTTATAGTAATAGCCGCGTCGGTTTTCATTTATCGTCCGTTCTGCAAATATATCTGCCCGCTTGGCGCGATATATTCGCTGTTCAACAAATTCAGCTTTTACCGTATGGACGTTGACAAAACGAAGTGCAGCGGATGCAAGCTTTGCGAGAAGAAATGCAAGATGAACGTGGAGATTACGAAGAACATCAACGCGCCTGAATGCATTCGCTGCGGCGATTGCAAGGGCGTTTGCAAACAAGGCGCCATTACGTCGGGGTTCTGCTTGAGAACCTCTCTGAAAAAGCAGGGTAATTTCTGATTCTCTGCTTCTTCCAAAGCTTTGCGTTTTGAGCGCCGATAAGATACAATAATGGCGTTAAACGGAAAGCAGGTTAAGGAGCGGATATAATGCCGTTTGCGCGGTTGTTTCATCAAATCTCACCGAAAGAGATTTTCAATAATACCGATGTGTTTACATTCGCGGAAAAAGAGTTCCCTCTGATTACCGCGGGAACAGAAGACCGCTGTAATTCGATGATCGGCACCGTAAGCGGCTTCGGCGTGCTGTTGAAGCGCCCCACCACATGGGGAATGATGCGCGAAGACCGCTATACGCTGGAGCTGCTTCAAAAAGCGCAGACGTATACGCTGTCTTACTTCACGAAGGAATTCAGAGCGCGCGCTTTCTGCGCTGCGGGTAAATCGGGTCGTGACAGCAACAAAATGAAGGAACTGGCACTGACAAGCATCGTTACGCCTTCCGGAAATATCGCTTTCACGGAAGCGAAACTTATTATGGAATGCAAACTAACGCAGATCACAACCGTCAGCCACGATGATTTTTGCAGGCAGGAGGACAGAGAAAGTCTGTTTGAAACTTTCAAAAAGGAACAGCTCTATCGTAAAATGGTGTTTGGTGAAATCACCCGCGTTTGGGTACAGAATTAGGAGGAATCAGCATGTCATTTGACGTTTTCCTGAACTTTGACGGCGATTGCCGCGATGCGCTCGCGTTTTACGCGGACGTATTCAAAACGCGGATGCCCGCTCAAATTATGACATACGGGCAAAACCCCGGCGGCGCGTCCGAAGCGGACGGCGAACGTATCCTGTACGCATCGCTGCCTATATTCGGTCACAACGTCATGTTCTCCGATTGCCCGTCAGGCTCCGATTATGCCAAAGGGACGAACATCGCGCTCACACTGGGTACCCCTGACGCGGACGAAATCAAGCGGATTTACGATGCGCTTTCCGATGGCGGCACTGTTGATATGCCGCTCGGCAAGACGTTCTTCAGCGAACTGTACGGCATGGTGACGGACAAGTTTGAGATTACTTGGCAGCTCAGCTTGACTGCGTTTTAGTTTAACTTCCGCAGAGCGACAGGGCTTTGGAGGACAACGATATGGAGAATAACCTGAAGCCGTCCGAAATTTCGGATCTCGGTCCCTTCTATCACGGCACAAAAGCCGATCTGAAGCCGGGAGACTTGCTGGAACCCAACTATAATTCCAATTACGGCGAACGGAAGAGAGCCAACTTTGTTTACCTAACCGCGACTATAGACGCGGCTACATGGGGAGCGGAACTCGCGGTAGGAGACGGACCCGGCAGAATCTATCGCGTGGAGCCGACAGGCTCCTTTGAAAACGATCCTAACCTGACGGATAAAAAGTTCCCGGGGAACCCCACAAGGTCATACCGTTCCCGATATCCTCTGCGCGTGGTCGGCGAGGTCTTGGGCTGGAAGGGGCATCCCACTGATGTGCTTCAAAATATGCTGGACTACCTTGACGAACTCAAACGCCTTGGCGTTGAGGCGATAAACGACTGACATCATGGCTGCCGCAAATTTCAGCTTGACGGAATGAACCCTCGCGAACATTTGACAAAGGTGGCGGTGTATGGTAGTTTTGCTCGCTGTTTCGTTTGCTTTTTACAGCTTGAACATGACGGGGTTTCGCGTTAAGAATTTCATACTTGTCGAGTCATGCGTTAAGACGGAGCCGATTGATATTCCGTTTTGGATTTTGTTCGCGCTATGCTTAGGGTTGTTTGTTTTCGCGCCGAATATCGGAAAGTACGCTGTGCTGGGCTATATGACGTTTGGCTGTATAACGATGTACTTCAACCATGTGCGTTATATGGTATTCGGCTGCGGCGAGAGAAAGTTAAAAGGCTATAACGAGTGTTTCGGGAATACCCATCATATCATAAAACAATCGGACACACGGCTTGTGCCGGATACGTTCCACTTGGCACTGACGGCGATGGTATTCGTGAATTTGATAGGGATTCTGATTTATATTTTGGCGTAACGGTATACAATTGTTTCATTTACCCGCGGGCGACCGGGACGGTCGCCTCTACAGCATAATGTATTCCTGTATACCGATAGCCAACATAATGCAGAGGCGACCGCGTCGGTCGCCCGCCCTATGCAACGTACCGTGTACCTTTATTCCTTCTGTTCCTTCTCCTTCAGCTTTTGGCACGACGTCTTTCCGCCAGCGTGGTTCGCCTGACACGCTTCGCAGTCGCCATGGCGGACGCAATTCGCCTTGCAGGGGCAGTCGGGATTGATTGTCTTTTCGCTCATTTGGTTCGTAAACCTCCTACGTTGTTTGCCTTTTATTTAGACATCGGGGCAGGAATTCCTGCTTCGACACAGCTTTGTTTCCGCTAAGCGTCGCGCTTCAAGTAACCGCAGTGGTACGAAACGATCGCGTCAGGATGAAGCGCCTTAATCTTCTCGACAGACTTAAGACCGAGATTCATGTCCTGCGTATACTGCGGATTCGGACCGATGATTTGCCCGTCCGCGATGTTCAACGCGTCACCGCAAACCATTGTGCCGCTGTCGCGAAGCAGCAGACATATACTGCCGGGCGTATGCCCCGGCGTGTGGACTACCTCGATTCCGTTGCAAAACGGCAGGACGTCGCCGTCGGCGACCGTTTGATCAACATGAATATTTTGGCTCGGGAAGCCCTTTATCGGCGGCGTCGTTCCGTCGATGTACGGCGCTTCTTCCGTGTGCGCGATGACGCGCGCGTTCGGCGCGAGCTTAAGCAGATCGTGGACGCAGCCGATGTGATCCAAATCCTGATGCGTAAGTATAATCTCCGTGAGCGCTTCAACCTGCTGACCGACGCCAGCAATCGCGCCGACGAAAGCGTCCGTCTGCGCGGGGTAGCCCGCGTCAATCAGCACGACATGGCTTTCGTCCCAAGTGAGAACGGGAAACATGCGGCCGCCGCCGCTGTCAATCTCAAGCATATGCGTCCGAGGGGCAATCTTCATGGAGAATCAGCCTCCCTGCTGTGAATTTGTGAATATTATACACTTCAAAATTGCGGCAGTCCAGTCTTGGCGGACGCTTAATTTTCATTCGGCGCTTGAATACATAATCGCTTCTTGGTAGAATATGGCAAGTGCGCTGAATTAAAGTGAGGTTTTTCAAATGGAAGCAACGATATCGGCAGTCCGCGCGTTGATGGACGCGAAACCGCGCGCCGCGCTTGGGTTCTATCCGACGCCGCTGTATAAGCTTGAGCGGTTGTCTGAAATGCTGGGCGTTTCCCTGTATATAAAGCGAGACGACTTTTCGGGGATGAGCCTGTTCGGAGGGAACAAGGTTCGCAAGCTTGAGTATCTTCTGGGCGACGCCGTTGCGAAGGGCTGCGACACCGTCTTTACATATGGCGCGACGCAGTCCAACCACGCGATGCAGACCGTTACCGCTTGCCGCCGCCTGGGTCTCGCGCCGATTCTGTATCTGAACGCGTACGTGCAGCCGAATGAAAACGATATACGCTCCAACATGCTGCTCGACCGCATCCTCGGAGCGGAGATGCACATCGTTGAAGGGCTTGACGGCGAGACGGAGGCTGACACGGAGGCGCGCTGTTTTGCGATGGGCAAGGCTCATGCGGCGCGGCTGGAAGCGCAGGGGCGCGAATGTTATGATATACCGCTGGGCGGAGCGAGTTACATCGGCTCGGCGGCGTTCATCGGCGGATACTGCGAACTGCGGGAGCAGTGCGCACAGATGAAAATCGATCCGGATTACCTCTTCACGGCGACCGGCACGGGCGGTACGCTGGCGGGGCTTATGGCGGGACGTCGTCTGCTTGACGCGAAGGCGAAGGTGATTGCCGTGGCGGTCAGCCGCAAATCCGCCGAATATGAGGCGAAGTGCGCGAGCCTTGCTAACGAGTGCCTTGAATGGATAGGCGGTGACAAACGAATATCCGCAGAAGATATCACGGTAAACCGCGATTATTTTGCGCCGGGTTATGAACAACCCAACGAAGCCGCTACGGAAGCGATCCGCCTGCTGGCGAGAACGGAAGGTCTCCTCCTCGATCCGGTCTATTCCGGCAAAGCGTTTGCGGGATTGCTGGGTCATGTGCGCGGCGGTAAAATCACTCCCGGCAGCACGGTTGTTTTCTGGCATACCGGCGGCGCGACGGCGCTGTTCGCGGAAAAGGAAATATTGGGGCCGCTAGCAGAGGCGGAAGGCGCCTGTTAAGAAGCTTTTGGAGAGGGCTTACTAAATCTTACTAAGTTTAATAAAGGGTCTTGACTTAAACTTTCGGTTTAGTTGTTTCAGTCAAGGCTCTGCTTTTTATATATACCACGCTCGCATATCCGCTCGGAAACCGTGAAAACATAGTAAAAACTATCGTTGACAATCAAGCCGATTAGCTGTATTATAGGCGAAATATACTTTGATGTGTATTTTCATATGAATCGTTTGGGGGTTGATATAATGCACCCTGTGCTGCCCATCGAATTGCCCGCCCGACACAAAATATCCTAAAAAGAAAGGCATAGATTATGTCGCAGATTAAAGAGATAGCCATTCGCATTCACGACCTGCGCGAAGACCTCTCGCTCTCGCTTGAAGAGCTGTCGAAACGCGCGGGCATTTCTATAGAGGAACTCGAAACGTATGAGAAGGGCGAAACCGACTTCTCATTCTCGCACCTGTTCAACATTGCGGAAGCGTTAGGCGCGGACATCTCCGACCTTCTGACGGGCGAAAGCCCGAAGCTTCGCGGCTATGTGCTCGTAAGAAGCGGAAAGGGGCTCGCGTTCGACCGCAGGAAGCAGTATCACTATCAGCACCTCGCCTACAACTTCAAGAACAAAAAGTCCGAGCCGTTCATCGTGACCGTCGAGGAAGACAAGGACGGCGCGGTGAAGCAGGCGCACTCGCACGAGGGACAGGAATTCGACTACGTGCTGTCGGGTCTCCTGCGCATGGAGCTTGGCGGGAACGAGCTGTTCCTCAAGGAAGGCGATTCCGTATACTACGACTCGAGCCTGCCGCACGCGATGTACGCGCCGGAAGGCGACTGCCGGTTTCTTGCGGTAGTTATAAAGTGAAAAGAGCGGAAAGAGGTGTGACACTTGTCTTTATATAAAGAATATCTTGACGTGCAGGGCGAATTCATCAATTACGAAGATTTCTACAAGAACTTCCGCCTGAAGAAACCCAAGGGGTTCAACTTCGCGTATGACGTCGTCGACAGGCTCGCCCGCGAAAAGCCAAACGCCACCGCGCTTGTCTACTGCGACGACAACGGCCGCGAACAGACGTTCACGTTCCGCGACATATCCCTTCTGTCGAACAAGGCGGCTAACGCGTTCGCCTCGCTCGGAATCAAGAAGGGCGACCGCGTTATGCTGATTCTCAAGCGCCACTGGGAGTTCTGGGGCGCGCTGATGGGTTTGCACAAGATTGGCGCGGTCGGTGTTCCAGCGACTCATCTTCTCACAAAGAAGGACGTCGTCTACCGTGTTCAGAGCGCAAACGTCAAGCTTGTCGTCGCGACTGCGGAAAGCGCCGTCATCCCCGCAATCGATGAAGCCGTGGCGGAGATGGGCAGAGGCACGAGTCTTGCAATCGTTCGCGGCGAGCGCGAAGGCTGGGTAAACTTCAACAAACTGGTTGAGGAATCGCCTGATTCGTATACCCCGACGGAAATCGCCTGCGAGAACGACCCGATTCTGCTGTACTTCACCTCAGGCACGACGGGTTATCCCAAGATGGTTGTGCATAACCACTATTACCCGCTGGCGCATATCGTCACCGCGTCGTACTGGCAGCAGACGAAGGCGGGAGGTCTGCACCTGACCATCAGCGATACGGGCTGGATGAAATCCATCTGGGGCAAGCTGTACGGTCAATGGCTTGCGGAGTGCGCCGTGTTCGTCTACGACTTCGATAAGTTCGTCGCGGCGAACATCCTTTCCAAAATTCAGAAATACAAGATAACCACGTTCTGCGCGCCGCCTACAATGTATCGCTTCCTTCTGCAGGAAGACTTCGCCAAATATGACCTAAGCTCGCTGGAGCATCTCTCCGTGGCGGGCGAACCTCTCTCCCCTGATATGTTCGAGGAAGTGAAGAAGCGCACGGGGCTTGAGATGAACGAGGCGTTCGGGCAGACGGAACTCGTCGTTATGCTCGGCGCGTTCCCGAGCGTGAAGCCCGTTCCGGGTTCGATGGGCAAGCCATCGCCGCTGTTTGACGTTGACCTCATTGACGACGACGGCAACTCCGTCCCCGTCGGCGTGCCGGGCGAGCTTGTCGTGCGCACGCACCACGGTTCGCCTGTCGGCATGATGATAGGCTACGAGAACGACCCCGCGGGCATGGCGCAATCGTGGCACGACGGAATCTACCACACGGGCGACCTTGCGTGGAAGGATGAGTGGGGCTACTATTGGTATCAGGCGCGCAAGGACGACATAATCAAATCGTCAGGCTACCGCATAGGGCCGTTCGAGGTGGAGTCAGCGCTGGCGGAACACCCCGCCGTCCTTGAGAGCGCGATAACGGGCGTACCCGACGAGATACGCGGCATGGTCGTCAAGGCGACGATTCATCTAAAGCCCGGCTATACGCCGTCCGACGAGCTGAAGCGCGAGCTGCAGGACCATGTGAAGCGCGTCACCGCGCCGTATAAGTATCCGCGCATAATCGAGTTCGTGGACGAGCTGCCCAAGACCATCAGCGGGAAGATCAGGCGCGTGGAGCTGCGCGAACGCGGATAACAAGCTTTGTAGGGGCGAGCCCCCCGCTCGCCCGCGGGTTTGATTAGTTCGGGCGTGCCGGGGGGGCGCCCCGACCGTTACCTCCTTTATC
>JAITHB010000137.1 GCA_031280145.1 Oscillospiraceae bacterium | reverse complement strand
TGCATTGCGGGGCAAGCAAGGAGGGAATCGAGCGTGATACGCAGAATTTCCGCGCTGTTGTGCGCGGTCATACTTGCTTTGCTCACGGGCATGCAGCCGATTATTGCGCAAGACGCGCCTGTCTACCGTGCCTTGCTCATCGCCTGCGACGATTTTGTGAGCTATCCCGATACGTTTCCCTCCTCGCACAACAACCTTACGATGATGCGGGACATGTTCTCGCGCGACACGCGAAGCTTCGTAGTGCACTGGCAGGACGGTATCACGCAGAACGTTTCCGCAGTCGAATCCGCAGTCGGCGCGTCGTTCAAGGGCGCGCGCGACGGCGACGTTTCGTATATATATTTATCGACGCATGGTATCGTGACAGAAGAAGATGAGCCTGCGTTCGGGCTGGTGCTTTCCGACGGGTTTGAAGAAGAGGTTCTGTACGCGGACAAGCTGAAGGAAATGCTGGACGAGGTCTCAGGCACGAAGGTTATCATTGCGGACGCGTGTTATTCCGGCAATTTGCTTGAGACGTTTGCGGAACCCGAATACATCGTTTTCGCTTCGTCGCGCGACGATGAAAAGTCGTGGTACTGGAACGCGGAGCAGGGCAGAGCTTCGGATAACTCCGCGTCTTCGCTTGAATCTCTCGAAACCAACGCTTCGGGAACCGCAATGCATACGACGCTCGGCGAATCATATTACACGCAAGCGCTCACGACAGGCGCGGGCAGGTTCGGCGAATTCTCTTCCGATAAAGACGCGGACGGCAGTATCACGCTTGCGGAACTCAGCGAATACATGAAGACCGCTCACGCCGCTTCGGAAGCGCAGATGTACGTCGGCGCGGATGCTGCGGAAGACTTTGTCTTCACTCGATATGATCAATTTGACGCGGACGGCGTCAGTTCCGCGGAAAAAACACTGCTCACCGATTTCGTGTTCGACGACATGAACCTTTCCGCGCAGAAGAGGTCGTGCGTGTTCTCGTTCGCCGCGAACGAGTCGGTACGCGTTGGTTATCAATATGTAATCTTCGATAAAGATAAGAATCAGTGGGACTGGGAAACCGCGGTTATGTGGATGGACAGCGAGCTTAAGGGCGGCGCAAACGCGATCGTTCCGCGCAGAAGAATCTTCCGCACCGTCACGCTTAACGGTATCGACAAAGAAGACGACGGCATCATTATGATGAGCGTCGTCGCGTTTGACGAATATGGGCATCCCACGATTTGCGCGAGCAGGATACTCAAAGTTAATTTGTAGGGGCGATTGGAAATCGCCCCTACAGATTTTACGTTACCTGTCCGATTGAACGCAGGTAAGCCCCTGTAGGGGCGACCGCCCCGGCCGCCCGCGGTTATCAATACATCGCCCGCAGTTATCATCCGTCGCCCGCATATATACCGGCCCTTATTTCTTCTTTCCCTTTGCCGCTGCTTCAATAAACCCGCGGAAGATTGGGTGCGCGCGGTTCGGTCTGCTCTTGAATTCGGGGTGGAACTGCGTTCCGATGAAGAACGGATGGTTCTTTATCTCCACAATCTCGACAAGCGTACCGTCGGGCGAATGTCCCGATACCGTAAGACCGCCGTCAACCAATCTGCCTCGGTAATCGTTGTTCACTTCAAGGCGATGACGGTGGCGTTCCGCAATCGCGGGTTTGCCGTACAGACGGCGCGCGAGCGTATCTTCTTCCAATATGCACGGATACGCCCCAAGACGCATGGTACCGCCCTTTGGAATGTCGCCCGATTGGTCGGGCATATACGCAATCACGCTGTTCGCCCCGTCAGGCGCGAACTCGAACGAATTCGCGTCCGCTATTCCCAGCACGTTTCGCGCGAACTCAATCACCGCAATCTGCAAACCAAGGCAGATTCCGAAGTACGGTATGCCGTTCTCCCGCGCATATTTACACGCGGCAATCTTTCCCTCTATGCCGCGGTTGCCGAAGCCGCCGGGTACGAGTATGCCGTCGCAATTCTCAAGCACGGACAGATCGCCGCCCTCAAGGCTTTCCGAGTCCACCCACTCTATCATAACCTTTGCGGAATTCTCATAGCCCGCGTGAGTGAGCGACTCCGCGACGGAAAGGTAAGCGTCGCGCAGTTGAATGTACTTGCCGACGAGCGCAATCCTCACGGTTTGCGTCGCCACCTCGGCGCGGCGAAGCATCGCGTCCCATTCGGTAAAGTCGGGCTTTAAACAATCAAGACCGAGTCTGCCGACGACCGTGTCCGAAATGTTCTGCGCTTCAAGCATACCCGGCACCATATACAGACCCGGCATTGTGACGTTGCTTATCACGCTGTTCAACGGAACGCCGCACCGGCTTGCTATCTTGCGCTTGAGTTCGGTTGAAAGCGGCTTATCGCAGCGGCAGATTATCATATCGGGCGTTATGCCCAGCGACTGAAGCTCGCGCACTGAATGCTGCGTCGGCTTGGTTTTGTATTCGCCGACCGACGGAAGGTAAGGTACGAGCGTAACATGCAGGAACAGGCAGTGATCGGAGCTGACTTCCTGCGCGACCTGCCGCACCGCTTCGAGGAACGGCTGGCTCTCGATATCGCCTATCGTTCCGCCGATTTCCGTTATGACGACGTCCGCGCCGCCCTCCTGCCCGACCGAATATATGAAACGCTTTATCTCGTCGGTGATGTGCGGGATAATCTGCACCGTCTTGCCGAGGTAGCCGCCTTCGCGCTCGCGCGTGAGAACGTTCCAGTAGACCTTGCCCGACGTCATGTTTGAGTATTTGTTGAGATCTTCGTCGATGAACCGTTCGTAATGCCCGAGGTCGAGGTCCGTTTCCGCGCCGTCGTCGGTGACGAACACTTCGCCGTGCTGAATGGGGTTCATCGTGCCGGGGTCGATGTTCAGATATGGGTCAAGCTTCTGCGCGGCGACCTTAAGCCCGCGCATCTTAAGCAGCCGCCCGAGCGACGCCGCGGTTATTCCTTTGCCCAAGCCTGACAGAACGCCGCCTGTAACGAAGATGTAGCTTGTCATCATTGCCGCGCTCCCGCTGAATTGCGCAGAAGATATGCGTCGCGGTGCGCTCCGACCGATACCGTGCTTATCGGCACGCCGATGTGTTCCTCAATCCAATCCACATACGCCCGCGCCTCGGGCGGCAGATCCGCTTCCTTGCGGCAGTCGCTAAGCTTCTTCTTCCAGCCCTTCATGCGGATGAAAACGGGCTTCGCGCGGTTCAGCTTCGCGCCTGTGACGAACGTATCCACGCGCTCGCCGTCCACTTCGTATTGGGTGCAGACGGGGATTTCGTCCATTTGGTCAAGCACGTCAAGCTTAGTCAGAACTATATCGGTGGGGGCTTGCATCTTCGCGCCGTAGCGCGTCGCGACTGCGTCGAACGCGCCGACGCGCCTTGGTCTGCCTGTCGCCGCGCCGTATTCCTCGCCCGCTTCGCGCAGGCGGTCGCTCTCTTCGCCGAACATTTCAGACACGAACGGTCCGCCGCCGACGCTCGACGAGTACGCTTTGACGACGCCGATCGTCCTGTCGGGCACGCGTCCCGGAAGCCCCGCGCCGACGGGCGCGTATGCCGCGAGCGCGCTGGAACTTGTGGTATATGGATATATGCCAAAGTCGATATCACGCAGGGTGCCGAGCTGCGCTTCGAGCAGAATGTTCTTGCCCGCCTTGTCCGCCTGTTGAATATATTCGTCGGTGTCGTGAATGTGAGGAATGAGGCTGTCGCCGAACCCGTGAAGCCACGCGAGCGTTTCTTCCACCGTATACGGCTTGGAGCCGTATACCTTCGCGACGGTCGCGTTCTTCCACTCGACAAGCTGCTCGACCAGCTCGCGCAGATACTCCGCGTCAAGCAGGCTTTCCATGCGAAGGGCTTTGCGAAGGGCTTTGTCCGAATACGCGGGGCCTATGCCGCGGCGCGTGCTGCCCTGCTTGTTTTTGCCCAGCCTGTCTTCTTCCAGACCGTCGGCGTCTCTGTGCCACGGCATGGAGATTGCGGCGCGGTGGCTTATCATGAGCCGCTCGGGCGTGACGTTTATTCCGCGTTCGCGAAGGTGGACAATTTCGTTATGCAGGTGTTCAATGTCGATGACCATTCCGCCGCCCAGAATGTTTGTGACGTTCCCGCGCAGAATTCCCGACGGCAGCAGGTTGAACACGAACTTGCCCATATCGTTGATGACCGTGTGTCCCGCGTTATTGCCGCCCTGATAGCGCGCGACAATTTCGCTCTCTTCGGAAAGCAGATCGACCATCCGTCCTTTGCCTTCGTCGCCCCAATTTACGCCCACAACGCAAGTTAACATATTTTCCCTCCGCTAATCGCGATAGTTCTTCTATCCATATTGAACGGCAAACCAAGGTATCATTGTACAGACAAAGGGGGAACATGTCAACTTGGCAGATGCGGCGGAAATTGTATATGACGGACGGGTAAATTCCCAAAGTAAGATCCACAGTGTTGGAGAGGTGGAAACAAGTGAGGAAAATGGCGGAAGTTAGTGTGGGAAACGGGGTAAACGGAACGAGGGAGTGCCAAAAAACGAAGCGGT
>JAITHB010000126.1 GCA_031280145.1 Oscillospiraceae bacterium | reverse complement strand
GGGGGGGTGAAAACCGTTAATTTTTTATAAGACCTGAAGCGTTTGTTTTTGTTCGGCATAATATTTTCTCCAATGTTTAGATTTTTTCTGCGTATTCACACACAGAATATTTCCGTGGGGCCGGAAATAGAACCGCGGCGTGCAAGATTTGATACCGACGGAAATTCGGCGCGAGGGTTTCTTTTTTTGCCGGAATATAATATAATGACTGCTATGCATACTAAGGACGCATATACTGCATTTATGGGTTCATCAAAACTGATTGAGGTGGCATGTGGTTACAGTTAAACCTATGTGGCGCGAGCTTCTTTCGTTGGAACAGTTACGCGAGCGGACCGTGGACGGCGGCGAAGTGACGCTTCGCGGCATGGTTCATGCGCTGCGAAGCTTGGGCGGCGTCTCGTTCTTGGTTCTGCGAAGGTTCGATTCGGCGGTGCAATGCGTTCTGCGCGAAGGACTTTGCGAGGTGAGCGAAGGCGACGCGGTTGAAGTGCGCGGCGTCGTCCGCGCGGACGAACGCGCTCCGCACGGGTTTGAGGTTGTGCTGGACGGCGTGGCGGTTATCTCTTCGCCGAAAGAGCCGATGCCTGTGCCGATACATAAATCGTATATGAACCTTGCTATCGACACGGATTTGTCGCTGCGCCCGATTACGCTTCGCAACCTGCGCAAGCGCGCCGCGCTGAAGCTGCAAGAGGGGATTGTGCGCGGCTTCCGCGACAGCCTGCGCTCGCGCGGGTTCACGGAGATTCACTCGCCCAAGCTTGAGAGCAACACGGCGGAAGGCGGCGCGAACGTGTTCAAGCTGGACTATTTCAAGCAGAGGGCTAGCTTGGCGCAGTCGCCGCAGTTCTACAAGCAGATGATGGTCGGGGTGTATGAGCGCGTGTACGAGGTGGGACCCGTGTTCCGCGCGGAGAAGCATAACACCGCAAGGCACCTTAACGAATATACTTCGCTCGACTTTGAGATGGGGTTCATCGATTCGTTCCTCGACGTGTGCGCGATGGAAACGTATATGTTGAAATATGTGATGGAACTGCTCGCGAAGGAGTATGCGGAAGAGCTTGCGATGCTCGGCGTTCAGCTTCCGGTAATCGATGAGATTCCCGCGCTGCGCTTCGATGAAGCGAAGGCGTTGGCGGCGGAGGAATACGGGCTTAAGAGGAGCGATCCGTTCGACATGACGCCCGAGGAAGAAGCTGCGATCGGGCGTTACGCAAAAGAGAAGCTTGGCAGCGAGTTTGTTTTTGTGACGCATTATCCGACGAAGAAGCGCCCTGTTTACGCGATGGACGATCCCAAAGACCCGCGATACACGCTGTCGTTCGACCTTCTGTTCCGCGGCATGGAAGTGACGACGGGCGGACAGCGCATACACGATTACGACGCGCAGCTTGCGAAGATTCGCGCGCGCGGCATGGACGAGGACGCGTTCGAGTGCTTCCTTCTGATACACAAGCACGGTATGCCGCCGCACGGCGGGCTGGGAATGGGGCTGGAACGGATGCTCAAGCAGCTCATCGGGGCGCAGAACATACGCAGCGCGTGTTTGTTCCCGCGTGACACGAACCGACTGAGTCCGTAAGGAGATAGTATGGAAATCAACAGAGAATTGACCGCGCATATCGCGGCGTTATCGGGTATCAGGCTGGCTGAAGCGGAGCTTGACCAAATGACGCGGGACTTGCGCTCCGTTATAGGGTATATGGATACGCTTGAGGCGCTGGATATCGCGAGCGTCGCGCCGATGTCACACGTGCAGGAGCGCGTGAACTATACGCGCGAAGACGCGGTGCGCCCGTCGATTCCGCGCGGGGATGTTCTCGTGAACGCGGCGCGCAAGACGGATGAATATGTCGTTACGCCAAAGACGTTCGGCTGAGGTGAATATTATGAACAAAGCTTCCTTGACTGAACTTACGGCGTTTGAATTGCATGGTTTGCTCAAGAACGGAGACATATCCGCAGACGAAGTTTCCGCCGCGTTTCTTTCTGAGATAAAGAATAAACAAACAGCAACTAATGCGTTCATCACGGTTTGTGAGGGTGCGGCGGACGCGGTCAATGGTACGTTGGCAGGTCTTCCTTACGCGGCGAAGGACAATATATCCACGAAGGGGATTCGCACAACGTGCGCGTCGCGTATCCTTTCCGATTATGTTCCCGTATACGACGCGACGGTTATCGAGAACCTGCGCGGAAGCGGCGCGAGGCTGCTCGGCAAGCTTAACATGGACGAGTTCGCGATGGGTTCCACAAGCGAGACTTCGTACTTCGGCGCGGTGCGCAATCCGTGGGACGTTGGAAGAAGCGCGGGCGGCTCTTCGGGCGGCGCGGCTGCTGCGGTCGCGGCGGGGATGGTTCCGTTTGCGCTCGGCAGCGACACGGGCGGCTCTATTCGCCAGCCGTCCTCGTTCTGCGGCGTTACGGGAATCAAGCCGACATACGGCGCGGTGTCGCGCTACGGGCTTATCGCATACGGTTCTTCGCTCGACCAGATCGGTCCCGTCGCGCGCGACGCGCGTTCGTGCGCTCTCGCGCTGTCCGCGATGGCAGGGGAGGACTTGCGCGACGGAACTTCGGAGAAGTGCGAGATAACCGTTCCCGCCGAGGGCGTTTCCATAAAGGGAAAGAGAATCGCGCTTCCCAAGGAAGCGTTCGCGGACGCGCTCAGCGCGGGTGTGCGCGAGTGCGTTCTGGGTGCGGTGAAGACACTGGAAGGCTTGGGCGCGGTTGTGGAGTGGGTTCGGCTTCCGATGCTGGAATACGCTGTCGCGGCGTATTATATCATCGCGTCTGCGGAAGCCGCGTCAAACCTTTCGCGATATGACGGAATACGATACGGCGTAAGTGTTCTCGACAAGTCCCTTAATCTTGACGAAGTGATTGTGCGCAACAGGAGCGAGGGCTTCGGGCGTGAAGTGAAGCGGAGACTCATGCTCGGCAATTTCGCGCTTTCCGCGGGATATTACGACGCGTACTACAACAAGGCGCTGCGCGTGAAGGCGCTGCTTGCGCAAGACTTCGCCCGCGTGTTCGCGGACTTCGACTTTATCATCATGCCGACCGCGCCGGGGGCCGCGCCGAAGCTTGGCGAAAGCCTTGACGACCCGCTGGCGATGTATCTTTCCGACGCGTACACCGTGCCGATAAACCTTGCGGGGCTGCCCGCGCTGTCGATGCCGTGCGGGCTTATGGACGGAATGCCCGTCGGCGCGCAGCTTATCGGCAAGCGGTTCGCGGATTCCGATATACTAGCGGCGGCGGCGGCGTATCAGGACGCGACTGACTTCCACATGAAGAAGCCTTCCGCAGGCGCGACGGAGGTTAACGTATGAGTTTGTATGAAACCGTTGTGGGTCTTGAAATACACGTGGAGCTTGCGACCGAGTCGAAGGTGTTCTGCGGCTGCTCCACTAAGTTCGGCGGCGAGCCGAACACGAAGGTGTGTCCCGTCTGCATGGGGCTGCCGGGCAGTCTGCCGCGCCTCAACGAGAAGGCGGTGGAGTATGCGCTTCGCGCGGGGCTTGCGCTTAACTGCGAGATAACGCGCAACGCCAAGTTCGACCGCAAGCATTACTTCTATCCCGACCTGCCCAAGGCGTATCAGATAAGCCAGCTGTACCTTCCGCTGTGCGTGAACGGTTATGTTGATATCACGGGCAAGCGCGTGAACATCCGCGAAATCCATATGGAAGAGGACGCGGGCAAGCTTGTGCATGACCTGTGGACGGATGAGACGCTTGTCGATTTCAACCGATGCGGCGTTCCGCTGATTGAGATTGTGACGCAGCCCGACATGCGCACCGCAGACGAGGTGGTGGAGACAGTTCGCGCGATCCGCGCCGCGCTCGCCGCGCTTGGCGTATCGGACGTGAAGATGCAGGAAGGCAGTATGCGCGTGGACGTGAACCTTTCCGTGCGCGAGTTCGGTCACGAGTTCGGCACGCGCACGGAGATGAAGAACATCAACTCGCTCAAGTCAATCGCGCGCGCTGTCGCGGGTGAGAGCAAGCGGCAGATTGAGCTCATCGAGACGGGCAAGAAGATTACGCAGGAGACGCGCCGCTGGGACGACAACAAGGACACAAGCTACGCCATGCGCGTCAAGGAAGACGCGCACGACTACCGCTATATGCCCGACCCCGATTTGTCGCCGTTCCTCATAACGGAGGAGCAGCTTACGCATATCCGCCGAACCCAGCCTGAATTGCCCGAGGCGAAGCGGCTTCGCTACCCGAAGGAGTATGGTCTTTCCGCGTACGACACCGACATTCTGATAAGCGAGCGTACATTGTGCGTACTGTTTGAAGGCGCGGCGGAAATAACGCGCAAGCCGAAGGATACCGCGAACTGGATAATAGGCGAGGTTCTTTCAATCCTGAAGGAACGCGGCGAACCCGCAGACGAGCTGTCGCTCGATAAAGATAAGTTCGCGAGAATAATCACGCTTGTCGCGGACGGCGCAATCAACCGCGCGGCGGGGCGCCGCGTTCTGCGCGCGCTGCTTGATTCCGATATAGACGTTGACGCGTATGTGAAGCAGAACGGACTGGAGGCGATAGGCGGCGCGTCCGTCGTTGACGACGCCGTGAAGAAGGTCGTCGCCGCGAACGCGGATTCCGTCGCGAAATTCAGATCGGGATCGGAGAAGGTGTTCGGCTTTCTCATGGGTCAGGTTATGAAGGAACTAAAGGGCAAAGGCGACCCCGCCGCGCTGAAGAAGGCGCTGGAAGAGGCGTTATTATAGGGGCGGTATCCGATCGCTTCAGACTTTCAAAAAAGGGTTGTTCTGTATACCCGCGGGCGAGCCCCCGGCTCGCCCGTGGGCATACAAAACAGTTGTTTGTCGACAGTCCGTCTGTACAAGGAACATATCTGAAATAATTTGAAATTATGTTCCGTCAAATTTGAATTTCATGGAAATAAACGGCAGAACTACCAAAATATGGAAGTGCTTCCGCATATTTCCTGCAAATTCCGCTAATTTTGAGAAAAAGCTTTACCGAATCGCCGAAATATGGTATACTTACCATAATAGTTACTATTGGAGGTTATTTATTACTGTGTTCTATTCTATAAAGCCAACCGTTTCAAAGAAAACCAGAGACACTTTGATATTGGTGATTTTTATGCTCGTTCTGGCTATGCTGGTCATCGGAACACTTTTTATCAACGCCGCCAATAGGGATAAGCAGACAAGCAACGCGCTCCTCTCGGAAAGCCTTAAGGAGCTCAACGCGGCGGGAAGCGTCGTCACCAAGCTCGCCCGCGCGGGCGGCAGCTTCACGACCGTTCAAATCGCGTCCGTGCGCGAACACCTTTACGCCGCCTCGCGCTTGCTTTCCATTGTGCAGAACATCTACGGCGGTACGGGTACGATAAACGCGCAAGCCGAAATTACGCAAGCCCTTATGTACGTTTCTGAATGCGAGGAGCGGCTGACGCGCGGACAATCCATCGACCAGCAGCTTTTGCAATTGCGCGGGATAATTGAGACTATCGGCAAAGTGAATTGAAAACGGGCGATCGATGGGTAATCAACCGCCCGCTTTCATGCTGCGTCAAATTCAGTTGAAGCTGCTCTTAAGTATCCATCCGACAAACAGCGTCTGCTGGTCTATCACTTGCAGCCAGCCGTTCGATTCGCCAAGCACGGTGAACGGCACAACGCTGTACGGCGGATAGGTTTTGTCGGAAACGGCGGCGGTCGAGGGCTCGTAATAGATTTTCACGGAGCGGCCGTCTTGCTTGAGGTAGCGCGTCGGTCGCCTGTCGTATACGTTGTTCCTGTTTTCTGTAAGGTATGTCTTCATCATGTAGCCCGATATGGTCGCCGCGCCGGGGTCGCCGATGCGGACGTGCGCCCATTCGCTCGTTTCGTCAAGCACGGTTACCTGCGTTCCGTTGTACCACGCGCCGATCGCGCCGCCGAGCGTACTCATGCTTCTGCGAAGGTTCAGCGTGTATGACGGACCCGGCGCGTTTATCGTGTATGTCTTGGCGATCGGCGGCGTCGAGTTCGCGATGTCGCCCTGCATGAAGCCTGTTACGTCGCCCGCCGCGCCATGGTAGATTACGTGATGCCATTCGTTGTCTTCGGTGCTGCCCAGCACTTCGATGGTGTGCGAGCCATACGCGGGAAGCGTTGCGAGTACGTTCGCGCCTTGCTTAGGATAGCCGTATACGCTTTGAGCGCGCGCGAACGTCGCTTGATATGTCGGTTTCATATTGGGATAGTTCCACGGCGCGGTGGTCTCTTGGATGAAATTGCGCGAGAAATACCCCATCTGCCCGCCGTTAAGGCTTCCTATGCGCACGCAGACCCATTCCGCGCTCGTGTATTCGATGATGTCGAACGCCGTGCCGTTGTAGTACAGCGCGAGCGAAACGGAATCCGACGAAGGCGCGGCGCGAAGGTTCAGCCTGCCTGTGTTGCGCGTCGCGACTACTCCCGCCGATACCGCCGCGGACGCGTTGGTCGGAAGCGCGAACACCATAGCAAGCAGTATTGCGGCAGATAATCCTACCGCGAGTATTCGATGTATGCGTTTCATTTTGTCTCTCCTTCCATATATTGCAGAAATTAATAACAAAAGCCTTACACATAATTAACGTATGTGTAAGGCACTTCATTCCATATTAATATTTGTGATTAATTATGACATAGGTTGGCTTCGTCCGAGCGCGGTCATCGCTTTATTTATTTGGTCGACGGGCAGCGTCAGCGCGATTCGCACGTATCCGCGCCCGAGCGAGCCGAACTCCGAGCCGGGGATGAAGATTACGCCCGAGCGGTCTATAGTATCCATAACGAATTTGCGGTCGTCAATGTCGCCGCCGGGTATCTTCGCCCATACGAACATTGTTCCGTTGCAGGTTGGTTTGTCCCAGCCGATTCGCGCGAGACCGTTCACAACCGCGTCGCGTCTGCGCTCATATTCCGCCCGCTGACTTACGACCGCGTCCTGCGGACCTGTCAGCGCGGCGATTGCGGCGCGTTGGAATATGCGGCAAAGACCGTAGTCGAACTGGCTGCGGATTGCGGAAAAGCGGCGCAGGAATTCCGCGTTGCCCAGCAGGAATGATATGCGCGCTCCCGTGAGATTATATGTCTTCGAGAGCGAATTGAACTCGACGCCGATCTCCGCCGCGCCTTTCGCTTCGAGGAATGAGCCGGCGACATATCCGTCGTACGTAATATCGGAATAGGCGTTGTCGTGGATTATCCAAATGTCGTGCGCCTTGCCGAACGCGACCAGCTCTTCAAAGAATTTGAGCGTCGTCGACGCGCCTATCGGATTTGCGGGATACGACGCTATCATCGCGCGCGTGTTCTTGGGCATCGTGCGCGCGATTTCGTCAAGGTCGGGCAGATAATTATTTTCGGGGCGCAGCTCATAAAGAACCTGATTCGCGCCCATAAGCGCGGGTCCTATGCTGAAGATGGGATAGCCGGGGTTCGGCGTGAGGAAAGACTCTCCGTGATTCAGCATCGCCAGCGCGATATGAACCAAGCCTTCCTGCGAACCCGCGACGCTCATTATTTCGGAAGAATCAAGCGGCACGGCGTAGCGGCGCTTGTACCACGCCTGAGCGGCCGCAATTAACTCAGGCGCGTCGGAAAGCGCGTACTTGTAGTTATCGGGGTTGCGGGCGGCTTCTTCCACCGTCCGCATTATGTGCGGCGCGGGCGGGAAATCCGGCGTTCCGACGGAAAGATTGAAAACAGGCAGGTTTTTTGCCGCGCGTTCTTGACGTTTCGCTTCAAGAATGGTAAATATGTTAGTGCTGGTGAACGCGTGAGTTCTATCGGCAAATGTCGGCATACGACACCTCTTTCATGGTGTATCGCAAAGTTTTCAGCTTTGCTTCAGTAAAAATGAAAATTTGCGTAATTGTATCATAATAATAGAAAAATGTAAATCGGGAGATTCCGGTATGTCAAAATTAGTAAAGCCCAAGAAGATAGGGAAGGGCAGCACCCTTGGAATTGTGGGTCCGTCAAGCCCGCTTCCCAATATTGAGAAGCTTGACCTCACCGTGCGCAAGCTTGAACAGCTCGGTTACAAGGTGAAGCTTGGCGACAGCACAAGCCGCGCCTACGGCTATCTCGCGGCGACCGACGACGTCCGCGCGAACGACCTCAACAGGATGTTCGCGGACGCGGAGGTTGACGCGGTCGTCGCGATGCGCGGCGGATACGGCGCGATGCGGATACTCGACAAGCTGGATTACTCTATTGCGCGGGAGAACCCTAAGGTTCTGATCGGTTTTTCAGACGTTACCGCGCTTCACGCAGCCTACATGAAATACGCCGATTTGGTGGCGTTCCACGCGCCTATGCCCGTCGGAACGCTGGCGGACGGCGAGATGGAGCCTATCGCGCAGGACGCGTTCGACCGCGCGCTCAAGCGCGCCGAACCGATGGGCGTTGTGCCGTCCGCGTTTCCGCTGACCGCGCTTGCCCGCGGGAAGGCTGAGGGAATGCTTGTCGGCGGGAATCTGTGTCTGCAATGCGGGATACTGGGAACGCCGTACGAGCTAGACGCGAAGGGCTGCATACTCTTCATCGAGGAGACGGGAGAGAGCGTTTACAGTGTGGACAGACTGCTGACGCAGCTTCGCCTCGCGGGGAAGTTTGAGGATTGCGCGGGCATCGTGATCGGCGACTTCGACGGCTGCGACGCCGCGATGCGCGGACACAACCTCACGATGGAGCAGGTTCTCGCGGACATTCTTCCGAAGAATAAGCCGATAATACGCGGTTACTCGATTGGGCATTGCACGCCGAACATCGCGCTTCCGCTCGGAGTTATGGCGCGGATCGACGCCGACAACACCGAACTTACCATTCTTGAAAACGCGGTAATATAGGAGGAAGAAATTATGCTACGTACCCATACATGCGGACAGCTTCGCGCGGACGACGCGGGCAGGACCGTCACGCTGACAGGCTGGCTGGACAATGTGCGCGACCTTGGCGCAATGCTGTTCTTCGTCGTGCGCGACACTTACGGAATAACGCAGGCGGTTGCGTCGGACGCTGATATAATGAACGCGGTGCGCGAAATTCCGATTGAGTCCGCCGTGCGAGTGTCGGGCGAGGCGATCCTGCGCTCAAGCCCAAATAATAAGATTCCGACGGGGGAGATCGAGATTCGCCCGCGCTCCGTCGACGACATTGAAGTGCTGGGCAAGTGCGTGGAAGAACTGCCGTTTCAGATAGACGATTCGCGCAGCAGCCGCGAGGACTTGCGGCTGAAGTACCGCTTTCTGGACTTGCGCAATCCGCTTAACCAGAGCAGAATCAAGCTGCGCTCAAGCGTTATAGCGTCGATCCGCAAACACATGACGGCGCAAGGCTTCCTTGAGGTGCAGACCCCGATTCTCACGAACAGCAGCCCCGAAGGAGCGCGCGACTACATTGTGCCCAGCCGCGTTCACGCGGGCAGATTCTACGCGCTTCCGCAAGCGCCGCAGCAGTACAAGCAGCTGCTTATGGCGTCGGGCTTTGACAGATATTTCCAGATTGCGCCGTGCTTCCGCGACGAGGACGCGCGCGCCGACCGTTCGCCGGGCGAGTTCTATCAGCTCGATATGGAGATGGCGTTCGCGGGTCAGGAGGATGTGTTCGCGGCAATCGAGCCTGTCATGTACAGCGTTTTCACGGAGCATACGAGCAAGCGCGTGACTCCCGCGCCGTTCCCCAGAATCGCCTACAGGGACGCGATAGCGCAGTTTGGCAGCGACAAGCCCGACTTGCGCAATCCGCTTCGTATCGCGGACGTATCGGATATGGTGGACGATACGTATCCCGGCTTTTTCCAAGAAAAGGAAGTCCGCGCGATTAAGATTGACAAGTTCACGCTCACGCGCAAGCAGATGGACGCGATCGCCGCGAAGGTGAAGGAGATGGGCGGCGCGAACGCGTATTGGTTCAAATGGGACAATGGCGCGGCGGCGGGCGGCGCCGCGAACGCGCTTGGGCAGGACAACGCGGGTAAGCTTGCGAGCGCGCTTGGCATACCGAACGGCGGCGCGGCCGTCATGCTTGCCGAGCCGAAAGAGACGGCGGCGAAGCTTTCGGGGATGCTGCGCGGTCTTCTGGGAGACGCGCTCGGCATTATAGATGAAGATCAGTTCGCTTTCTGCTGGGTCGTTGATTTCCCGATGTTTGAAAGGGATGAGGAAACGGGCGGGATTATCTTCTCGCACAATCCGTTCTCGATGCCGCAGGGCGGGCTTGACGCGCTGAAAGGCGGCGACCCGCTGAACGTCTTGGCGTATCAGTATGATATAGTGTGCAACGGGATTGAATTGTCGTCGGGCGCGGTTCGCAACCACGACCCCGCGACGATGGTTCGCGCGTTTCAGCTTGCGGGCTATGGCGAAGAGGAGGTATCAAAAAGATTCCCCGCGCTCTACAACGCCTTCCGTTATGGCGCGCCGCCTCACGCGGGCGTAGCGCCGGGCGTTGACCGTATCGTTATGCTTCTTTCGGGCGAGCCGAACATCCGCGAAGTCATCGCGTTCCCGATGAACAAGAACGCGCAGGAGCCGCTGATGGGCAGCCCCGGCGTTGTCACGGATAAGCAGCTTCGCGACGTGCATATTAGGGTGGCGGAGTAGCGCAAACGGCGGGCGATCGGATGATCGCCCGCCGCCAGATTATTGATAAACAATTGTTTTGTATACCCGCGGGCGAGCCGGGGGCTCGCCCCTACATGATGTTGGCTATCGGTATGCAAGAATGCGATATGCTGTAGGGGCGAGCCCCCGGCTCGCCCGTGCGTATACCAAACAATTGTTTGCCGACAGCCAACGGCGGCTGATAATCTGACCATCCGCCGTTCTTTTGTTGTTACTCTTGCCCGTCGTACTGCCCAAGCAGACCGCTGGGGTAACCCGCGGGACTGCGCAGGAACTCCCGCATCATGTAACCCTCCTGTCTGTCGATGGTAATGACACGCACCCATTGCCCGTCGCCTACGTCTTCGACATGCTTGACCAAGAAGCCTGTCAAATATTTGCCGAGCGACGCGCTGTTTCTGCTCGGTTGCTCGCGCAGGTTGAGACGGTCGCGCTGGTTGGGGTTTATTACTGTCATATAGCTGTAGTAGTCGAAATCGTCGCTCGGATTAATTATCGCGTAATAGATATACAGCTGATTGACGGGCATATAGCCTTGCGCGCCGTCCTGCGTCTCAAGCTTCAGCCATGTGCCGAGGTTTTCTACTACGCGCATGTATTTATGGTCGTCAAACAGAAAGCGGGTCGCCGGTGCGTCTGTTATCGGGTGCTCATACAAATAGAAATCAAGCGGTTTAGCGTCCCTTGGCATTAGCGTCGCGTAGACGGGTATGTTGTCTCCCGTCATGGCGGACGCGGGCAGCGTGGAATAATCGCCGATCCAACCCTCGGTGCCGCCGACAAGAATCCGCGAGTGATAATCCCGCGACGTTTCCAGCACATAGGCGGGCGTTCCATTCGGTATGGTCGTTATCTTGTTCGTGAGCGCGCTGTCGGAATAGAGCGTTATGCCCGAATCCGTATTCGCGCTTTGCAGAACCACGATATCCGTCACGCCTTCGGGAAGAAGGGACGTTATGCGCTGCGGCTTTGCTGTCGGGTCGTTCTTGTCGATGAAGTCTGTGTTGCTCATGTACGCCGCCCAGCGCAGCATTTCGCTGTTCCGCCCGACGAGGTCGAAGCCCGTGTATCGGTTGGAGTAATCACTGCCATAGCCTTCCGCGTATCCCCATCCCGCCCGCGTAAACGCGTCGTGGCTCAGCCATTTGACGGAATCGGGTATCACGATGCTGCCCAAACGCTCGCATCCCGCGAACGCGCCTAGTCCGATATATTCAAGGTTCGGCGGAAGCAGGACGGATGTAAGGCTTACGCACGAACTGAACGCGTAGTCGCCTATCTTCTTCAGCGAGAACGGGAGAGAGACGCGTTCCATGCGCCGAAAGGGTTGAAGAGCGTATTCCTCGATTTCCGTCACGCCTTCGGGAATTATGACGTTGGTTACGCTTTCCGCCTTATCGTAGTCGTAGTTGATATTCGGTACTTTTGTTATGCCTTTTGGGAAGACAAGGCTTTCGCCGTACTCGCCGAAATGGTCGATGGCGGCGCCGTTTATTATAACAAATCCGTTTTCGACGCGCGCGACGGGGTTTTTCTCGGAAACGACAAAGTCGGTAAGGAATTCCAGACCGTAGAAGGCGTCGCCGCCTATTACGACCGCCGTCGCAGGCAGCGACAGCTTTTCAACTTCCGCGTTTGTGAACGCGCGTTCATTTATGGTTGAAACGCCTTCCGAAATGATCAGCTCGGAAAGGCTGCTGAAGCTGAAGGCGTATTTCGCGATGATTTCAACGCCCTCGGGAGTGGTATAGGTTCCCGTCTTCTTAATCGGGCAGGTCATCAGCGTTTTGCCGTCTTTTGAGAACAGAACGCCGTCTTTTGATTTAATGTATGGGTTTTCGGGATCCACGCTGAATTCTTCGATAGACCTTAAGGAAGGGTAAATGTCCTCAATTTCGTTGAGCGCGTTGAAGTTCTTCCCCAAGTTCAGTTTTCTTATGCCGCTGTCATAGCCGAAAATGCTTCCGTTCGGCTCCGTCGCGTACATATCCAGGGTCAGTTCGTCGAGCTTGGAGAAATAGAACGCGTTCTGCGAGATAAACTCGACGCTCTCGGGTATGGTAAACGAGCCTGTCCGTGTCGGCGGGAACAGCATGAGCTGTGTGCCGTCCTTGCTGTACATTATGCCGTCGACGGACTTCACGTGTTGATTGTCTTCCGTTACCTCAACCCATTCAAGGCTTTGAATCTCGCGCAGCTCTTGGTTGGTAAACGGCGCCGTCATATTGATATTGACCCTGCGGAGGTTTGGCATGGAGTAGAAGGTGTACGGAATTACGCCGAGGCTTCGCGGCAGCGTAAGCTCCTCTATTTTTGTGTTATACAACGCGTCCTGCCTTATTTCGGTCACGCTGTCGCGGATAACAAGCGAGCCTGTCGTATTTGGACGCACCCACAGCAGAGTACTCATCGACGAGTCGTACAGGCAGGCGTCTTCATATATGAAGCGCTTGTTTCCGCTGATACTCAGTTCCATGAAGCTTTCGTTGGACGGCAGCGACCAATTGTCGATATATTGAATCGTGGACGGCAGAGTCAGGCTTTCAAGCTTCTCCATATACTGAAACGTATTTGAAGCAACGCGCGGTACTCCTTCCGGAATAACGAGGCTCGTTATTGCGGTGGATGAGAACGCGGCGTTTCCCACCTCGATTAATGTCGAGGGCAGTGTTATGCTTGCCAAGTTCTCGCAGTAAGCGAACGCGTATCCGCCGATTCTCGTCACGCCTTCGGGGATTACGATTTCTTTGAGGCTTTGACAGCTGTAGAACGCGTTTTCCGGAATCTCTTTAACGCTTGCGGGTATGATGACGGTTTCAAGCATTGTGAAGGTACTGCAAACGCTATTGGGGAGCGTCGTCATTCCATCCGCGAATGCGACGGCCTTCACTTTATATCGATTCTCTTGGGAATACTTGTCTCCCAACAGCTTTTCGTCGTCATATGACAGTTCGGTCGAGAGAACCTTTCCACCGGGATTCGGATAGAAAGTTATATTTTCGGAATAGTCTATCGGGATCGCTGTGTCTCGATGCAGAAAATATGTAATCCCGCCAAGCTCAAGAAATTCCGCTTCTTCCGCGGCAAAAGAGACGCGCGGCAGAAGCGTGGCGAACATCACGACTGACAGAACAAGCGCGAGCAGTTTCTTCATTTACTCTACCGCCTTTACGGGAATGTATCCGGCTTGCGCGACGCATTGCTGACCCTCGTCGGAAGCGATCCACCGCGCGAACTCTCCGCCCGCGTTGGTTTCGTCATCAGCGCGGTAGACGGCCCAGTAGGTCGCCCCGAACGGATACGCGGACGCTTGGATGTTCTTAGCGGTCGGCGCGATTCCGTCGATCGCCAGAACCTTAACGTTCTCTCTGTCAACAAGCTCGTTGAGATAGTAGAGATAAGTATAGCCGATGGCAAACTCGCCGTTGTCATAATCGCCGATCGTTGCGACCATGCTTTCCATTCCGCTTGAGATATAGTTGGGCTTCGCGCCTTCAAGCTCCTCACCGTTCATGACGAGGTTTATCATCGCGGTTTGGCTGCCGGAGTTTGCGGGACGCTGATACGCATCAATGTTTTTATCCGCGCCGCCGACGTCCTTCCAGTTTTTGATTTTTCCGGAGTAGATAGAACGTATCTGTTCAACTGTCAGGCTGTCGACAGGGTTGCTCGCGTTCACGATGAACACGAACGCGTCCAGCGCGGCGGGAATCTTGACAAGCTCGACGCCGTTTTCTTTCGCGAGCGCAAGCTCGTCTTCGGAGGGTTCGGTCCCGATGAAGAGGTCTACTGGGCGATCCTCCATGACTGACTGCGCGGAATATATCTTGGACGCGGGGTTAGGTTTCTTCTCAATGAGATTCACGTAGGCGTTGTGGGTGGTCGTGAAGAAGACGAAGCTCGTCAGGTCTTCGGGCGCGCTCATGAGTAAGTGCTGGCGCGCGAACTCCATCGCCATAGGCACGGAGACGGTCGAGCCGTCAAGCGAGGGGTATGTGCCGTAACCGATCGCGGTTTCGGGCAGTATGTCCGCAAGCTTGAATTTGCTGTCGGTCACAATCCGCTTCCAATCATCCGCCGTGCCGATTGCATGCGTAATGCTGTCGTACGAGCTTGCGAGCGCGCCTGACATTATCGCGGTAAATATTATGAGGCCCACCATTACGATTGCTATGGCAAGGCATAACGCCCGCACAAGCGTCTTCTTTTTTTCCTTATTGACTCGAGTCATATGAAATCCTCCTGTACAGAAAGTAATAGAGATCAGATGCGATATTCATATAACGCATGTGTGTTGCTTATAATTGCTTGCGGTGTTCTTTTTTGACAAAAATTGGAGACGCACCGCCGCGCGGAAGAAACGCCCGCGTTCCCGATTCGCGCGGCCTCCGTCCGCGCGTCGTAATCGGACAGATAAATTGACATTCTTTAGCATTATATCCTTATAATATCGGCAATCGGCTTGCGAAACTGTAGAATATGTCAAATTGTTAAATATTCTCACGCGGGAATTCGTCAAGTTTTTCGTGAATACCACATATAGGATAGCGCGTCTGACAAATTGTGCATTACTAGAGCCGTGACATGCCAATTCCGAAATTATATTATGTTTGCGTGACACGCATGTCGTTGAAACGAAACAACTTATTTTATCCGTTTCTTCCCCTTCCATTTTCGACGTTGTGTTACACGGAATTTGTTACATTCGACATAAATTTACGTTGCGCGCGTATGAAATGTGTGCTACAATTCGGCTTGTCAACGGGGAAGGAAACCGTCGGCGCGTGGTCCGAACCATAGTGTGAATAAAAATTCACAATTATGTAAAAGCTTGGACCATGGAAATATTTGCAAAAGAGGGGAATTTCAAAATGAAAGAATGGATGCTCCAAAGAACCTGTCAGCAGCTTAAGCGCCGCACGGAGGACGCGTATCTGGAGGGCGACAGCGAAACGGTTCTCATGCTGAGCCGAAAGCTTGATAAGGTAATATATCAGCTCATGCTCATCAAGAATCGCGACGTTTTGTCCGCGCTGCGTTCCGCGAAATAGGGTATTGTGACGAAGGGCGATCATTTCGATCGCCTCAGCCTGCCGACAAAGCCCATAGGCGTTGTAAAGGGCGGGCGAATGTTGTAAACCGCGGGCGACCGAGGACGGTCGCCCGCGGTTTACAATACATCGCC
>JAITHB010000102.1 GCA_031280145.1 Oscillospiraceae bacterium | reverse complement strand
CTATCACGCTTTTTTGCTCGTCTTCTATCAGAAGAAGCGCGTGCGAGGTTTCCAGCGGCGCGCGTCGTCTTACGACAACGCGCGGCGGCAGACGCTCCACGACCGTGCCTTCCGTTGGGCGAACGGGCGACCCGCCGTCTTTATCGTACGCGTATTCTTCCAAGTCGATTGTCGCAACGAGTCCGATGCGCGGCGGCTTTTCCGAGGAATCGAAGCGGCGTTCCGTGAGAATGAATCCGCGAACGGGTTCGCCGAACACGCCGCCGTCGAGACATGCGGACATTGCGCCGCGAATCGCGAGCGTCTTCTCCAGCGTTTCGGAGGAGATTCCGTATGGCTGCGTTTTATCGAGAACCAGCTCCGCTTCGGGAAGAATGAGGTTCAGCGTCGAGGGCGCGCCGCCCACGAATTCGCGTACGCCTTGCCAGTACGCAGGCTCGCTCGTGTATTGGTCGCAAGCCACGACCGACCACTTTGATATGTCGGAAGACGCGGGAATCAGAAGCTCGGCGGGACGAATGCCCGTTCCTTTGAACATATATTATTTCCTTCCGTTTACGTATATCATACCGCGTTCTGCATTTCTTCCAATATCGACAGGAAGTTCTCAAGCTCCGCTTGGTCGCCGTATGATAATATGATTTTACCCTTCGATAATGAACCTTTCACGGAAACGCGCATTCCCAACGCCATTCTGGCGCGCTCCTCAATATCTTGAAACTCCGCGGGCGGAAGCCGCACAGGTCTCGCGGGATGTTCTGCGGGTGATTTTTTCGCGGCTTCGGCTTCAAGCTGACGAACGGACCATTCCCCCTCAATCGTCGACAACGCCAACTGAAGCTGGCGCGTACGGTTCTCCACCGCCGCAAGCGCGCGCGCGTGTCCCGCAGTCAGTCTGCCGTCCTGCACCATCTCCTGTATCTGCTGAGGAAGCGTAAGAAGGCGTACCAGATTGGCTATCGCGGGTCTGCTTCTGCCCAGACGCTTTGACACCGCGTCCTGCGTCAAGCCGCATTCGTCCATGAGTGCGCGGATAGCGGCCGCTTCCTCGATGGGGTTCAGGTTCTCGCGCTGGATGTTCTCGATAAGCGCAATCTCAATCCGCGAGATTTGGTCGACTTCGCGAATCAGCGAGGGGATAGTATCCAGCCCCGCCATTCGCGCCGCGCGCCACCTGCGCTCGCCCGCGAGAATCTGATAGCGTTCGCCGCTGCGTATCAGCAGAATCGGCTGAAGTACGCCCGAATGCGCGATGGAATCCGCCAACTGCTGCAAGGCTTGCGGGTCAAAGCTCTTGCGCGGCTGTTCGCGGTTTGGGTCTATGTCCCCTATCGCCACCTGCGCCACTTCGTTTACCGACGGACGCGGAATCACCTCGGAGAACAGCGCGTCCAATCCCCTGCCTAATGCGTTGTTTTTCATTTTTTATACTCCACGAAAGTTAGTTAAGAGTTAAGAGTGTTGAGTGCAGGTAGTAGCGGCGCGCACAGAACATTCCCCACTCCTAATTAAACTAATTCCTGTTAATGAATTCCGCGGCGAGCGCGCGATATGCCGCGGCGCCCACGCTCTTAGTATCGTAAAGGTTTATCGGCAATCCATGGCTCGGCGCTTCGGACAGACGCACGGCGCGAGGAATGACGCTCGCGTAGACGCCGCCCTTGAAGTGCTTCTTCACCTGCTCCGCCACCTGAAGCCCGAGGTTTGTTCTGCCGTCCAGCATTGTGAGAACCACGCCCTCGACCGTAAGCTTAGGATTCGTGGTCTTCTTTATCATCTGAATCGTCTTCATGAGCTGACCCACGCCCTCCAGCGCGAAGTATTCGCACTGTATCGGGATCAGCACGGAATGCGCGGCAGTCAGCGCGCCGACGGTTAGCTGACCCAGCGCGGGCGGACAATCTATGAAAACATAATCGAATCCGACCAAGTCCGCAAGCGCGTTCGCCAGAACATGCTCGCGCTTTTCCATCTGAAGAAGCTCGACTTCCGCGGCTGCGAGGCGGATGTCCGACGGAACGAGCATAAGGTTCTTCTGAACTGTTGACGTTATGCTGTCCGCAATCTTCTCGCCGCGCGTCAGTACGTCATATATCGTGAGCCTCGGCTTCACGCCAAGCGCGCTGGTAGTGTTGGCTTGCGGGTCGACGTCCAGCGCAAGCACGCTCATTCCCGCTTCCGCAAGACACGCTGTGAGGTTGACGACCGTCGTGGTTTTGCCGACGCCGCCCTTTTGGTTCATGACGGCGATTATCTTGACCTTCGAGCTTGTTTTTATCATCGCTTCATTATAAATGCCTTACTCGATAAACTCAAGCGCGGTTTCGCTCATATGCGAAATGCGCGCGAGAGAATATACCGGTATGTTCAGCGCGTCGAGCTTGCCGCGTCCCGGCTGGAACGACTTCTCGATGACAATTCCGATTCCGAGCAATTCAGCCTCCGCCTGTGTTACGATATCATGAACGCCGAGCGCGGCTTCACCCATTGCGAGAAAGTCGTCGACGAAGACGACGCGTTCGTCCTTCGCGAGGTATTTCTTCGATATCGTAAGCTCGTAGTCAAGCCCCTTCGTGAACGAGCGGACGTTCACGCCGAACCTTTCCGCGTCCGAAATTGCGCTGTTCTGCTTCTTCATGACGACAAGCGGAACTTTCAGGCACAGCGCGGTCATTCCCGCGGGCGCGATGCCGGAGCTTTCGATTGTCAAAACCTTGTCGGGCTTCATTGGGGAGAAGAATTCCGCGAAGCTCTCCCCTATCCGTTTCATCAGCCCCATATCGACTTGGTGGTTGAGAAACGAATCTACCTTAAGTATTCCGCCGGGTAACCTTTGCCCCTCGCGCTTTATCTTTTCGATGAGTTCCGTCACACGATAACCTCACTGACTAAAAAGTTTCTTGATGAAAGGAAAAATAACGGTCAAACGACTGGTAAAAAATGGGAACTCGTTTTACAATAGTGCGTCATTCTTTATGTTTTTTATTTAACGGAAAAGTTTGCAGGCGATGTACTGAAGAGATAACTCTTCCACGCCGCAATTATACATCAAGAAAGCGGAAAAGGAAACGCGCGAGCGTTCCTTCCGCAAGGAAAGGCGAAATTTCAAACAAGAGAGGTTAACCCATGAATAAAACCAGCGCGGTAATCCAACGCTTAACCCAGCTTCTCGACGAGCGAAAGCTCACTATCAACGCGCTCTCCATTCGCGCGGGCGTTACGCAATCCACCGTCAACGACATATTCACCGGCAAGACGAGCAACCCCGGCTTATCCACACTAAAGAAACTTTGCGACGGCCTTGACGTTTCCGTGCGCACGTTCTTCAACGCGCCTTTGTTCGACGATTTGGAGCAGGAGGTGAAGTAAGGAGGGTTTACGAATGAAAAATTAAAAATGAAGAATTGAATGTTAGGAACGGAAACTTACAACACCAAACCTCAACCAATAATCCTCAGGCTGTCGACAAACGATTGTTTGTATGCGTGCGGGCGAGCCGAGGGCTCGCCCCTACAGCATATTGAGTTCCTGTATACCGATAGCATACACCCTGTAGGGGCGACCGCCTCCCGGGGTCCCCGACAAATCCGTCGAACCACCCCGCCAAATCTGCGGATTTGTCGGGGACCCCGGTGATTTGGCGGGGTGGGTCGTTCGCCCGCCCTTTACAACACCGATGGGCTTTTGTCGACAGTCTGTAATTCTTCATTTTTTTAATTTTTCATTCGTATCCCCTCTAGTCCTTATTATTCAAGAACAAGCGTAGTTAACCCGTCCCGCGGCATATGCATTAGAAAACAACGCACGCGGGAGGGATCTCTATGTTCGGTATACTGTTCGCGCTTCGCGACTTTCTGTTTCTGTTATCATATATAACCAACCATTCCTCGTTCCCCAAGCCGCTTGTATCCGCGGAGGAGCGCGAATGCCTGCAAAAGATGCAAAACGGCGACGAATGCGCAAGGCAGAAGCTCATCGAGCATAACATGCGCTTGGTCGCGCACATCGCCCGCAAATACTCCATACCGGGGCAAGACTTCGACGACCTCATCTCCATCGGCTCCATCGGGCTTATCAAGGCGGTTTCCACATACAAGCAGGATATAGGCAGTCAGCTTGCCACATACGCCGCGCGCTGTATCGAAAACGAAATACTGATGGTTCTTCGCGCGTCGCAGAAGCGGCGCAACGACGTATCGCTCAACGAAGCCATAGGCTCCGATTCGGAAGGCAACGAGATAATGCTGATAGACGTGCTGGGCACGGACCAAGACTGCGTCGTGGATGAAGTCCATCGCAGGCTGTCTCTTCAAAAGGTGCAGAAGCTTATTCATCAGAAGCTGCCGCGAAGAGAGCGGCGCGTACTGGAACTGCGCTACGGTCTGCTGGACGGCAGAATAAGGCCTCAGTATGAGATTGCGCAGATGCTCGGAATCTCGCGCTCATACGTATCGCGCATTGAGAAACGAGCGATTCAGATTCTTGAGAAGGGGCTTGAGGAGGCGGAAATAAACGAATAACGCATGACCTGCGGTGCAGGCGGGACGTACGTGCCCTGCGGTGTGGGCGGGACGTACGACCGTCAGGCGGGCGATAGGACCCACCCACACCGCAGGGCATTCCTAACTCCTAATTCCTCATTTAAATAAACAATACGCGCGGAACAAATCCGCGCGTCGTCAAGCGATGCCTGTAAGCCGAGTTCTGTCCGTAATTCATTTAAGAATTATTGAACGGTCATCTATCTGGGCGAATCGTTACCGAAACGCTCAAGCGACTTTCGGGACGCGGCGAGCAGCCTTTCGCGCGCGCGTAACGCACGCGCACTGTCCCATTCAGTCTTGCGCCAAGCGGGGTTTACATCGGGGGACGGTCGCCTGCCCCCGGGTGAGCTCTTACCTCGCCTTTCCACCCTTACCAAGGCTAAATGAACAATGAAAAATTAACAATGAAAAATTGATGGTTCTGAACGGATACTCATTACACCAATCCTCAACAAACAATTATTCATTTTTCATTATTAATTTTTCATTTAACCTCGGCGGTATATCTCTGTTGCACTCTCCTTGGAGTCGCCTCCACAGGACGTTATCCTGCGCTCTGCTCTATGGCGCTCGGACTTTCCTCCCGCACGCTGCGGGCGACCAATCAGCATCCTTGCAAACAGGATAACGCAAATCCCACGGCAAGTCAAGCAACCGGCATTACTTTCACATTTTTGCATATCATTGCATGAATAAAGACGCTGCAAACATTCGCGCGTTGCTTTATGGAGTAAAAAAAGACGTTGCAAATATTCGCGCGTTGCTTTATGGAATATAAAAATTGATTTGAACCTGTCCGGAGGTAAACGCCGCATGTTCAGCATAAGGAAGAAAACAATTAGAAGCGCGCAGCAGTTGGGTCTCCCCGAAGATGTGCTGCTGGGTATGCCGCGCATCGTTCTGCGCGGAAACACTTCGCTCACGCTCGAAAACCACAAAGGCATTCTCGAATATACGGATAAGCGCGTGCGTCTGCGCACGTCAATCGGCACGCTTATAATTTCGGGTTCAGCTCTCAATATTGTAAAGATGGGGCGGAACGACCTTATGATGCGCGGCAGAATCGACGAGATAAGCTATGAGACGTTCAAGAAACTCTAATGCAGGTTTTTATACTCCAT
Source organism: Oscillospiraceae bacterium (assembly GCA_031280145.1). GTDB lineage: Bacteria > Bacillota > Clostridia > Christensenellales > Aristaeellaceae > JAITHB01. Next base: position 6,440 of record JAITHB010000102.1, on the reverse strand, counting down.
AAAGCAAGCACGAGTATTTGCAACGTCTAAAGATTGGGAGGACGACATGCGAACGGGAAGCGTCCGTTTTATCATAGAAGGATTATCTCTCGAAAAGCTCATGAACCACTGCGTGACGCACGGCATCATGCTGGAATCGGTTGTGCGCCCGACGCCTCGTTCGATATGCGCGACCATAAACAGCCGCGATTATCCGATAATACGCGAGTTCGCGCAAACGCAAGGCTGGAAGATTCAGATAGGCAAGATAACGGGTCTTCCCTATCTTAAGATGTTCGCGTGGCGCAGAACCGCACTGGTCTGCGGAGTCATCGTGTTCCTCGCGCTTGCGTGGTACGCGGGCAACTGCATATGGAAGATTGAGATAACCAACGCAGGTCCGTACGAGGGTGAAGTGAGACAGGTTCTCAAGGAAAACGATATACATATAGGCAGGTTCGGTCTTCTCCTCAATATAGAAGAGCTGCGCCTCGCGCTTGAGAACAGGCTGACAGGGCTTTCATGGGTCAGCGTGGACAAGGACGGTATGCGCCTTAAGGTATACTGCGTGCAAGGCACGCCCGAATCCACGTCGTATACGAACGAATACGGCGACATTGTGGCTGCGCGCGACGGGATAATTCAATCCGTGCGCGTGTCGCACGGCACGTCGCAGGTTAAGTACGGCGAAGCCGTCAAAAAGGGGCAGGTGATAATCAAAGGCGAGGAACGCGCGTGGAACAACGAGATGAAACGCGTCACGGCGCAAGGTGAAGTTCTGGCGAGGGTATGGTACAGCGCGGAGGTTATCGTTCCGAACACGGAGATAGTCACCGTGCCTACCGGGGAAACCTATACGCGCACTACGTTCTATTCCCCGTGGTTTGAGTATTCAAAGGATTCGCCGTGTTCGTTCGGAACATACGACCGCGATGTCACGGCGCTGCAGATCGGCGCGATTCTTCCGCTGTATATGCGGACGGAGGTGTTTGAAGAAGTGACGGAAGAGCCGCGGCTGCGCAACGAAGCCGACCTTCGCATTGAATCCTCGACGGCGGCGCTGAGGCTGGCGCACGAAACGGCGGGGCTTAACAAGGCTATTGTTGACAAATGGGTAGAATATAGTATGATGGAGGATGGAATAAAGGCTGTCGCGACGCTTGAATTCCTTGAGAATATCGCGGAGTAGGTGCGAATGAACAATGAAAAATGAACAATTAATGGTTGCAACGGACGGCTGTGGTGCGGCAGGGACGTACGCGTAACAGGCGGGCGATTGGAAATCGCCCCTACAAAGGACCACTCCGGTGTTAGGTTGCATTGCGTCATGTACGTGAACAAACCAAAATTATGTATACGTCCAATCCGGAAATGGAATAAAACGTCTGTAGGGGCGATTTCCAATCGCCCGCCTGTATGTCGTACGTCCCTGCCGCACCACAACCGTCCGTTGCAACCGATAAACCACCCCGCCAAAACTGCGGATTGGTCGGGGACCCCCGGGGACGGTCGCCCCTGCAGGGGCTTCCTAACGCTCGCCCGCGGTATACAATACATCGCCCGCCGTAATACATTCGCCCGCCACATCCCTTAATTCCTCACTCCTAATTCCTGATTAACTAACGGAGATAATATGCAATCAACAATCCCCCTTGACGTAGATTCCCTCGGACACGCCCTCTCGCTCGTCGGGCCGTCCGACGAAAACATAAAGGCAATCGAACAGGAAACGGGCGCGTCCGTCGTTCTGCGCGGCGACGAGCTTTCGTTCTCGGGAACCGACGAGCAGGTTGAGATGGCCCACGCGCTTTGGCTGAAGATGGCGCAGCTTCTTAAGAAACGCGAAATCGTGGACAAGTCGCGCATACGTTACGCGGCCGCGCTCGCGCGCGAAGGTCAGTTGGACAGGCTTGAAGAAATCCTTTCCGACGTTATCACAATCACATACCGCGGCAAACCCGTGCAATGCAAGACGCTCGGGCAGCGGCAATACGCGGCCGCGATGCGGGACAAGCAGATGGTCTTCGCGGTTGGTCCTGCGGGAACGGGCAAGACATATCTCGCTATGGCGATGGCGTCCCGCGCGCTCAAGAACCGCGAGGTCGAGCGGATTATCCTGACGCGTCCCGCTGTCGAAGCGGGCGAGAAGCTGGGCTTTCTGCCGGGCGACCTCACGTCGAAGATAGACCCTTACCTGCGCCCGCTCTACGACGCGATGCACGACCTCATCGGTCCCGAAGCGTATCAGAAGCTGCTGGAGCGCGGCGCGGTTGAAGTCGCTCCGCTCGCGTATATGCGCGGACGCACGCTCTCCGACGCGTTCGTCGTGCTTGACGAAGCGCAGAACACCACATCCGAGCAGATGAAGATGTTCCTCACCAGAATGGGCTTCGGCTCGCGAATGGTCATAACGGGCGACGTTACGCAGGTTGACCTTCCATACGGCAAGAAATCGGGGTTGGTCGAAGCGGTAGAGGTTCTGTCAAAAACGCCTGAGATCGCAGTGATAAACCTGACGCACAAGGACGTCGTCCGTCACGAGCTCGTGCAGGCAATAGTTAAGGCATACGAGAAGCACGACGGCAAGCAGCGTATGCAAAAGGCGGTTCGCGCAGGAAAATACTAGAAACGTCTCTTCTTGTATATACTATAGAATATTATATAATCGTTCACACGACATTCTTGCCGTAACGCGGAGGTAAATAATGGGAACAAACAGCCTGCCCGACGGAAGCCGGGCATCGCGCGCAAGCTCATTCTTCAAGAATAGAACGCTGTTTGCGATATTTATCACCATCGTTGCGTACATCACGCTCACGACGATACTTTTCTTTATCCTGCTGCCGGAGCAGTTCGACCTTAAGACGGGCGACATAGCTACAAAAACAATCGTCGCGACAAAGGACGTCGTCGACGAATACACGACGAGCATCAACCGCGAGAACGCCGCGAACAGCGCGGAGAAACGCTACTCAGGCGTAACTGGCGCAAAGGAAGAATCGCTGGCGAAGCTTAACGCAATCTTCGACGAGATGGAGGAGATTCGCGCGACAGGCGAAGCCATTAAGTACGGCACGGGGAAAATGGCGCAGGAAAGCCAAGACCCGCCTCGACCCGCGGTTACGAGGAATCCGAACGGAGCTATTCCGAGCGACCAGTATCAAGCTGCGGCGCAAAGCTTCGCAGGTCTTCGCATGAGTTCGTGGCAGATGAATATTTTGATGAACCTGTCCGAGCAGGAGCTGTCATCCATCCGCCGCTACACGCAAGCCGCCGTTCAAACCGTAATGGAAGGCACGGTCGTCGCGGACAGGCGCGACGGAATAATCAGCGGCATTCAACGCGACCTGCAGAACAACATGTCGTTTGAGAATTGCCTGAATATCGCCATGCCCGTCGTTCGCGAGTGCGTGGTCTCCAACATGGTGGTGGATGAAGATCTGTCCGCGCAAGCCCGCGAGAAGGCGTGGAACGAAGTCGAGCCGTCATACTATAAGCAAGGACAGAACATTGTAACCGCGGGAAGCCGCGTGACGGAACAGCAGATTCAGCTCATGATAAGCCTTGGCCTCATCAACGGCAACGCGTTTGACCGCGTTCTGTTCGGCGGCGTCGCCCTTCTTATCGCGCTGATTCTGATTATCTTCGCGGTGCATCTCAACACGTTTGAGCGCTCAATACTCGGGCAGCCGAAGCTTCTTTTGGTAATGCTCTCAATATCGCTGGTCAGCCTGCTGCTTTCCTTCGTGCTGCAGAACATTTCACCGTACCTCGCACCGCTCTCGATAGGCGCGCTGCTTGCCGTATCGACGCTTAATCCCTCGGCGGCGTTCGCGTTCAACATATTCAACGCCGTCATGGTCGGGTTCGTCGCGAAAGGTTCGGGAACGTTCAGCCAGCAGATGATGCACGTCGTCGTCCACGGAATCATGGGCGGCGCGCTGGGCATATATGTTCTGTCCCGTCACTCAAAAAGGCTCTCCGTGCTTCTGGCGGGCGCATTTGTCGCCTTTTTCAACCTTGTAAGCATGTTCGCGCTGGGCTTCATTACGAACAACAATATGGACAGCATTCTGCGCGACGCGCTGTTCAGCTTCGGCGGCGGGCTTATCGCGGCGGTTCTCACGCTTGGGTTCCAGCCTATCTTCGAGCTGGTGTTCAACCTCATAACCCCGTCAAAGCTGCTTGAGCTCGCAAACCCGAATCAGCCGCTGCTGCGCAGGCTTATGATCGAAGCCCCCGGCACATACCAGCACTCATTGATGGTGGCGAACCTTGCGGAAGCCGCGGCGAACGAAATCGGAGCGAACGCGCTTTTGGTGCGCGTCGGAGCGTATTATCATGATATCGGAAAGCTGTCCCACCCGCACTTCTTTAAAGAAAACCAGCTTGGCGAGAACCCGCACGATAAGCTTGAGCCTGAAGAATCCGCCAACATAATTCTGCAGCATGTCCCCGAAGGAGCCGCAATAGCGCAGAAGACGCGGCTGCCGGTTGTGATTCGCGACCTCATCCGCCAGCACCACGGAGATACGCCGGTCATCTATTTCTACACGCAGGAGCTGAAGAAGAACCCCAACGCCGACATAAGCAGGTTCCGCTATCATGAACCGCGCCCGAAGACGACCGAAGCTGCGATTCTGCTTCTGGCGGATTCCGTCGAAGCCGCGATTCGCTCAATGCGCGACCATTCGGGCGAGAAAATAGAGCAAGGCATAAAGGTTATCCTTCAGCAGAAGATGGCGGATGGTCAGCTTGACGACGCGCCGATTCGCTTCAAGGACTTAAGCTTAATCTGCAAGGCGTTCGCTCAGGCGCTCAACGGGATGTACCACCAGCGAATAGAGTATCCGAATTTCGACCTGCGCAAGGAAGCGCAGACGCCTGATAGCTCCATCCTTCAGTTAAAGAAACGCAGTATAAAACCGGAGTTTGAGAAACCCGTTAAGACTGACTCTTCTGTAACCCATGCAAATACGCCGAAAGAGAGCGCGCAAACAGACCTGAAGTCTATTAAGCCGATCATTCCTATCCCCGAGCAGAAACCTGCCGTTGACGTTCATATCGAAGCGGTAAACCCTAAGCAGGAGACCGCGCCATGACCTGCCTCGTCAGAATCGAAGGCCCGACAAACGGCTTGGATCCAATCGACTTCGGGAACATCGCAAGCTGTGCGATAAGAATATCCGACAGGCTCGATCTTAGCTGCAACTACATTGTAGACCTTCGGTTTGTTTCTGCAAAGGACATCCGGGCTATTAACAAACAAACGCGTTCCGTTGATAAACCGACCGACGTTCTGTCGTTTCCCTCAATGCGTAAGCCCGCGAAGGACAAGCGCAGATACGCCTACGACGACGAAACGGGCATGTATTTCCTGGGCGATATAATCATCTGCACAGAAGTTGCGTCCAATCAGGCAATCGAGTATGGACATTCGCAAAAGCGTGAAGTATCATATCTGTTCACGCATGGCGTGTGTCACCTGCTGGGATATGACCACAAAAGGAAATCCGACAAACTTGAAATGCGCGCGCTCGAAGAGAACGCGCTAAAGGCGGTAAACAATGGATAGCGATAAACAAACTATTATGTTGAATCTTGCGAAGGAAGCGTTCGCGAACGCTTATGTCCCGTTCTCAAACTACAGGGTCGGCGCGTGTGTAGAAGCGGACGGCAAGCTTTACACAGGATGCAACATCGAGAACGCCTCGTATGGTCTTTCAAACTGCGCGGAACGAACCGCAATATTCAAGGCGGTATCCGAAGGCGCAAGAACGATTACGGCGGTCGCGGTGGCTTCTCCGAACGCGGGCAGTATGCCCTATCCTTGCGGCGCGTGTCGGCAAGTCGTCAACGAGTTCGCGGAGCCTGACACGCCTATCTGGATAACAGACTGCGAGTCTGTACTCGAAACCACTCTTGCGAAACTTCTTCCGCACAGCTTCAAACTCCGGCGCGCGGACGTAGGTCGCGCAAATCCGGGGAACGCGTAAGCGTTCCTTCCAGTTCAACAAATAGGCGGTAATATGGAAAGCGCTATAACCAAAACAAAATTTCGGTCGGGTTACGTCGCGGTGACGGGCAGACCGAACGTCGGTAAATCCACCATCACTAACGCGCTCATCGGCGCGAAAGTCGCCATCGTGTCAAACAAGCCCGGTACGACGCGCACGCGCATTCAAGGAATCATGCACGGCGAAAGCTCGCAGATCGTGTTTGTGGACACCCCCGGTCTTGCGATTCCGCAGGGCAAGCTCGGCGCATTCATGCAGAGCGAAGCCAAGGCTGCGCTCGACGGAATCGACGCGCTGCTTGTCGTGGTTCAAGCGGGACACATTATTGAGATAGACAAGCATATACTCGACAGGTTCAGAAGCCTTCCGATAAAGAAGGTAATCGCGGTCAACAAGACAGACAGCGTGTCTCCCGAAAAGCTTGCCGCGGCGCTTTCCGAGTTT
>JAITHB010000071.1 GCA_031280145.1 Oscillospiraceae bacterium | reverse complement strand
TATGGCGGCGTCGCTCGAAGAGTGCGACGCGATGATAAAGGCGCGCGACGAGAGCGGCAAGACGCTTTCTATAATCGCGCAGAACCGTTTCCGCAAGCCCATCCGCGACCTTAAGGAATTGCTCGACAGCGGAATCGCGGGGCCTGTCCGTCACGCGCAGATTGATTCCTACTGGTGGCGCGGACATTGCTACTACGACCTGTATTGGCGCGGCAAGTGGGAGACCGAAGGAGGCGGATGCACGCTTAACCACGCGGTCCACCACATCGATATGCTCGGCTGGATGATGGGTCTTCCCGAAAAGCTCAACTCAATGATGGCAAACACCGCGCACGACAACGCGGAAATCGAGGACCTATCCGTCGCGGTTCTGAAATATCCGACCGCGCTCGCGCAGGTTACGTCGTCGGTCGTTCATCACGCGGAGGAGCAGCAGGTTATCTTCCAGTGCGAGAAGGCGAGAATCGCCGCGCCCGTGCAGACCTACGCCTCCGTATCGAAGCCCAACGGCTTCCCAACCCGCGACGAAAAGCTTGAGGCGGAGATTCAGGCGTTCACCGACGCGCTGCCCGACATTCCATACGAGGGACACACGGGGCAGATTGAGAACGTCGTCGCGGCGTTGGAAAAGGGCGTCCCGCCCGCGATAGGCGGCGAAGACGGCAGACGCACCATCGAGCTTATCACGGGGATATACAAGTCCGGCTCGACAGGCGAAACGGTTTCGTTCCCGCTTGAGAAGTCCGACCCGTTCTACACGGTCGAAGGCATCCTCAAGAACACGCCCAAATTCTACGAGAAGACTGGCAACGCGAAGGAGCTGACGGGTACGATCACCTACGGCAGCGCGTACGAAGCGAAGTAATATCTGACCGTTAAGAAACGTGCCGTTTTGGCAACGGGCGGGCGAGCCGGGGGCTCGCCCCTACAATGGGTCGTGTTTCGGTATATCGCAAGCGGACAAAATGTAGGGGCGAGCCCCCGGCTCGCCCGCCCGTTTCATAATATAAATGATAACTTCAGCAAAATAAAGGAGATTGTTATGCAAGTCTCAGACGGAATGAACTACGCCCCGAAAGGCAAACCCGCCCCTGTTGTGAAACCCGGCGAATTCGTATTCTCCGCCGTGCGCCTCGACCACGGTCATATATATGGGATGTGCAACGGTCTCACCGAAGCGGGCGGAACGCTGAAATACGTTTACGATCCCGACCCGAAGAAGGTGGAAGCGTTCGTCAAGGCGTTCCCGAGCGTTACGGTTGCGCGGACGGAAGCGGAAGCGCTGGAAGACAAGGAGACGCGTCTCATCGCGGGCGCGGCGGTCACGAGCGAACGCTGCGCGCTCGGTCTTCGCGCAATCGCCGCGGGCAAGGATTACTTCACGGACAAAGCGCCGCTCACGACGATGGAACAGCTCGTCGCCGCGAAGAAAGCGACCGCCGAAACGGGTTTGAAATATATGTGCTACTACGGCGAACGCCTGCACAACGGCGGCGCGCTGTTCGCGCAGCAGTTGATAGAGGAAGGCGCGATAGGCCGCTGCGTATCCGTCGCGGGCTTCGGTCCGCATCGTCTTTCCGCGCCGAGCCGCCCCGCGTGGTTCTTCGAGCGCGAGAAGTTCGGCGGAATACTGTGCGACATCGGAAGCCACCAGATAGAGCAGTATCTCACGTTCTGCGGCGAGGAGGACGCGACGGTCGATTGCGCGCACATCGCGAACTACAACAACCCGCAGTATCCCGAGTTTGAAGACTTCGGCGACGCGGTTCTGACAGGAAAGAACGGCACGAACTTCTACTTCCGCGTGGATTGGTTCACGCCCGACGGAATGCGCACATGGGGCGACGGGCGCACGCTCGTCATCGGCACGGAAGGCACCATAGAGATTCGCAAGTACATCAACGTGGGAGTCGAGCCGTTCGAGTCCGACGTCGTGAACCTCGTCAACGGCAAGAAGGAGGAGCGCTACAGCGTGGCGGGCAAGGTCGGCTATCCGTATTTCGGGCAGCTCATCTTAGATTGTCTCAACCGCACGGAGACCGCCATGACGCAGGCGCACTGCTTCAAGGCCGCCGAGTTGGGCGTAATCGCGCAGGACAAAGCGATCAGAATCTACGGCTGATCCACAGGAACAATCAAGCAATCGGGCGATCAGAAATGACCGCCCGTTTCAGTAAGGAAAGAAAATGGGAATAAAATGGAAAACAAGAACGCCTTCTGGTCGTCAATCCTCGAAAATGTCCGCGCAAAAATGATTCCCTTCCAGCTTGCCGCGCTGAAGGACGAAATACCGAACGCGGAACCAAGCCACGCCATACGCAACTTCGAGATTGCCGCGGGCGTTGCCGAAGGCGAGTACCACGGCATGGTGTTCCAAGACAGCGACGTGGGCAAGTGGATTGAAGCCGCCGCCTATTCACTGACGCAAAAGAGTGACGCGAAACTCGAAAGCGAGATAGACTACATCATATCAGTCATGGCTAAGGCGCAGCTTGCGGACGGCTATCTCAATACATACTTCATACTGAAGGAACCTGACGGACGCCGGACAAACCTTCGCGAGTGCCACGAGATGTACTGCGCGGGGCATCTAATCGAAGGCGCGGTCGCATACTTTGACGCGACGGGCAAGCGTGAGTTCCTCGACGTGATGACGCGCTTCGCCGACCACATATACGAAGAATTCGGTCCCGGCAAAAAGGCGGGCTATCCCGGGCATCCCGAGCTTGAGCTCGCGCTGTACAAGCTTTACCATGCCACAGGCGAAGCAAAGTACGCGCGGCTCGCGGATCTGTTTATTGACAGAAGGGGAACCGAACCCAACTATCTCGTTTCGGAAAACGAGCGGAATAAGGGCCGCTATCACTGGGGCGGGTTGGATTCGCTCGAATACACCCAGGCGCATAAGCCGCTGCGCGAGCAGGACAGGGCGGTGGGTCACGCCGTTCGCGCGATGTATCTCTACGCGGGCGCGGCTGATTCCGCGTTGAGCAGAAATGACGCGGAGCTTTCCGCCGCGCTGTTCCGCCTGTGGGACAACGTGACGAAGAAGCAGATGTACGTCACGGGCGGGTTCGGCGCGACGCGTCACGGCGAAGCGTTCGCGGAGGATTACGAGCTGCCCAACGACACCGTATACGCGGAGACGTGCGCCTCGGTCGCGTTCGTGTTTTGGGCGCGGCGTATGCTGAAGCTTAAGCGCAGCGGCAAAATCGCGGACGATATGGAGCGCGCGCTCTACAACACGGTTCTCGCGGGAAGCAACCTGAACATGGACAGATACTTCTACGTGAACCCGCTCGAAGCGCTGCCCTGCATATCGGGTGAAAGCCCCGACTACAAGCACGTTCTGCCTGAACGTCCGCCGTGGTTCGGCTGCGCCTGCTGTCCGCCGAATATGGCGCGGCTGCTGCTCTCGATAAACGATTACGCCTACACCTTCGCGGACGGCAAGCTCGACATTCATCTTTATGTGGACGGGACGGTAACGCGCGGCGGAACAACCGTAACGCACAGCGGCGATTACCCGTGGGGCGGCAGCCTTAACTGGACGATAGAATGCGATAGCGATACGGATGTGTCGGTGCGTGTTCCTTCGTGGAGCAAGGAAAACACGCTGACAGTCGACGGCACTGAAGCGAATATCGTCGTAAATGACGGCTACGCGGGCTTCCGTCTCTCAAAGGGAGCGCATACGGTAAATCTCTCAATTGAGATAAAGCCGCGCCGCGTATACGCAAATCCAAAAGTTCGCGCGGATTCAAACTGCGCCGCGCTTATGACAGGCCCGCTCGTATACTGTTTGGAAGGCGCGGACAATCCCTCTCCGCTGTGCGCGCTGAGACTTGCGGACGACACCGCGCTTCACGCGGAAGTTATCCGCGAAGGCGTATTGGACGGGATGACAGCGATCAAAGCGGACGGAAAACGGCTAAACCCGCGGGACGAGCTGTACACGGAGGAACCCGCGGAATCAACCGCGCAGACGCTGACGTTCATACCGTACTTCGCGTGGGGGAACAGGGGCAGAACTGAGATGCGTGTATGGATTAATATTTAGCTACGCATGTGTTGATTTGTGAAATTAATTCAAATTTATACTTGACGAAAACGGTTTAGTTGATTATAATTAGTATACAATGTTAGTTTCGTCTGAAACAACAATCTGAAAACGGAGGACTTGAAATGAAGAAAACCTTGGCTATCATCCTCTGCCTCGCAATGCTGCTGCCAATGGCCGGCATCGCCTCGGCTGAAGGGACAAAGGGCGTCATCAATCTGTACTCGTTCACGACTGAAATATCGGAGATGATTGATCGCTTCCTGAAAGACCATCCGGAGTTCCCCTACACAGTAACCAGCACAGTTATCGCGACCACCGACGGTCTGTATCAGCCCGCCCTCGACCAAGCGCTGGTTGGGGGGGGGGGGGACGCTCCTGATATCTACGGTCTGGAATCCGCGTTCGTCCTTAAATATACGCAGGGCGACATGTCGGAATTCGCAGCCGCGTACGCGGACATCGGAATCGACCTCGCGAAGGTTGAATCCTCCGAAATCGCGCCGTATTCCGTGGACATCGGAACGCGTCCTTCTGACGGCGCTCTTGTGGCTCTGGGATATCAGGCGACGGGCGGCGCGCTCATCTATCGCCGCGACATAGCAATCGATGTTTGGGGAACGGACGACCCCGCGGTCGTGGCTGAAAAAGTCGGACCCGGAATGGACAAGTTCCTTGAAGCCGCGGAAGAACTCAAGGCGAAGGGCTACGTCGCCATCTCCAGCGACGGCGATCTGTGGCACGCGATCGAAGCCGGCGCGGAAAACGGCTGGCTCGACGAAAACGGCGCGCTCTATATCGACCCCGTTCGCGAAAGCTTCATCGACGTCGCGAAGGCAATCAAAGACAACGGCTACGGAAATGACACGGGCGCTTGGGGCGAAGCGTGGTACGCAGACTTCGCGGGGCTTGGCGACAAGCAAGTGTTCGCGTTCTTCGGACCCGCGTGGCTCATAAACTACGTTATGGCCGGCAACGTCGGCGAACAGTTCGGCAAATACGCCGTCGCGGAATCCCCGATTCCGTTCTTCTGGGGCGGCACATGGATTGCGGCGAATAAAGACCTCGCGAATGACGCTGACAAAGCAGCGGCAGTCGCGCAGATAATCGATTGGATAACCCTTGACGACAGCGACACGGGGCTTCAGTATCTGTGGGCGAACGGACTCATGAACGACGCCGGCACCAAGGACACGGTCGCGTCGGGCACAGTCATGGCTAAGTCGAACGGCTCCGTTCCGATGCTCGCCGATCAGAACATGTTTGAAGTGTTCGTTCCCGCGAACGCCTACGCCGACGGCTCGACGCTCACGCAGTATGACGAGCGCATCAATTCCATCTGGCAGGATCACGTACATCAATACATCAACGGCAACATGGACCGCGAACAGGCAATCGCCGCGTTCAAGCAGGCGGTCGCCGACGAATTCGGAATCGACGCTCCGTAACGAAAAAACCTTGAATTGCTTGAAGGGCGGACGGGAAACCGTCCGCCCTTTACATTTAAGATACGGAGGTGAACCGAATGCAAATGACCGAAACAAGCCCCGCGAGAAAGATAAAGGGCGTCAGCTACGCAAAGTACGGATATATGTTCTGCATACCGTTTATGGTCGTGTGGCTGTTCTTCTCTCTTTACCCAACGATATATACCGCGATAATCGGCTTTACGGACCTCAAGGGCGCGGCGACAAGAACATATAAGTTTTTGCCCGACCTGTTCGCGAATTATAACGCGATACTCAGCAACGCCACGTTCCAAAAATCCTTTGTCAATACGCTGACGCTTTGGATAATCAACTTCATCCCGCAGATATGCCTCGCCATGCTTCTGGCGTACTGGTTCACGGGAAGACGGCGCGACATCAAAGCCGCGGGCTTCTTCAAGGTGATGTTCTATATGCCAAACATCATAACAGCCGCGTCCGTCGCGATTCTGTTCAACACATTGTTCGGCTATCCGTTCGGACCGATCAACGATATACTCAAATCGCTCGGGCTGCGTTCTGAATCATACAACTTCGCCTACAGCCCGTGGGCAAGCAAGCTCATCGTGTCGTTCATCCAGTTCTGGCAGTGGTACGGCTATACGGCGATAATTCTCATCTCAGGCGTTCTGGGCGTAAACCCCGAATTGTTTGAATCCGCCGAAATAGACGGCGCGTCGCGCGGACAGACGTTCTGGAAAATCACGCTTCCGAGCATAAGAACCATACTGGTGTTCACGCTGATCACAAGCCTTATCGGCGGACTCAACATGTTTGAGGTGCCGAAGCTGTTCAACAACGGCGGTCCCGTCAACGAGACCTCGACCGTCTCCGTGTTCATCTACAATCAGGCGTTCAGCGGAACATACCAGTATAACCGCGCTTCCGCCGCCAGCATGATAATGTTCATCATAATCGCGATACTCTCGTCCGTCGTGTTCTATCTGATGCGCGACAGGTACGAATCCGCGCAGAAGAAGCTCGCAAGGCGCGCGGCGCGTTCCGGAGCGATTGCGGGACAAGCGAGAAAGGGGGCGGCGACATGACAGGCACAGCCATAACGAAACCAAAGCAAATGCGCAAGCAGAGCAACCTCATCCTTTATGTCGTGTGTATACTGCTCGCCGTTCTCGCCATCTTCCCATTCTACGTGATGTTCATCAACGCGACGCGCAGTACATATGAAGTACAGGCGCACGCGATATCGCTGTTTCCGTCCTCGTTCCTCGCGAACAACTTCAAGGTGCTGTCCGACAAGTCGTTCAACGCTATGACGGGGTTCGTCAACTCGCTTATCATCTCGTCGGGCGCGACGCTCTGCGCGGTATACTTCTCCACGCTTACCGCGTTCGCGCTGGTCGCGTACAGTTGGCGTTTGCGTCAGCCGTTCTTCACGTTCATCATGGCGGTCATGATGATACCGGGGCAGGTTACGAGCATAGGCTTCTATCAGTTCATGTATAAGCTGGGCATGACGAACAATTTCCTCGCGCTGATCCTTCCCGCGGTTGCCGCTCCCGCGACGGTGTTCTTCATGCGTCAGTACATGATGCCCGCGCTCTCGCTCGACATGTGCGCCTCCGCGAGAATAGACGGCGCGGGCGAGTTCCGCATATTCAACTCGTTCGTCATACCGATTATGATGCCCGCAATCGCGACGCAGGCGATATTCACGTTCGTGTCAAGCTGGAACAATCTGTTCATGCCGATGATTCTGCTGACGCGCAAGGAGAACGCCACGATGCCGATTATGGTAAGCTGGCTGCGCGGCGACATATATAAAACGGAATACGGCGCGGTATACCTCGCGCTCGCCATGTCCGTTCTGCCGCTTCTCATCGTGTACTTCGTATTGTCGAAGTATATCATCGCGGGCGTCGCGCTGGGTTCCGTGAAGGAATAATACACTCAAACAAAAAAGGCTGCCATGCGAACTGCGTGGCAGCCTTGTCTGTTCGATGCGCTTCGTTACTTATCCGTATCGAACACCACGGTAATCCCTTCCTCGGGGTATGAAATCAATTCGCCGCTTTGCACGTCCGCCCGTCGTGGAATGATATCGATGGCGCGCGGGATGCGTACAAGCTGCGTCGATGTGGCGCTGTATTGCCACAGCCATGAACCGTCGGGCTGTTCTATTGGTTCGTCCGTCGTGAATCCGCCGCCTATGTTGTTCGCCCAGCTTGACCAATTGCCCGTTTCATCAAGGAATTCAAAGCTGTAAATCGGGGCAAACTTGCCCGCGTAATACGGAAGGTACTGTTCATAAGCCTCCCGATTTGGGAACAGGACATCAATCAGAAATTCCGCCGTATTGGGCGTAATGGCGGCTTTTGCGACAGACAACACGTAGCTGCCGTTATCCTTTGCGCTTTGCCCGCCGTCAATTACGACCGCGATCGGTTCCGCGTTCGCGGCAAGGCTCAGCGTTGCGTCGACCGTCTCGACTATTTCCGCCATGCCTGATGCGATCAGCCTTTCAATATTAGTCATCTCGGGCTTATCGTAGAATTGACTGCCTGTCTCGATTAAGCCGTCGCCCGCCACGGGGATGATTCCGCTCGCAATCATCTTGTCTATCTGCGCATTGAATTCCTCGTTACTCAAGTCGTCGCGTGCATCGTTTATGTGGATGGTGTCAAACAACGGTCGAAGCACTGTTACGCTCATCGTTACTTCGCAGACGTTGGTTTCTTCGGCGGCGAAATCGAGCATCGATGAAACGCCGCTGCTAAGAGATTCATTAGGTCCGATGAAGCCTTCGTCGGCGTTTCTGCTCATGCCCGATCCGCCGTAATTGCCGTTGTATCTGATGTTGTAAACATAATACAGCGATTCGGAGGACTTATTGCGAGCCGTCCACGTAAGTATAACGGAGCGTCCGTCGTTTATCGCGTCCGCGACATCCAGCGCGAGATAATCGCCCTCGAACGTCTTTGCGATAGGCTGCGCCAGACTGAGCAGAGTTTCGTTCGGCTTTATCGGTTCGCCGCCCTTTTCGACGGGCGCGTTCAGCGTTTCGGTCGGGAACAGGAATTCTCTTGCGTTCCACGTGACCGCCGCGAGCGCCGCTCCGCATAATATGATGATTATAACAGCAGCCAACACGGGCTGGATATACAGTTTCTTTTTCACGGGGATTTCCTCCTGTTGTTCTATTTGATAAAGCGCGGCGCGGGCTTGCGCCGCGACTTCGGGCGTGATGCGCGCGAACAAGGCTTCGCGCGTCAGCCTTGCGAGCGGGTCGGGCGCAAACGATTGAGAGTTATAGTTGCGTTTCATCCGCGCCGCCTCCTTCAGGTCGATAAGGTCGATTGGAACGGTCGAATAGTGCCGCAGGTTCTGAGAGCATCGACTTAAGCCGCCGTCTTGCGCGCATCAGCCGATATGTTACCGTGCCTTTGGGTATTCGCAAAAGCCGCGCAATCTCGGGCGTTGAGTATCCTTCGATATAGTAGAGCACGATCGGCGTTCGCTCTGTTTGCGGCAGACTGTTCACCGCTTCGTAAAGCTCGGGGTCGGGCGTATCGGGCGGCGCGGCTTTCTCGGAAAGCGTGTCAATCGGGGTGAAGATGATTCGCGAACGTCTGCGCAAACCCGATTTGCATCGGTTGATTAGGATGCGCGTAATCCAGTAACGGAACATCGCGCTGTCGCGCAATGACGAGCGATGCGTCCACGCGTTGAGTATTGCGTCCTGCACGGCGTCCGCTCTGTCGTGCGGGTTAGGGTAGTATGACCACGCCACGGCGTCGAGCGCAGGCAGCGCGCGGAGTACCAGCGTTTCAAACGCGTCCTTGTCCATGCCTCGCCCCTATTCTTTGAATGATTGAACCATGTTTAACAACGTTGCTACAATAAAGACACTTGGCAAGCGCGGTTGATTTGCGTCGTGAAAAATTTGTTTTTGAACAATACGAAGACCGCCGTGCGATAAGCGCGGCGGTCTCAGACTGTCGACATTAGATTGTTTTGTATGTGAGCGGGCGAGCCGGGGGGACGCCCGAACTGCATATTGAGTTCCTGTATACAGATAGCATACACCCTGTAGGGGCGACCGCCTCGGTCGCCCGCCCTTTACAGCACCGATGGTCTTTGTCGACAGCCTGAGACCGCCGTGCGATAAGCGCGGCGGTCTTCATTCCAATATTGTAAGGGATTCTATTTCTCCGCGTCTCTCTTGCGCAAAAGATTGCGCTGAATCTTGCCGGACACCGTCTTGGGCAGCTCGGGGACGAAGTCCACGATTCGCGGATACTTATACGGCGCTGTCACAGACTTGACGTGGTTCTGCAATTCTTTGGCAAGTTCGGGCGAGGCGGTGTATCCCTTCGCCAGCACAACCGACGCCTTGACTATCTGTCCGCGCACCTCGTCGGGAACGGCGGTTATCGCGCACTCAAGCACTGCGGGGTGCGAAACCAGCGCGGACTCCACCTCGAACGGTCCGATGCGATAGCCCGACGACTTGATAACGTCGTCGGAACGCCCGATGAACCAGTAGTAGCCGTCCTCGTCGCGCCACGCCATATCGCCCGTGTGATACATATTGTTCGCGAACGCTTCCTTCGTGCGCTCCTCGTCGCGGTAGTAGCAGCGGAACAGACCCGCGGGATGCCCGCGGTCGAGCCGTATCACTATCTCGCCTTCCTCACCGACTTCGCACGGCTCGCCGTCGTTGTTGACGAGGTCGATGTCGTACTGCGGTGAAGGGAAGCCCGTCGAGCCGGGGCGCGGAATCATATAGCGGCTGTTCATCAGAAGCGGCGTGGTCTCACTCTGACCGAAGCCTTCGCGCAGACGAACGCCAGTCGCTTCCTTGAACTTGTTGTACACATCGGGGTTCAGCGGTTCGCCCGCGACGTTCGCCCAGCGAAGCGCGGATAAGTCCCACTTCTTCATGTCTTCGTTAATCATGAAGCGCAGAATCGTGGGCGGCGCGCAGAAGTGCGTAACGCGGTGCTTCTGAAGCATGGTAAGAAGCTCCACGGGGTTGAATCTGTCGAAGTCATAAACGAATATGCACGCGCCGCAAAGCCATTCGCCGTAAAGCTTGCCCCAGCCCGCCTTCGCCCAGCCGGTGTCCGCGACCGTCATTTGAAGCGAATTGTCGTCGGAGTTGTGCCAGAACGCGGCGGTCGCGAGCTGACCCAGCGGATATGTGAACGTATGCGCGACCATCTTGGGCATACCCGTCGTGCCTGAAGTAAAGTACATCAGCATTATGTCGTCGTTCTCGTTGGGACGCTGTCCGCGGAACACTTCGTCCGCTTCACGCGACAGTTTCGAGAAGTTGATGAAGCCTTCGCGCTCGGCGTCCACCACGGCGATATTCTCAAGCGTCCCGCACTGCGGCTTCGCCGCGATAATCTCGGGAAGAACGGACTCGTCGTTCGCGGAGATGATAAGCTTCACGTCGGCGGCGTTGCAGCGGTATTCAATATCCTTCTTCGTTAGCTGATGGGTTGCGGGAATCACAACACTGCCCAGCCTGCACAGCGCGACCGCGATGAACCAGAACTCATAGCGCCGCTTGAGTGTCAGCATAACGACGTCGCCCTTGCCGATACCCAGAGAGCGAAGCGCGTTCGCCGCCTTCTTGCTCTCGCGAGATATGTCCGCGAACGTGAACAGACGCGCCTCGCCCGCGGGATTCGTCCACAGCAGCGCGCGCTTGTTGGGTTCGGTCCTGGCGTATTCGTCCACGATGTCGTACGCGAAGTTGAAATTATCGGGAATCGACAGGCGGAATCCACGCTCGAATTCCTCCTGCGACATGAAGTCCATCTTTGTATATCTGGTTGCGAGCATTTTTCCTGCCCCTCCTATGGAATCACAATAGCGAGCATATGCACGTCGCCGCCTACCGCCTCCAGCGCGTGCGGGTTATGCGAATCATAGTAGATTGAGTCTCCCGGTCCGAGCGTCACCTGTTTGCCCGCGATGTGCAAACGCAGCGTCCCTTCCAGCACGTAGTCGAACTCGTGACCGTCGTGGCTGCTGGGTACAAATTCGGGGTTTATACCCAGCGGCACTATTACGTCCAGCGGCTCAACCTTGCGCCCGATGAAATTGTACGCCAGATTCTTGTATTCATAATGCTTGCGGCGAAGCACCTTCACACCCTTGCCGTGGCGCGTAAGCGCGTAGGTCGTAAGCCTGGGCGATTCGCCCGTTATCATTTCGGTCATATCCACATGGAACTTCTCCGACAGCTTGATGAGGAAGCTTATCGGAATATCCACCTCGCCGCCCTCATAGGTGCTCATCTCGTCTTCCGATACGCCGCACATCTGCGCCATCTCCGCGAGCGTCATATCGGACAGGTCGCGCAGCTCGCGGATGCGGCGGGCAATCTCCGATACTTGCGTGTTCAGTTCAAAATCTTCTGACATAACGTTATATCCCTCCTTTATCCCTCGAATTCATGTTTCGGTTGACTGCGGTGTGGTTGAGGCGTCCTGTTCATTTGCTTTGTTCGCGGGTATTCCCGCCCGAAAAATAATTTTATCAAGCACGAAGGCAAGTCCCACGAAAAACACAACTGCGCCTGAGCCAATCAACAGCCGATCGATGGCGACGACGTCGCCCAACGGTCCCCACAGCAGCATACCCAACGGCATTGCCAGCGTGGAAATCATGGTTACCACCGAGAACACGCGCCCCATATAGTCCGGTTTCACATTGGTCTGTATGAGCGCCGTCATGGGCGCTTGCGAGAGGCTCATCACCAGCCCGACCAATCCCATGCAAACAAGATAGCCCCAAAAGTTGGTGAGCAATCCAAGCCAGATTGTGCCAATACCAAACAGGCAGGTGGAAAGCGCCATGGAGCGGCTTTTGTTCTTGAAGCCGCCCCACGTGCCCATAACAAGGCCGCCCAGCATCATGCCGACAGAAAAGACGACCTCAATAGCTGCCAGCCGCTGCTCCGCACCGAAAGACATCCCGCCGAACACCCGCCAGACGCCGTCGCCCCAATCCCGCGTCACTTGCAACGGGGTCAGGATCGCGGCAGGCGCGACCATCAGATTGAACAGCGCAGCGTACACCAGAAAACGCCGCACGAATTTATGTCCGCGAATATAGCGCAGCCCTTCCTTTATGTCGTGATAATAAGTTTTTACGGCGTCTTCGGACCCCTGCTTTTTGACGCGAACAGGTGTTTTCACAAAGAAAAACAAGATGCTGATGCCGATCGCGGCGGTTACGACATCAATAAACAATAGCGTCTGCAATGGCGCGACCGCAAGCAACGCGCCGCCTACCATAGGCGAAGCGAACATCACCAGCGACTGAATGCTGCCGCTGATGCCGTTGACGCGGATTAAATGCTCTTCCGGTACGATTTCCGGAATCAGCGCGTTCACGGCTGGCATCTGAACCCCCTGCCCGAACGCGCGCATAATGGCGCAGACCAAGAGCAGCCCCGCCCAATCACAACCCAGCGAAAACACAACGGCCAAGACGAGCGTGACCGCCGCGATTGACGCGTCGGCAATGTTGATGAGCAGCTTTTTGTTGTGGCGATCAGCCCACGCGCCGGCAAAGGGCGAGATGAAGAACATCGGCAGCGTTCCCGCGGCCGTGAAAAGGGCGACCATCAGCCCCGAATCGGTTTGCAGCGTGATATGCCACATAATCGCGTAATGCACCAGCATAGAGCCGAACAGCGTGACCGCCTGCCCGGTTAAAAACAGCGCAGCGTTGCGTTTCCAGTGTGGCACTTGAGGTCTCCTTTGCGTTTATGCCGCCGTATTGCGGACTCGTTCGGTTGATTCCCGTTACTTTTTTTGCGCCGGTTGGAATTGTATCACACTTGGTTTGTTCTGCGCAACGACCGCACCGCTGTAAAAGAGAGGAAAAGGATGGGTTTTCCCGAGTCGGTTGCGCAATTTAAGTTAATCGTATATAATATATATGAGAGGAGTGATATACGATGAACAGGTTTATTCCCTATGAAAAGCTTCCGAAAAGTAAGCGGCGCGAAGCTGACCGACAGAAGCGCGCGGGATGGGGCGTGATAAATCCGATAACAAGATGCCCGGATCGCACTGATAAGTACAACCGCAGCACAGAAAACCGCCGCCGGAAGGCCGAGGCTGAAAACCATGAGCCGAATTCCGGAGGCGATTTTTTATGCGATTGTTCCGACTGTTCCGCATGGATAGCATAAGGCGTGACAGAAGAAAGCGGCATAGTCGATTTCGTAATACTTCGATTGATTCTATCGCTCGCAGAGTGTTATAATCTATACGGTCGCCAATGGCGAATTCAAACAGAAAATTGCATACGAGTTTTAAAAGAACGTTACCACTGATAAGGTAATACGAAGAGGAGATAAGAGTTATGAAAACAAAAGCACATCGGTTTATTGTTGTATCAACATTGATCGCGGTACTCTGCCTTGCTTTCTCATTCGCCCTGCCTGCGTCACAAGTTCTTGCGGAAAATGATATCCCTATCATCATTATACCCGGCGTTGTCGGAACAAGGCTCTATTCTGATCCGACCCTCCGGCATTTGATTTGGGCGCCCAAGGACGAGGGTACTGTCATCAGCAGTCTTCCCGATATTATCACAAAAGATTGGGATGCCGATATTCGGGTACAATTTATAAATAAGCTTGGGCAAATCGCAGGATTGATATCTCAGGACACAGGGTTTGGCTTTCTTGGAGTAGACGGATCAGCTCTCGATATCACGAAAACTGTATATTTTCCCTTTCGGAAGGTCGATCAAAAAAAGCAAGCGCCGGGCTTACGCGAATATGGTGCAAAAAATACATATAAGTTTCTTGTGGATGAGCTTTGCGCATCTACCGGCGAGAGACCTGTATACTTTTTCTCATACGATTGGCGACAGAGCAATTACGAGACAGCGAAAGAGTTGCGTAATTTTATTATAAATGAACTGGGCGTGACAAGTGTCGATTTGGTTTGCCACAGTATGGGCGGACTGGTTGCGTCTAATTACGCTGCTGAATACGGAACCGATGCTATCAACAAAATCGTGACGCTTGCCACTCCCTATGAAGGCGCGCCCCAGCTTATTAATGCGGTGTTAAATTGGGACTTCCTGAACTTCGGAATGTGGACGGAAAGCGCAGTCATTGATAACATAACGAATACATTCGGCGACGCATTCTTGGGGACGTGGGGACTTCAAAAAAGAGTAAAAGCAAGTTGGCCGGGGGTGGCAGAGCTTTCTCCGACGCAAGAATATGTTCGCCAAACCGACTTTTTTGTTGATCGTGACGTTGCCTTCATCGACTATGCAACAAAAATCACCTTGGAACAATACAATCAATATTGCAATATAATATTCAGTAATTTCGCGCAAACAAGAAGTACGCAGTCCAATATTCGCGCTAATGGCGTTAACGTTTTGGCGTCGTATGAAAATGCTTACTTCGGTGTGGGAATCGGATTACCCACAATGAATACGGTTATTTTCAAAGACGGTGAAACTCTCGAAGAGATAGATTCTTTATCAAATGCAAACTGGTTGGAGACATTGATCGGGAGCGGTGATGGTACGGTTCCTTATCAATCCGCGACCATGATGGGTTATCTCAAATTGCAGGCAATGCCCGGGCATTACGAGGAGTTCGTCGGATTCAATCATGGTGAGATGGGCGGCGACAGCAAGGACGCAGACAAAGCCAAACGCATTACGGAATGGGTAATCGGCATTCTGGCGCCCATTACCGACCTCAGAGCCGCCGCAATAAGTCCGACGCAATTGACACTCGAATGGAGTAACCCGATACCCACGGAATGTAATGTATACTTCAAGAGCGGCAATACTTCCGGTTTCGTATTGATATCTACTACAACCGATTCGAGCGTGAACTTAGTTAACCTGATTCCTGAAGCGAGCTATGAATTTGCTGTCGGTACTCCATCTATGCCCGAGAATGAATACCTGAAGGTATCTGTTACGATGCCGAAAGCGGCGGCGGCTGTAACGCCTGTTCCGATAGAGACACCTACAATCAATAATAAATACATTTATACAACATGGTTCCATACTAATTCGTTTGAAGACTCTTATGATTATATTTCATTTACCTCAAGCACAGATTTTTATTCTTGGATGCAGTATGCGGGCGAAACAAATATAAGTAAAAATAAGGGCAACTACGAGATAAGAGGAAACGAAATATACTTATACAGCTTTGACGGAAGCAAACCCGGCGCACCGAATGGGTTATATGCGAAACTTGTTGACAACGGCAAGTATATGCGGTACGCCGTGTACTATTATGACAGTCAGATGAATCGATATCAATTCGACGAGCCTTATGGTATTTACTTCAATATTGATGACGAAAACATAAATGATTATGCCGGAGAGTTAGGCATCGGAGATTTCGACTAATGTGCTATAGATGGAGCACTGTGAACGATGAACCTAAAAATAGAAATTTGAGGAACATACGATGAAGTCACACTCTATTTCGAATCACAACACGACGCAGACCTATCCTCTCAAGATACTCGTTTCAATGCTCATTTTCTGCGCATTAGCAACTACCACCTTTGTAGTGGCTGAAGTAATTGATATGTCTCAGTTTGAGAATACACCTGCTCCCGAAACAACCAAGTCCGCGTCGGATCAACCTGCGCTGTCGAACCTGCGCGTCTACCCCGACAGCGCAACAAGCGCACATCTTTACTGGGACTGCCCTTCGCTGAGCGGCGACACATTCAGCGTTACGCATGGAAAAGACGATGAGCCGTTTGTTCTTGATGATGGATTTTCACTCGGAGCGCATTACAGAGTTACCGATTTAGAGCCCGGCGAAGCTTATACTTTTCGCGTGACTTCATCAGGATCGGCATTAAGTATTGAGAAAAAGATAACTATGCCCAAGATGTCATTGCGCTTTGCCATACATACGCAAGGTTCGCCGACTCTGAAACTGCCGTTTGATGGTTGGTTAGACGATGATTACAATAACAAACCGGCTAAAGGGGTCGTTATTCTCGCAGGATGGGCGGTGTACGGCGACTTGAATAACGTGCTTATCACCGTTGACGGTCAGCCGATTGGATACGCGGACCGTCATATTCGGGATGATGCCCTTGAGGCGACCCGAAAAGATGCGCGCGACTATTCAAGCTCAACTCCGCTGCCGGGGTTTGCAATCGTTTGGGATACAACACAATTCACAAACGGTCGGCACCTTATCCAAATGAAGATTGTGGGTGACGACGGAAACGTCAGTTCGGATAATAATTTCTATATTCGGCAAACGCGCGACAAATGGATAACTGTTGAAAATCCATGAACATAAACAAGCGGCTGGGAACTCGGCTCATTATTCTTTCCGCCGTACTATACAAGAAGCCCGCCTCAAATCGGGCTTCTTATTATGACGTTCTTACATGATGTGAAACCGGTCTAACCTCATTCCTTCACCGCTCCCGCAGTGAGTCCGCCCACTATATACTTAACCAAACAGAAGTACAGTATAACGATCGGCACCGCTATAAACACGCTGCCCGCCGCGAATCTCGCGAACTGCTGATCGGGCATGTTATACAAGCCGACAGCCACCGTCCACGATTCGCGCTGCTTAAGCAGAAGCTGCGGCAGCAGGCAGTCGCTCCACGGCCACGCGAACGTCGTCAGCGCGGTGTAGACAATCATCGGCTTGGACAGCGGCAGCGTTATGCGCGTGAATATCGTAAGCTGCGTCGCGCCGTCAATCCGTGCGGCTTCGTTAATCGACGCCGGCACGGAATCGAAATAGCCCTTCTGCACCAGATAGCCAAGCGGCGCGGTTCCCGCGTACAGCAGTATCAGCGCTTCCAATCGGTTGAGCAGACCCAACTGCGCGAATATTATGAAGATTGCCGTCATCCCCATGAACCCCGGGAATATGCCCAGCAGAAGCGTCGCCTTCTTGAGCCCCGCGCGCCCCTTAAACTCAAAGCGGCTCATAACATATCCCGTCAGAATGACCAGCAGCGTCCCCAGAAGGCTTGACGCGGCGGCGACATACAGCGTGTTCATGAACCACTTTCCGTATGGGTAAAGCCCGTTGACGTCGTTCGTAAACAGCTCGCGGAACGTGTTTACGCTGTACTCCTTCGGGAAGAATCCGCTGAACGAAAACAAGTCGCCCGATTTGGAGAATGACGCCAGCGCAAGCCATACGGCGGGGAACGCGAAAATCAGGCTGACTATAATCAGCGCCGTATATGTGAGCGTGTCGTCAACGATTCTGCGGGGGCGAACGCGATGTGCTGCCGTCATCTGAACGTATCCTCCGATTTGTACGCTTTGGAGTTCACATACACAGCCAGCGAGCAAACGCCTGTTATGACAAATATCATCAGGCTGATCGCCGCGCCTATTGAGTAATAATTATTGTTGACCGATAAGTTGTACAGCCAATTGATGAGAAGGTCGGTATCGGACGCCAGAAAGTAATCGGCGTAGTTGCTCTGCAGTCCGCCGCGAAGGAAGAAGAAGATTCCGAAGTTATTGAAATTGCCGACGAACTGCGATATGAGAACAGGAGTGAGAGAGAACACGACGAACGGCAAGGTTATCTTAGTGAATTGCTTGAACGGCGTCGCGCCGTCAATCGACGCGGCTTCATACAGATCGGCGCTTATATTGGACAGTATGCCCGTCGTCATCAGCATTATTGACGGCGTCGAAATCCACGCGTACACAAACAGACCGATGCCGCGCGCCCACCATTTCGCGCTCTCAACGTTTGAAAGAAAGAATATCGCGCCGCGTCCCGACGCGGTCAGCATCTGATTTACAGGACCCGATTGGCTGAACATGAACTTGAAGCCGAGCATAGATATGAAACCGGGCACGGCATACGCGATTATCGGAAACGCGCGCCAAATCTTACTTCCACGCACATTCTTCTTGTTCAGCAGAAGCGCGAGCAGTAAACCTCCGAAGAAGTTGACGGCGGTAGACGCTATCGCCCACTCCGCGTTCCAGCCGAGTATCTTAACGAAAGTCGCGCCGACTTTCCCGAAGCTGAGTATCTTGTTCCAAGCCGACAGGCTCCATTCCGCCAGCGCGGGGTGAACAATTTCGCCGCCCATGTTCGTGAACGCTATCAGGATCATGAACACAATCGGCAGTATGCTGAATATCGCGACGCCGATAACGGGTACCGTAAGAGCGGCGGCGTGGAACTTGCCGTCCGCCAATGCCGCTGCGCTCTCGCGGAAGCTGCGCGGCTTCTTTCCGCGCTCAACGCGGCGCGCTGTGAACGCCGCGTCTTTGACATTTGTGTACCACACGGTAAAAGCGAAACCGAGCGCGAATAAGGAGAACAGCCCCAGTATAAGCATACGCATGGAGTTGTCGCCGGGAACGCCAAGCCAGAGATTCTCCCGCACCGTCCCCAGCGTGAAGAACCCCGCTATGTCGCGGAATCCGCGCGATATAAAGAACCACAGCACACCCGCGAACGCCGCGAGAAGCATAAGCCCCTTCGTTATCTGCCCGTAAATCAACTGACCTAGTCCCCATATCATCGCGGACAACTTTACGGGCAGCGGCGACCAAACGGCGAAGGCGGCGAGCTTTGTTAATACAGAAGGCGAGCGTGCCCGTTTCTTCTGCGTATTGTTTACCGTCACGAAACATCCTCCTGTTGCGAATGAAGAATGCAAAATGAAGAATGTAAAATTAAGTGTTTGAAACCTAAAGTCATACACTATTTATTTTTCATTCTTCATTCTTGATTTTTCATTGCTTCTACTGTAACGTAAATATCGCGTCGTGAATCTGCTGAACAAGGCGATCCAATCCCGCCTGCAGCTCCGCGTCAGTCGCGAAATGAACGGCCTCGCCGCGGTTTCCGCTTAGCGCGTCGGTAGTTACATCGACCAGGAACGATTCGCACGGCGTCCATATCTGCCCGACCGCCTGAATTGCGGGCATCACGTCTATCTGTTCGTCGTCCAGTTTTTCAAACAGAACGCGGACGGTATCGTCAGTCTTTCCAACCTCGGCGGCGGCGTCCGCGCGCGCGGGCGTGATTCCCAAAAGACGATTGCGCAGCATAACCTGCTCATACGAAGCCGCGAACTGCGCGAACGCCAGCGAAGCCTTCGGGTATTGAGTGTAAGCCGATATTCCGTAGCCGTTCACGCCGCCCATCATGCGCGTCGGCAGCGTCAGTTCATCCATGC
The DNA here is from genome assembly GCA_031280145.1 of Oscillospiraceae bacterium. GTDB lineage: Bacteria > Bacillota > Clostridia > Christensenellales > Aristaeellaceae > JAITHB01. The sequence goes on along the minus strand of JAITHB010000071.1, from coordinate 11,408 downwards.
GAAGAATTGTATCGCGCCAGTCGTCGGCCGTAAGGTCGCCCGATACGGGAAGCCTCGGCACGTTGATCATCTTAAGATCCGCTTCCGCCTGTTCCGCCGTCCAACCGTTCGCTGCCATCTCGCGCAGAAACATGGCGCGCACATCAGGCGTCGTAACCGTGCAAAGCATCCTGCCGCTCGCAAGGTAGTTGTACGCGGCGGACGAGAACGACTTGTCGATCACTTCCGTGTTGTCCATCTGCGCCGCCCATTGGCGAATCATCCGCGCGCCTTTCACGGCTTCGCCACGGCTCAATCCGATGTCCGCCGCGTCCTGATTGTTGTTTCCGAATATGTACGCGCCATATGTGAACAGGTATCCGCCCATAAAATATGTGTCGACCAGTTCGTCCAGATAGCCGTATTCCGTCTTGCCGCCGTTCTGCTTGATGTCTTCGCTCAGAACGTAGAGGGCGGTATATGTCTCGAAGAAATCGGGAACGCCGTTCGCGTTTGCGTCCCAATCGGTCTGCCAGTTATCGGGAAGCATCGACTCGATGTAGAACAGCATTCCGCTTTGCACGTTCACGGGAAGACCGCAGTAAAGCGTTTCACCCTGTACGTTTATCGCGTAAGCGTCCCATGCGGACTGCGGAACCTGCCCGCGAGCCTCCAATTCGTAGTAAGGCAGCGGCAGAATGTGCTGCGCCTGCGCGTACTTCATAATAATGTCGTTCGCCTGATACCACACGTCGGGACCGTATCCGTAAGGCCCGTCCGTCGCAAGGTCGGCATATTGGTCGGTGTTCAGCCGTTCAGCCTGTTTTGTCAAGGACTTTTTACGGCGCGGGGAAAATATTTTTTCGATAACGCAAAATTCCCTCTTGACATCGTTCCGAATCTAGTATAAAATTAAGGGGCATATGAGTAGCTTCGGCAACTCTGCATATTGGGGGGTGTGTCCAATAGAACTGCTAACTGTTAAATTGGCAAGTGAACAATGGGGAATATCCTCACGGCGTGTAACAAAGCTGTGCGAAGAAGGTCGCATTAAAAACGCTTCAAAGATAGCCGGTGCGTGGATAATGCCTCTTGATACCGAAAAACCCGATGACGCTCGAATACGGAGCGGAAAATATATAAAGAGAATATCAAATCGGGATGGCAACGCGTTAAGCGATGATTAGTTCCCGATTTAGAAAGGAGTTCCTTATGGCGATACCAAAAGAGCATAGCCCTAAATTGGTTTCCCTGTTCTCGGGGTGCGGTGGGCTTGACCTCGGCTTTCAAGCAGCGGGCTTTAATGGCGTGTGGGCGAACGACTTCGATTCGGACGCGCAAGCCGTCTATAACCTTAACTTTGGAAATGGAAAGATTGACCCGCGCGATATTCTAACGGTCGGAGAAGACGAAATCCCGGATTGCGATATACTAACTGCGGGATTTCCTTGTCAACCGTTTTCAAATGCTGGTAGCCGTAAGGGTGTACACGACTCTCGTGGTATGCTCTATAAAGAGTGCCTGCGAATAATCGGCAAAAAGATGCCTAAGGTTATCGTGTTCGAGAATGTGAAAGGTTTGCTGTCTACAAAATATATAGACGGACGCAACTTAGCCGAAGTTATCACGGAGGATTTATCCAATATGAACGATGTCGGTTACAATGTCGTTCATCAACTGGTAAACGCCGCAGACTACGGAGTGCCGCAGAACAGGCAAAGAGTGCTATTCGTAGGTGTGCGCAAGGACTTAGGTAAGACGTTTACTTTTCCGAAGAAAATGCCGAGAGAGAATTTGTCGGTCGGCGATGTTCTCTCCAGGCCTAAAGATGTTCCTAATCAGGTGGACTGGGAGCTTTCGCCGCAGGCATTGGAAATGATAGCGTACATACCGGAGGGCGGCTCGTGGAAAGACGTACCCTATGAACATCTTGCGCTACGGTTTCAAAAGATACGCGATGATATGAAAAAATATCATTCGCCTAAGTTCTACCGTAGATTCGCTCGGAATGAAATATGCGGAACGATAACGGCTTCTGCACAACCGGAAAACTGCGGTATAGTTCACCCTTTGGAAAATCGGCGATATACGGTTCGCGAAGCGGCGAGATTTCAAACTTTCCCTGATACGTTTAAGTTTATGACGGATACGCTCCGTGACATAACGGCTATGTATAAGGTTATCGGCAACGCCGTTCCTGTCGAGTTAGCGAAGAATATAGCTACCGCAATTATGGAGCAAATCTTTCAAGGGGAAGGAGTAATCGAACAATGAATACCGACAAAGCCTACCTCTTGGGTCTGATTATCGGCGGAGGTATCTTCGGAAACGCAGAGGATGCGTTTAGGATAAAGTTACCCTATAAAAAGTGGGGTTCATACGAAGAAAACCCTCAACGTGCCGGACAAATAGCGGGAGATATTCTCCGGACAGTTGGTCAAGTTTTTCGCGCTATTTATAACGTATCTGTTCAGTATGAAACGACTACGGGCGGTAACTGGACGATACTGTGCGAGGGAGATACAACTGCGCTAAAAGCCGACCTGACTGCCTATGGTATTGCCTGTGAGGGAGAAGTGCGCCAAGACGCAGATATTAGCAGGGTAGTTCAAGATTTGGTAGATGATAATCTTAAACGCCGCTTTATCGCAGGTCTTGCAGACACAATCGGCAGTATGGCGAAATCGCATCGGCGTTTTACTGATGAGGTACAGATACTCTCATTTGAAATGAAAGGGTTTAATTTTACGTTCGTTTGTAATCTTTGCCGCTTACTGTACAGCGTAAACTGTATTCCCGACCAAATTTTATGGAATCACCCCAATTTCCATTGTGGCAATGACACTTATTATCCTCAATGGAATAAAGGATTTAAGCTCCGCATACCGCTTGACCAGTATGCTCGTTTCGGCGCGTTCGCTTTTCGCACGAAAGCGGAATCCTCTCAGGCTAATCGCAGTCTCCAACATCAATCGCATACGACTACGCCTTGCCCTGAACGAGAAATAAACGTAACGCCTACTTGCGTTCACGCCGCCGAAAACGATACCCGACTTCCGGCGTGTATTCGCGGTGGACATTTTATTCATAACCGTCACGTTTGCACAGTAATGGGGTGTGAACACGCGCCTTATGACAAGATAGCGCACGAGTTAACGAATGTTGGAGAACTCGTCAATCCGTTCCCCATTTTAAGCAAAAAGCCGCTTGCAGAGATTGACGGAATCATTGCGGCAAACCCGCTTTTTGAGCGGAGACAGTACACGGTATCAAATATGACTGTTGTGTCGCTGTATAATCAATATCAAGTGAACGACAAGACGAACCTATATGGAACGTCAACGGAAGTTGGCTATCCAATTGCGGAAATTATGCAGGCGATAGCCTACATAATTGCTAACAACGATGAACTAACCGGAACGCGTCCAAAAGGATATGACGCGATAATCGCACGACATATCGCGAACACACCCGAACTGTGCGTAGAGATACGTTGCCCTGATTTGCTGACCCCGTTAGTCATAGTCGGTAACGGTCGTGGAGCGTTGGTGGGCGCGAACAATTCTACCGTCTATGCTCGATTAGTTTCGCGTGACGCTGATAATCCGTATAAACTTCGCGTTAGACCGATAACGGAGGAGGATTTGCGTAATGCGTAACGAGGTTTCCTACTATCCTGAGATACAGCGTTTCATTGAGGCGCAGTTAAAGAGCAATTTTAAGGCGAGTAGTAACCGTGATTTGCACGTCTTTTGGGGGATTGGAGAGCTTAAAGCGAATCTGCAAAGGATAATCGCCGAGCACCCATTAGAGTGCGCTTGCGCCGATAACTTCTCGAAACGCGTGCCGCCTCTTAACCTCGACATCTTCGCGCTAATAACGGACGGACAGAAGTTTGAATTACTAATACTGGAAGTCAAACTTGTAAAAAGCGCGGGATTGAGCGCGTGGTCGCAGTTGGTCGGATATTGCCTTGTGTCAGGTGCAAAGTATGGACTGCTCCTGAATATAGACAACGGCGGTAGTCCACGTTTAGTACAAATGCTTCAAACTGAACAGCATATATCCCATATACAAGAATTAGTGGACGGCGGTGTCCGTGAACATCTGCTCGGGTTCATGCAATGGGATAGTTTAACACAGAACTTTGAGTACAGCAATCTCGGCGTTATCAAGTCGCTATCTGATTTGAGTAATCGCCTTGTGTCCGAATTTACGCCGCCGTCAGGTGATGGCGGGTGATGGCGTTATGTCCGTCAAAGGACGCACTAAGGAAGAAGTCGTAAGTTATGTTATGTCAAGAAATCGAAGCAAGGACACGAAACCAGAGGTCACTGTGCGAAGCTATCTACACTCTCGCGGATTGCGATTTCGTAAGAACGATAGGCGTTATCCCGGTCAGCCGGACGTAGTTCTGCCTAAACATGGAACAATCGTATTCGTACACGGTTGTTTTTGGCATAAACACGAGGGGTGTCCGCACTTTTCGCCGCCTAAGTCGAGGGTTGAGTTTTGGGAAAACAAATTCGCAAAGAACCAACGGCGCGATGCGGAAACTATAAGAAAGTTAGAGGTTCTCGGTTGGCGCGTTATAGTCGTTTGGGAGTGCGAGTTAAGAAAGTCTGTTCGCGATGAGCGTCTAATGCGATTATACGATGAAATAACGGACAAAAACATATCTGCGGGGAAACGGGATTAAAGCCCGTTCAGCCTTAACGCCGTAATCCTTATACGCTTCGTTGAACGCGGAAATCAGCTGCTCCACATATCCAAGCTCGATGGCGGTATCGTTCTCCAGAACCATCACCTTGGCGTTCGGTTCTATGTCGCCGACGAATCGCGCCGTCACGGCTCGATAAACAGGCCCCTGCGCCTCTTCGGCAAAGACGTTCAGCGGCAGTAAGGCGATGCATACCGCCAGAGTTATGATCAAGCACTTTTGGAGTTTACGCATGACAGTTCCTCCTTACAGTCGTTTGAATGAACGGGAGAGTAAATATCGCCGTCAACGGCGAAGCCGAACGGCGGCAGCGTTATACCGTCAAAAGTTTCAGAACAGGAGGATGCGTTAAGAAGAAGCCGGCGCGCGTCGTTCCCATGCCTGCGCGTTATCTTTATAAAAGAGCCTTCCGCCTCTATATCAATATCGCCTTTCGCAAGAGCGGGCGACCGCTTCAGCGCCGTGAGCCGTTTCACCGTCTCCCGCAGTTGCATATTCCAGTTATCGCTGTTCCAGTCGAAACAGCCGCGGCAATCGGGATCGTATCCGCCCGTCATGCCTATCTCGTCGCCGTAGTAGACCATCGGCATTCCGGGGAAGAAGAACATCACGGCATACGCGGCGGCCAATCTCCGCGCGTCTCCGCCGACACGCGTCAGGAACCTGTGAGTATCGTGACAGCCAAGCAGATTCAGCATCATGTCGTTCGCGGGATCCGTACAGCGCATCAACAGTCGTGTCAGTCGATCCGCAAATCCGCGCGCGCCAAGATCGCCGAATGGCGTATCCGCGAACAAATCGAGCAGCGCCTTCGTCAAGCCGTAGTTCATCGCGCCGTCGAGCTGATCTCCCGTCAGCCACATCGAAGGGTCGTGCCAAATTTCGCCCAGTATAATCGCGTCGGGGTTCGCTGCTTTAACCGCGCGCCTGAACGAGCGCAGGAACTCATGCGACAGTTCGTCGCAAACGTCAAGCCGCCAGCCGTCCGCGCCGAATTCCTCGATCCAATACCGACCGATTTTACAGAAATAATCGATTACGGAAGAACATTCAGTATTAAAGCGCGGCATATACGAAACGTCGCCGAACGTCCTGTAGTTACGAAGCTTTGCGTCAGGCTTGTCTCCGTCGATATAGAACCATCCGTGATATGGGGATTCATAACCCAGCTGCCTCACCTCCGCAAAGAACGGATGATCGTCGGAGCAATGGTTGAACACGCCGTCGAGCAGTACGCGCATACCGCGCTTGCGCGCGTTGTCAATCAGCTCTCGAAGCGCGTCGTTTCCGCCGAACCGTTCGTCCACACGCGTGTAATCCAGCGTGTCATACTTGTGGCTGCTGTACGACTGAAACACAGGCGTCAAATACAGGCATCTTATCCCCAGATCTTCAAGATAATCCAGTCTGCGCGTTATCCCCGCAAGGTCGCCGCCCGCGAACGACTCAGGCTGCGGCAAATCATCCCGCTTCATGTTGACAAACGGCTTGCCGCTTACATCTCCGTCGAAGCGGTCAGGGAAAATCTGGTAGCACGTCGAACCGCGCAGCCATTCGGGAACCCGCAGAATAGCTTCTTCATGAATGGCGGGAATCTGAAAGCAGTTGAAATATCCAAGCTCAAACGAGAAATCGCGGCTTACACCTTCTTCCGACAGATAAAGCACGCCCTCCGCAGCGTTGATTCTGAATATATACATAAGCCTGTCGTCGTCAAGCGCAAGCGTTGCCGAAAACCAATCGAAGCGTTCGTCAGAGCAAATACGCGCCATCGCGGAAGACTGCCGACGCTCGGGTTCGTGCCAGCGGAACTTTTCCGCGTATATCACGTCTGCGGAAAGAACTTCGCCGCGCGGCGCGCGCAAACGAAGCGCAACCTTGCGTTCGGCAGCGGCGCATACGTACGGCGTACCCGGTCTGTGCGATAATGCGGCAATGTTCAATGTTTGCTCCAATCCGCCTGTAATGCTATACTTAAGTTTATGAGTAAAGGAAACGAAAATGAAAACGAATCGCGCGGCGGCCGTATGATAACAATGAAGGACATCGCCAAAGCGTGCGGCGTGTCCGCCGCGACGGTATCATATGTGCTTAACGCCCGCGAAGATCAGAGAATCAGCGAGGACACGCGGCAGAAGATACTGCACTACGCCAATCTTACGGGTTACGTCTACTCTCGCGCGGCGCGCGCGCTTGCGACGGGTCAGCGGTTTACGGTCGGAGTTTACGCGCCGTACGCGTGGTCCCTGCCCGACCGCGCAGTCCGCACCGCGCTGCTTATTCAGCGTCTCGCGGAGGAGTTTGAACGCTTAGGGTATACCCTCATTCATCTGACCGATACGTGTATGCGTCAGCGCAGCGCGCATGTGGACGCGATACTTGCCGTCGACCCGACCGTGAGCGAATTCTATACGATAGGCAAGTTGAACTTCTGTCCGCTGTTGTGCGTTGACGGCGTCGTCGATGATCCCGTCTTCTATATGATATACGATGATTTCGCGGGCGTTGCGCATCTGATCCGCGAGAGAACGAAGGCGGGCAGACTGGCTCTGCTTTACGACGCGTATAGAAACGAGCGTATTATGAGCCGCGTGGCGAACGCGTTTGACGCGGTCTACGATTCGCGCGACCCTTCGCTTGAAGCGGCAGTCCGCGCCGAATCCGACGACACAGTGTTCGCCGCGTTCGGGCTTGCAAACGCGCGAACCCTCACGCTGCTCGGACGGAACCCCGTCGTCGCAGCGTACGACGGGGAGGATGCACCGCCTTCTTCAATCATTCTTTCGGCGGTTAAGAAGGCGGGCGTCGTCGTTCAACTGGTGAGAGATATTCTGAAACGCGCCTGCGGCGAACAGCACGATATCAGGGTTTTATAGAGTGAAGAGTGAAAAGTTAATGGTTAAGTCGATAGTAAAGAGGGTTTGGACTAAAGACCATAGCCATTAACTTTTAACTCTTCCCTTTTAACTCTTCACTCGACTGCGGTCACGGTGAACGCGGTTACCGCAAGTTCATCGCCGCTTGTGTCAACGGCAAGTCGGATTTCCCAGCCGCCCGCTTCAATCGTGATGTTTGGGGAGGCGGTCGGGTCTACCTTGCGCAGATCATACCAATCGCCGCCCTCAAGGTTCTTTATGCCGAAAGTCCACGTTTCGCCTTCAGGCACCGACAATGTTATCGACCATTCGTTTTCACCGTGCGTCTGCGCCATAATATTGTCTTCGGGGTTCGCGCCCCATCCGTTGAAGTCGCCCTGAACCTGGAAGTTAAACTTATGCTCGACCGCGTCGGCATCTCCTGCAATCTCATACGCCAGCTTGCAAAGCGACAGCGTTTCGGCGTCTGTAGTTAACGTCAGGCGATACTTGCCGCTTTCTTTAACCTTAATATTCGCGCCTGAGTTAAAAGCGTCTTCGCCGCCTGACAGCGCGCCGCGTTCATTCGGAACAAGCGCGGAACCGCCGACGTTGTCATACCAGCCGTAGTTCTCATCGATTACGGCGATTTTAAACTCATCGCCCGCGTAGAGGTTCAGCTCCGCTTCAAACGTGTTGACCGCGCCTTCCACAGGCTTCAGCAGAAAATCGTCCTGCGGCCACGCGTGTCCCCAGTTGTTTTCAGGATATCCCGACAGACTGCCCGCGATCATCCACGGACGCTCGTCGACCACCGCGGATTCCCACGCCGCGAACAGCGACGTATCCTTCGTAATCGCGGCTTCCGCGTCAAACGGACGCAGCAAAGCCGGGGTCACAAACAGACCTGACAGCGTGTATCCGTCTTTTGTCAGTTCAGGGATTACAACGGTTTCTCCGCCCTTGACCGTCGTCTCCGCCAAAACTGTCGTTCCGTCGCTGTCAAAGATGGTTACCTTCCACTCTGATACCTCGCCTGCCATTGCGCCAAACGTCATAGCGATCAGCATTGCCGCAAGAACCAACGCGAGCGCCCGCCTTGTGTTTCTCATGATATACCCTCCTGTTCAGTATTTTTATGTTGCTTACGCGCTTAAGCTATTACGCATATTATGAACTGTTGTACAGGCTGTGTCAAGATAAAGGCAGCGGAATTTCTGATAGTGTGAACAAAAAGTTGGGCGGTAATATCTTGAAAATCAAGAACGAATAAATCAAAGGAACACAGCGCTTTACTATATCAGCCCCTCATCACCGTAACGCTTCAGCGCCTGATTGATTGACTCTTCTAATTCAGCTTCGACAGAATAGTACTCAGCTATTTTGAAAAGCACGACCATCGATTGCCTAAGCTCGTTTGCCAAGCTCGCTTTGCAGGGCTCGCCATACTTTTGCCGCTTAATTCCGGTATCTTCCCAATGGTTTATTTCCTTTGCGACTTCGCCGCATTCTTCAAGCAGCCGCGTCGCCATTTTAAACGGCGTCGCGTCATTCGGAAACCGCTTGTTCGCAGCTTCAGCCATTTTGTAGAACCTTTCCATAATTCACATCCATTCTTGCCGCGTATGCGGCGATTTTGTTGTCCGAATGCGCGGTATACCATCATCGGTTAGGTGTTAATGCACGATAACTCCGCAGTGGAACAGGCATACGCCGCTCAAACATCCGCCTCAAGCCACAGCGATGACATAATGACGGCGGAACTCTTGCCGACTATTATAAATTATGCGACCTGTTCATGCTTGGAGGAGTATTTCTCATCATACATTCCTTTTACCCTTAATATATCTCTTTTCAGACTGTCATTCTCGGAGACGCTGCTCCTAAAAGAGTTAGACATAATATAAGAATGGAATGGTTTGCTTCCATCTTGCTTATTTTCATCGTGCTGCATTTTCACAGCAATGCTAATAAAATACTCTAACAAAAAAGCATTAAACTCATCGCTGTCCTCCTTGTTAACAAAGCTTTGCTCGCCGCGCCCTCTGCCATCCAGTACCTTCCATATAGGTTTAAATAGGGCTATAATTCTCTTTAGCAATCTGAAGTTATTACAGCTTTCAAATATTTGCGGATCTGTGACTGAAAGTAAGAAAAGGCTGTACTTTGTATTAGCAAGATTGCTGACATGTGTTTTAATAAATATGAAGGGTATCAATACAAATTCTGCTGCTGCCAGCAGTCCCATCTCGCCGGGTCGTATTCCCGCAGCTCCAAACGCATATCCTGCTAACACTCCAATCATTATCCCTCCCACAACTGCGGCTGCAACCGCATATTTTTCTATGGTTATTCCCTTTTTTGCAAAGTATTCTCTTAAAGCCGCTTCTGCAATAACCGCCGACATTCCTAATATCGTATTGGTTATGTCTTTAGAAATAAACCCATATACCAACAGTATCGTTGCACCGCAGAATGCAAGCATAAAACATAAGAAGTAAAGATTATAGATTAATATATTTAGTTTTCTGCATTCCTCCGCCGTCTCTTCTACTATAGCTGATATAACGCTGCGCTTGTCCGCAATATAGTTAATAGTCATAAAAACAATTTTCTCTTTGAATTTTCCATAATCCTCTTTCTTATCGTTTGAAATTTCATTCTCGTTAGCCACAATAATTACTTTAATCCCCTCATCTATAAGGTTGCTGATAAGCCCCATAACCATCTTCATATCCAGCGAAGCGCGCTCGAAGTCATCAAAGACAAATACGTTTTTTATGAAGAGCGACTTAGGTTTCGGCTTCTTTAATATGTGGTGGGCAAATATTATTAGCGCAATGAACCCGAGAATCGCGCCAATCAATTTTCCGAGACTGCCCGCAACTTCAGCCGTTCCTATTATGTCAAGATTGAATATGGATTTGAATTCCGGAACATCGTAGGCAAAGAGGGTTCTGAATAATGCTTCAAATCCGTTAAGCAGAATCGTTACAAGCACAGTGAAGCTCAACGCGCCCGCCACCGTAAAGAATTTACTTTTCCCCGGCGAATATACTTCTTTAACCTTTTTATCGAACTGCTCCTGCGAGTTTACCCCAAACAGTGAGACCGTGAAGAAGTTGCATGGCCATATCTTTCTTTGCAAAATATGCTCAATAAAGAACGATTTGCCGCCGCCCCAGTCACCGGTCAGCATTACCGCACCGGTTCGCACGTCAGACTTTAGGTAATCTCTTATTTTCTCGACGGTTTCATCTTTTGGCTTGTTCTTTTTCTTTTGAAACCAGGCCATATTTTCAGCTCCTGCGTCGTATTCGCTTACTATGGAATAATTTACCATTTATGATTATTACAGTCTATATAACTATATCGACAAAGAGGTATTTATTGAGTTAACGAACAAAGACCTGCCAGTAAAGAAGGAAAAGAAGAAGGGGAAACACCGCGCCGTTCGCAAGGTAGCGTTGAAGAATCTGGAAGGACGGAGCATAGAGGAACGTCCCAAAGAGATCGAGACGCGTGAGGAAGAGGGGCGCTGGGAGATGGACTAAGGTGCACTCAGCTTCAATCGTTGCGCCGCGTCTTTCGCTGTGATTCTTCCCTTGACGCACAGCCCGATTATCTCTGCTTTCGTTCTCTCGCTTCTGTTTAACATTTCTGTCATACCTCAATTTTTCCCAGAACTCTGAACTTTTCATGCGTTAATTAGCCACTCTGAAATTATCATGCGTTGACCGATAGAAAAATCAAATGCCCAGGGGGAAGGAAAAAGGATAGCTCAAGAGAGCGACCTGATGTAAAATGCAGGTGCAAGCCAAACATTACAAGGAGGCGAGCTCATGAGCCAAGAA
>JAITHB010000070.1 GCA_031280145.1 Oscillospiraceae bacterium | reverse complement strand
GCGGTTGTTAATGATAATATCAGGCTGAAGCTCGCGAAAGCGTTGATTCATCTCCAACGAGTTCCAGCCTTCGCAGTGCTCCATGGGGCGCGCTACGTCATACCATAGGATGTCGATCTTCCCGTATTGGGTGAGCAGCTCGCGGTTCAATTCATATATGTAATCCGTAAAACGTTTCCGCGCTTCGCTGTCATAGGCGCAGCGTGCGCCGTCGGGGTGGTGCCAGTCCATCAGCGAACTGTAGAAGCCGATGCGCAGGTTATACGCGCGGCACGCTTCAACGAATTCGCGCACGATATCGCGTTTCGCGCCGTAATTCGCGCTGTTATAGGGATTGACGGCGGAATCCCACATGCTGAACCCTTCGTGATGGCGCGTTGTGAGAACCATGTAGCGCGCGCCGGCTTCCGAAGCCAGCTTCGCCCATTCCATCGCCGCGTTTTCTTTCGGCAAGAAGGAGTCTGCCAGCTTGGCATATTCCTCGGGGTCAAAATTATCAATCGCCATCGCCCATTCGTGACGCTGCAAAACGGAGTACAAACCGTAATGGACGAACATGCCAAACCGCGCTTCGCGCCACCACTTCATCCGCCGATCGCGGCTTGCGGCCGTCCTGGCGTCATACTCGGGCTTCGATATCAGCTGCATTGTATTCCCTCCTATCAGTTTGCTTAATCGTAATATGAAAGGCGCGCGGACGCAAGTCTCTTTTGCGGCAGAAGCGGTTCGGCGCGCCTGAAATATGCAATTACGCATATTATTTCATACTATCGCAAATGATTTCAGGCTTCCATATACAACAATTTGCGATATGATATAGTCGGCAGAAAGAAATCAGGCGAATTTGACTTGAGTATGGAGGAGCGCGAATGACGATCGTCGGACTCCAAAACGTAAAACCTAAGAGAGACACGTTGCTTGGGCAATATAAGCGGCATTGGGCGCTGTTCGTAATGCTGCTGCCCGTGCTGGTCTATTATATCATATTCCACTATTTCCCGATGTCAGGCATTATAATAGCATTCAAGAACTTTCGATTCAACGACGGTATGTTCGCAAGCCCTTGGGCGGCTGACAACGGACTTGCGCATTTTAAAAAGCTGTTTACGGGCATGTACTTCGCCCCCGTATTCAGAAACACTCTTATCATCAGCCTGTATAAGATTCTTTTCACCTTCCCTGCGCCGATATTGCTTGCGCTGATGCTCAATGAGATTCGCAGTCAAAAATTCAAGCGTGTCGCTCAAACGATCACCTATATGCCTTACTTCATCTCGTGGGTGGTACTGGCCAGTATCGTTATCGAGGTCCTCTCGCCGTCGCGCGGATTCGTTAATTATTTCATAAATCAATTGGGAATGGATTCCGTCTATTTTACAGGCGACCCGCGCACGTTCAGAGGAGTGCTGGTCGGTTCGGGTATGTGGCGCAATACAGGATATCAGGCTATCGTATTCCTTGCCGCAATGTCCAACATCGACCCCGAGATGTACGACGTGGCGGACTTGGACGGCGCCGGCCGTATGCAAAAGATCGTGCATGTTACGGTGCCTTCCATCATGCCCACAATCATAATCATGTTCATATTCGCGATGGGCAGTATAATGAACGACGACTTTGACCAGGTGTATAACCTGCTGAACGCCAAGACGCTCTCGGTCGGCGACGTCATCTCCACTTACACCTATCGCGTTGGATTGCAGCAGATGGATTTCTCGTACGCTACGGCGGTCGGTCTGTTCCGCAACGTGGTTTCATTGGTATTGCTGACGGGCAGCAACTTCGTATTCAGACGCGTTTCCGAAACCTCGCTGTTTTAGGAGGCATGTATGGCGTTCAATCAACGATCCGACTTTCTGTGGAAGCGGCAGACGGCGGGTGATAAGCTGTTCACGGGAATTATCTACGCGGCGCTTGTCCTTGTATGCATGATAACGCTGCTGCCGATTCTGCAGGTCGTAACCGTATCGCTGAGTCCAAACGACGTGGTCGGGCAGTACGGACTGCACTTGTTCCCGACGCGTATATCTCTGTCGGGCTATGAGAAGGTTTTGCAGTTCAAGCCCATTTGGACGGCTTATCTCAACACCATCATACGCTCCGCGCTTGGCATCGTAATAACTCAGGTGCTGCTCGCGCTGGGCGCGTATCCGCTTTCAAAGAAATATCTGCCCAACCGCGGGTTCTGGACATTTCTCGTTCTTCTTACGATGTACTTCAGCGGCGGTATTGTGCCGAACTATATCCTTATCACGAAATATCTAAAGCTGCGCAACACGGTATGGGCGCTGGTGCTGCCCGCCGCCGTCAACGCGTATACGCTCGTCATTGTCCGAAATTTCTTTGAAGCGATACCTGATTCGCTGGAGGAGTCCGCGCGCATTGACGGAGCGTCAGAATGGCGCGTATTGACGTCCATCGTAATTCCGTTATCCAAACCTGTCATCGCGACGACCGCGCTGTGGAGCTTGGTATATCATTGGAATACGTGGCTGGATTGTATGCTGTACATCTCCGACGCAAGCCGCTATGTGCTGCAATTGGTGCTGCGCCAGATTCTGCTGCAAGGGCAGCTGCAGGATATGAACATCATGACGCAGGTGAGCGTGAACAACGATACGATGAAGATGGCGACGCTGGTCGTTTCAATCTTGCCTGTCATTGTCATATATCCGTTCTTGCAGAAATACTTCGTCAAAGGCGTAATGATAGGGGCGGTCAAAGGATAACCGCTTCAATCGTTTCCTTAATGGGTGAGACCCATTGAATATACGGTTATCAAAAAGGAGGAGAAATCATGCGAAAACTACTTGCGGTCCTGTTGTGTCTGGCGATGATCCTGCCGTGCGTAACGGCGGGCGCGGAGGAAGCGAACCGCTTCCAAGACCGCGAGCCAATCTCCGTCGAATGGTTGGCGTACAATACCTACGGTCAGCCTGACCCCGCTTCGTCCAAGGTAATTCAAGCGGTTCAGGAAAAGTACAACATCGACCTGTCCTTCTGGTTCGTAGACGATCAGCAGTGGGACGAGGTGCTGGGCGTGCGTCTCGCTTCGGGCGAGATGCCTGACATCATGAAGATTAAGAACGTTCAGAATACCAGCAAGTATCAGCAGCAGGGCATTCTGGCGGAGATCACGCCCGAAATGCTGGCCAAAATGCCAAGCTATACCGCGGCCGTCGACGCGTACGATGCGGACGACAACATTTGGGTCGACGCGATGGTCGACGGAAAGATATACGCCTTAAAGGGCATTAACTTGGGTTCTTCATATCCCACCACGCTTATTTGGCGTTTGGACTGGCTCAAGAACGTCGGCATTGACGCCACTCCCGTAACCATCGAAGAATGGGAAACCGCGCTGCGCAAGGTGACGTTTGAAGACCCGGATCAGAACGGAAAGAACGATACCTACGGCATTTCAAACACGGTGATCAGCGCCGTGTTCGGCGCGTTCGGCGCGATTCCGCTCAAAGAATTCCGCGGCAGCGGTACGCAGAACCTTTTCATGACGAAGAAGGACGGCAAGATGGTTTTCGCCGCAACCCAGCCCGAAGCCAAGCAGGCGCTTGAGCTGTTGGCTCGCTGGTATGCGGAAGGGCTTATCGACCCCGAATTCATTACAGGCGAAAACACGGGCGGATATTGGGCGGTATCACAGGCGTTTGAAAACAACAAGGTCGCCGTAATGGGCATGTCGATGGCGAACCACTGGAACCCGCCGCTCGTCGAGGGCGCGGCTCCCGGGGCGTGTCTCAAGTCGTTCCTCGAACTGCATCCGGACGCCGTGTTCGGCGAGACAATTATTCCGGGCTTACCGCCGGTCGGCCCCGAGGGCAAGTCGGGCACTCATACATGGGGCGTTGCCGGCGGCTCGTTCGGCATAACCGCCAAAGCCGCGGAAGACCCTGAAAAGCTGGACGTTCTCCTGCAAATGATCGAAGATGTATTCGCGGACTTCGATTACGCCGCGATGACAAGCTATGGCTTCCTTGAAGACAATGATTACAGCATCATCGAGGGCGTGTATGCTACAAACCCCGAAAAGTATCCGGATACCGCAGCCTCCACCAAGGCGGGGCTCAACGTGCTTAACGCAACTGTCTCAAACCCTGAATTCGCCAAGCTCTTCAATAAACCGCAGTATGATTTCTTTGATCAGTGGAAGACCACGGGTTACATGGACGAAAAGTATCCCGCAGTACCCGCGCAGGATCAGTATCTGGCCGACCTTAAGACGTTCACCTTGCAGACCTATGTCGATATCATCACAGGAACGCAGAGCGTTGATTCATTTGACGGCTTTGTCGCCAAGTTTAACGAGCAGGGCGGCAAGCAGATAGAAGACGAGATCAACGCGGCTATGGGTCTGTAGGCGCATAAGAGCTTAAGGCATGAGGGGGCGGCCGCTCCTTCATGCCTTTTGGATTTTCACCCGTCGGCGTAAAAGTATGGTATACTGATACGGAAAGAACCCGCGAAGACACGCGGCGGAAGGAGGGATGCGTATGCCTGTCATACACATGTGCACCGCCGTTTGGCGGAAATCGGCACGGACGCTGCGCGCCTTATTCCGCAAGCATATTCCGCGCCGCAACGATACGCGCCGAGTGTTTGTGTCTTTTCTGTCTCTGACGCTGGCGCTGCTGACGCTGGCCGCGGCGACCACGTTACGCTATTCAAGAGAAGCCCTTGCGCAGGAGATTCAGCGTTCCAGAGAGACATTGCTCAGGCAATACTCGAACAATATAGAGCAGTCATATTTATCGCGAATGGGAACGATTCTCAACGAAAAGATTGTTACGCCGTACGGCGCGAGCGCGCTGCTGAATTTCTGGAAATCCGTCGGTGTTGCCGATACTCTCGCATATTATACTGAAATGCGAACGCTTCTGCTGAATCACCCGTATCTCGAATCGGCGTTTGCATACCGTTTGAATGACGACGTTGGGCTTTCAACCGGCCGCGGATTGACGATGGGATTGACGCGGCTCGGAACGAAAAACGTAAGCGCATGGGAAGCGAACCTTGCGTCGGCGTGGAAGGAGAACCCTTCCGGCAATCGGTGGATTGCGCCGCTTGAGAATTCGCGGCAATATGCGGCGTCAAGCATAACGCTCATAACCCGCGTGATTCCGATACCGCTGTTCGGCTCGCAGAAGCAGGGTTTCTTCGCGCTTACGCTGAAAGCTGAGGTATTGTTTTCGGATATTATTGCCAATGAAGAAGATTCGCAAACGGCATGGATGCTGCTGGATCAAGATGGGCGGTTGTTTGCGCACTCCAACCGTGACATGCTGATGAACGACTTGTCGCAAATGCCTCCTTTGTCAGACGTTCTCGGCGGCGCTGACGGCTTCACGGTTGCAAACGAGAACGGAGCGATGTTCGCTTATGTCAGCGGAACAATACCGTCTACCGGCTGGAGGCTTGTCAGCCGCACGCCGCTCCATGAGATGATTCGGAGGGCGTCTTTGCTCAACCGTGCCGTTTGGCTGGTAATTCTTGTGTACGGCGCAGTGGCGGCGGTTGTCGCGCGTGTGATAGCCAGACGCATTATGCGTCCGTGGGGCGTACTATCGGCGGATATACGGACCAAGCTTAACGTCGCCCCTGAGGTTGGCGACGTCGAGTCGATGCGGCGCATGGTGGATGAATCCGACGGATTGCGCGAAGCTGTCGAGCGAGCGCGTTCGGGTATGCCGCTTACAATTATGGCGGAGATGCTCTATCGGCGCAGTCTTGACGAAGACACTTTTTTTCGCGCGGCGCGGATGCTGGACAAGGAGCTGTCGGGCGGTCCGTGGCGGCTGCTGATTTGTCCGCTGGATGAGGATGCGCGCAAGCGTCTGGACGTGGTTGAAAGCAAACTGCTTGTAAGCCGAATCGAGACGGCGCTCAGCGAATCGTTCGGAAAATCTGCTTTGGCTGTTGCAATATCACATAATCTGATTGTATCGCTGCTGTGCGAGAATGTGGCGCAGTATAGCGACGCGGATTATATTGCCGTCCGCGATCGGCTTTGTCGGCAAACCGGCGCGTGTTTCAACTTTTTAATAAGCCGCCCGCTCGCGCAATATCAGGATATCGGAGCGGCGTTCGCCGTGTTCGAGCCGCAGAAGCGATACAGTTACCTGTATGGGTATGGCAACGTTTGGACGGCGTCGCAGATAGATATATGGGAAGGAAGCGGCGCGAGGCTGTCAGCGGAAGACCTCGAAGCGTTTCGGCGCGCGATAGACAGAGATCCCGCGAGCGCGCGCGCAATGCTCGCGCGCATGACCGAGGAACTGCTGCTCTCGGGTTGTTCTTATAATACGGCGCAGACCGCCATGGTGGAGCTGACACAAGCGGTATCACGTAAGATTCAGACAAGCAACCTGCACAGCCGTGATTTTGGACCGCAGCTCATGGAGCAATTCACGCGAATCGCATCAATGACTGAAACCGTCGGTTGGATTGACAGAGTTATCGAAGTCTATCAGCAGATAGCGGAAAGTCAAACCCGATCAATAGATCGCGCGTTTTTGGAACGCATAGCGCGATACATAGAGGAACATATAGAGGAGGATGTTTCGCTGGATTCCGTCGCGCGCGTTTTCGGAGTCAGCATAGGGCATCTCAGCCATGTGTTCAAGGAGACGCTTGATATTAACTTTTCCGATTACGCGATTGACAGAAAGATGGAGCGCGCGGCTGAGAAGCTGGCGGCGACCCGCGATACGATTGCGAGTATCATGTCGTCCGTCGGATACCGAACCCCTGCGTACTTCTCGAAGATATTCAAGGGAAAGTACGGCATAACGCCCTCTGAATACCGCAGGGTTCATTATGGTTCGCAGTAATGCGCTCATATAACTATGTGACGGTAAGGGATTTTGAATTGACAATTGTCGAGTATTACGTTATTCTGGTTAAGTTGCCGTACGAGTTGCAAGTACGTTGATAACAGGATTTTATGAGAGGTAAAACGCAAGAATGTCATTCAGCATAAGAGCGCGCGCCGCCGCAATTGCATCCGCGATAATCTTCGCCGTATTGGCGGCTCTCACCGCCTTGGGCAAGCTTGACGCGGTAAACGCTTCAATTATCAATTTGGTGCAGGAAGCTGCAAATCCAAGGCTTACGTCCGCTCTGACATTTATAACGAACATTGGCGAATGGTATGTGTATATCCCGCTTGCGCTCTTGCTGTTCGCTATACCGAAGACGCGTTGGAAGGTCGGGCTTCCGATAATGATAACGCTCGCTCTGTCCGCCTCGTTGAATAGTCTTATCAAGGTATTTTTTGCCGTTCCGCGTCCCAACACAAACCAATTGGTTGCGGTATCAGGTTTCAGTTTCCCGAGCGGACACGCGATGAACGGCGCGGCGTTTGTCGTGGCGTGTGCATCGCTGTTCATCAGACATTACGCGAGAAAGCGCGCCGCGCGCCTGACGGCGGCTGTCTGCGCGGCGGCGTTCTTGCTGGTTATCGGTTTCAGTCGGGTTTACTTGGGCGTGCATAGCCCTGCCGACGTAATGGCGGGCTGGGCGCTTGGCGTGTTTGTGTGCGTGACGACGCTGACTGTTGCCGAATCAAGAATGAAAAATAAACGAAGAATCGACGGCTTGGGGCTTTAGAGGGCAAACCAATAATTCTTCATTCTTACTTTTTCATTCGGTCTAAATACCTTGTTTAACGATAGGAATCCGCTTCGCGGCGGGCTTCGCCGCAGCCTTCCTTGCGGCGGCGCTCTTTTTCTGGGCGTCCTTTTTTTGTTCCAGAAGAAGCTTCTGCTGATGCTCGCCGCGCTTTTCGTTTTCCTCGGCAAGCATACGCTGCTCCAGTTCGAGCCTGTCGCGAATGCGCCGTATCTCGCTGATTATGCCGCGCTGCGTATCGGGGTTCACGAATTCAAGAAACGTCTCGAACCCATATGGGTATACAAACTTCATCTCGCCGTCTTTTACATCAAAATTGACCGTTATCAATGAATCGTCGTGCTTGACGATTGTCCCTTCTCCGAATTTTCGATGGCTTACCCGCTCGTTGATTACGTTCATTATTTCCTCCGTTAATTTCCTGAGAATCTGTATATATTATAACATATTTCACGGCAAAATGTAAGTCGAAAACTATTACAATTCGTCCCTAAATACGTTCAGCGCTTCTTTGACAGTCTTATCCATATCAAAATATCTGTATTTACCGAGCCTGCCGCCAAAGATGATGTGGCTGCGCCTATTTGCAAGCTCCGTATAAGCGTTGTATAAAGATTCAGTTCGGGGATTGTTGACAGGGTAGAACGGCTCGATATCCGGATGCCACGGCGCGGGATACTCTCGCGTGATTATTGTGTGTGGCTGCTCCCCGAAGGTAAAGTGCTTGTGTTCGATTATTCTTGTATAAGGAACGTCAGCGTCAGTGTAATTAACCACCGCAACGCCCTGATAATCGTTTATCTCCAATTCTTCCGTCTCAAAGCGCAGCGAACGATACTCAAGCGCGCCGAGCCTAAACCCAAAAAACTCATCGATGCAGCCTGTATAGATAACGCGCTCCGCAATCCGCGGCTCTTGTTCAATAAGGGCTGCGTAGTTTGTGTTCAAGCGAACCTCAACGCCGTCCAGCATCCTTGCAATCATGTTTGTGTAACCGTCAATCGGGATTCCCTGCCAACGGTCGTTGAAGTAATTGTTGTTATAGGTGAAGCGGCAAGGTATCCGCTTGATTACGTAAGCGGGAAGGTCTCTGCAATCCTTTCCCCATTGCTTCTGCGTATATCCTTTAATCAGCTTTTCATAGATGTCGCGGCCGACGAGGCTGATTGCCTGCTCCTCAAGATTCGCAGGCTCAGTATCGCGCCGCTTGTCTGTTTGCTTCGCTATCATCCGCCTTGCTTCCGTCGGGGTTTTTATGCCCCACATTTGGTGAAACGTGTTCATATTGAACGGCAGATTGTAGAGCTCGTCTTTGTAGACAGCCAGCGGCGAGTTGATATAATTGTTGAACTCCGCGAACCGATTTACATATTCCCAAACCGCGGCGTCGCTTGTGTGGAAAATATGCGCGCCATACTTATGAACTGCGATTCCGCGCGTTTCCTCCGTATACGCAAGCCCCGCGATATGCGGTCTGCGGTCTATCACCAGACACAAGGCTCCGCGCGCCGCAAGCAGATTCGCGCATACCGCGCCGAACAGCCCCGCTCCCACAACGAGAACGTCGTATTTCTCAGCCATCGTTTATCCAATTCTAGTTAAATTTGAATATCGCCCGCGCCGCGGCGTATATGCAATTGACGACCCACCGTCCCGGCGCGCCTCGCAAACTCAGAACCATACCGATGAACCGAAAGCGCAGCTCGCGCCATATATCGGGGAACTCCAGCCGCAGCTCTTCCATCAGCCTCTGTTTCTTCAGATAATTCTCTTTAGTCCCTGATCGGATCAGAAGTGACGCCGAAGCGGCGGTTACAATTTCAAGATAGCTCAGCATATAGCGCTTCATTCGCGGATTTGTGATAGCCGCGAAGTCAACGTCGCCGAACATTCGGCGGTTCACCAGAAGCTGCTGGTCTATTCTGCCGATCATCACTTCTTCATGCACGGACTGGTCTTCCCTGCCGATGGAATAGTGATATACCGTTGCGTCCGTGTAATACATGCGGCGGACGTTCCGCATCGGCGTGTATGCGTACAAGTTGTCCACATAGAAGGTATGCTCCGGAAGATTCAGATTTGCGTCGCGAAGAAGCTGTGTCCGATATATGACGGAGTGCATCAACATGTATTGACCCTTGCGGAACCGCCCGACTTCGTCCCAGCCGAACACGCGGTTGGTCGGAAGCGCGTGAGTATATCTCACCACATGCTTATGCTTCGCGCCAACCTTATCGTAGACGTAATTGCTGATGAACATATCTGCTTCGCCGCCGCGAGTTGTTACGGACTGCATTTCAGACAGCAATAGGGGATAGGAGTCTGCGTCCAGCCAATCGTCCGCGTCCAGCACTTTTATGTAAGCGCCGGACGCGTTCTTAAGACCTGTCATGATTGTGCCGCCGTGTCCCTTGTTCTGCTGATGTATGGCGCGGATTATTTGCGGATAACGCTGTTGGTATTCGTCCGCGATTCGCTCCGTTCCGTCGCGCGAGCCGTCGTTAACGATGAGTATTTCCACAAAGTCGCCGCCGAGCAGCGCGCTGTCGACGGCGTGGCGCATGTATTCTTCGGCGTTATAGCACGGTATGATAATCGTCAGAAGCTTCATTATGTTCCTTTACTGTTCGCTTTCGCCGCGCCTTGACGTTTACCAGTACACCCCATGCCGCGCACAAGATTCCGAGCGACGCGCCGAATACAACGAGGTAGGTATGCCACAGCGGGGCTTTGTAGCCGTCCACAACGACGCTCATTACGTTGCTGTTCGCGGTTACATAAAGAATGTTCTTCGTAGCGTTGCGAAGAAGAGTAATCTGGGTCGCGTCGTCAGGCATGGAGAATGTTTTGCTGTCCTGCGTCAGGAACAGGTCGCCGCCCGCACGAATCATCATATCGACATAGGTGTATCTGTTCATACTGTAGTCAGTCACGACCATTCCGCGGAAACCCCATTCGTCTCGAAGCACGGACGTCAATAGGGGATAGCTTCCGCCGGCCCACGTGAGACCCAGTCGATTGAACGAGGTCATCATGCCTCGCGCTCCGCCTTCTGTCACCGCAAGCTCAAACGGTTTCAGATATATTTCGCGCATCGACTGCTCGTTCGCCCACACCAAAATTCCGTTGAATTCTCGGTCGGTCTCCTGGTCGTTGATCGCGAAGTGCTTTGCGTATGTATAGACTCCCTTCTTAAGCGCGCCTTGAATTGTCTGCGCCGCGAACTTTCCGCTCAGCAGACCGTCCTCGCTGTAGTATTCCCAGTTGCGGCCGGAGAAGGGCGAGCGATGGATGTTAACGGCCGGCGCGTACCATCCCGAGTATGGCGTTCCGTCGTCGCGTTCGTTGCCTACCAGCGCTTCCTCGCCGACCATCTCGCCCATCTTGTATGCGAGGTCGACGTTCCAGGTCGCAGCCATAACGCATTCCGCTTGATAGAAGCATGTGCCGTACACGACCGATTCAGAAAGGAAGCTGGTGAAACCGCTGGGTCCGTCGGAATCGTTTGTCATCGGTTTCGCCACGATACCGTCCACTCCCGCGACTGCGTTCGTGCGGAACGCGCCGTATCCGACGAGCAGCTTCATTTCATCAAGAGAAATCTCATTAAGGAGCGTTTCCCACCGCGGGTCGTCAAAACTGACAGTGCCTGTGTAGCTGCCATTTTCATCAGACAGCATATCGCGAAGCGATAACCCCGCGTTCACGGGAGCCGCCTGCGGCATAGCCGATTCGTCAATCTGCCACGGCTGACCTTCGTCGGAACCCTTATACGCGCGTTTGATGGATTGCTCGAGAATTTCCTGAAGCTCTGTTGTGAGCGTGCGCGATTCATCGCTGAGGTAGTTTTGAGGAAGCGTGCCTTCAAAGTCGCTTCTGCTGACGTAGGAAGTGTAAGTCTTGTCGCCGAATATTCCCGCGCTCACGTCGTCGAACCGATTCGTTACGTCAGCGTCGGCGACGGTTCTTAAAAGCCAATCGTCTTTAAGTGTGAACGTCTTTTCCGCCGTGAAGGCGTGCGCGTTCGTTCCGACAAATAATGTGTATTCGCCATGCTCAAGCTCATATCCTGCAAAGCCGTTGTTATTCGCGTCCGCATAGTCGTAGGACTTCATGTCTTTTACGGGAATGCTCAGACGGACGGTTTGGCTTTCGCCCGGCTTCAGATTGTCGGTCTTCTTGAAATCTCCGAGAACCACATACGGCTTCTCGATTCCGCCTTCCGTATACGGTGCGGAATAGTAGAGCTGCACGACGTCTCTGCCGCTGTGCGCGCCAACGTTTGTAACTTTGACAACCGCCGTGATTACGTCGCCATCCGTAATCGAGTCGGCGCTGTTCTCAAAGGCTGCGTCCCGCGTGAAATCCGTATATGAAAGCCCATAGCCAAACGGATAGACGACATTATCGTTGTACCATGCGTCTTTGATTGCGCCGGCTTTCTTGTCTTCCTCATACGCCCTTGTTTCATAATAGCGATAGCCAACGTAGATTCCTTCATCATAGTTGACGAACGCGAAGCCCGAAGTCTCGCCGTCAGGCGTGAGATAGCGGTTGCCATATCGGCTCGCATACACGCCTGTGTTGAACCATGTAGGGTCTTTCGTGAAGTCGGCCGCCCAAGTGTCTGTCGTATGACCGGATGGGCTTATAGGCTCGCCCGAGAGCGTACGCCCAAGCAGAATCTCGCCCAAAGCCATAATGCCCGTCGAACCGGGGAAACCGACCCACAGGATAGCGTCTATGTCGTCATCCTCTTTCAATTCGCCAAGCTCCATTGTCGTGCCGACGTTGAGAACCACTATGACCTTCTCGAAGTTCGCCTTCGCTTCTTCAATCATAGCCTTCTCATTTACGTCAAGTTCAAGGTAATGGTCGGCGGGGGAGGATGCGCCGGGTACAGCCGCAGCGTAGGTGAAGTCTGTCGCCATCGTTCGCGGTATATCAAAGCCTTCTCCGCCGATGCGCGAGACGACCACAATCGCCGCGTCGTTGTAATCTTGATAAGTATTCCGCAGAGACGAATCAAACGCGC
>JAITHB010000019.1 GCA_031280145.1 Oscillospiraceae bacterium | reverse complement strand
CGCCCGCAGCCCCGCACAATAACCTTCGCTTTGGCGCTGCACGAACAATTATATTTCTTAATCATACTTACGAAACGCCGCTCGAATTCGTCGTCCGACATGCAGCAGCTTGTCGGGTCGCCGACGAACACGCACCCCGAATACGCGTCGGAAACGACGCGCGCGAAATCGTCGGGGCAGAAACAGGGGTACAGCTCGTCGCCCGCGAAGAAGGTGTCGCCGTCGTTCACGGGTTTCGTCAGTTCCGCGTCGCGGTACCAGCCGCAGAAGCTCATGCCGTCGGGAACGCATTCGGGCGGGAGTGACGGCAGCGTCTTCAGAACGCCGAAATCTATCGTGGTCGCGCAAAGCGGAAGGGCGGGGCAGCCGACAAGACTGTCGGGATTTGCGCATACCTGCACGCCCGCTTCAAGCTGAAACGCGCTGTTGTACGCAATGTCATAGTTGTTGTAGGCTTGCGTGAACGGCGCTGTGAATTGTTTCGCGAAAACGTGAGAGTCATACAGCTTCTCGTCGGCGGGGTCGAGCGCGAACGCGGCGTCCGCGCTGTTTCCCGAAAATGTGACCAATTGCCCGACGGTCAGGTTTTCCAAACTCTCCTTGTTTATATAGATTGCTCCTCCGTAATAGCTCGTATTGCTGTTGAAAGCGGTCGCGCCCTCGACTGACAGGTGCGACGTGTTGCCCATCACGAGGATAGCTCCGCCGTAATCTGTTGCGGTATTAGTGTTAAAAGTGCTGTCGCCTATCAACATATCGCTATCGTTCTCTATCGCGCCGCCGTATTGCGCGTTGTTATCGGTAAACGCACAAGAGGCTATTTCCATTTCGCCGCCGTTGCCATTGAATATTGCGCCTCCGAATTGTTCTGCGCTGTTCCCGGTAAAGTTGCTGTGAAGAATATCCGCGTATCCGTAATTTTCGATTACGCCGCCAATGTTTGCTTTAAAATCAATAAAATCACATAAGGAAATTTTGGATTTCGCGGTCGCGTGAAAATAAAACGGCGCAAGGCTGAAACTTGCGGCTTCGCTCTTGAACCTTGTGTTATCCAACTCGGTATATCCGTCCGACATAACAACAAGGGAGGATTTATCCAAATAGTTTGATTGCTGAATGTAAAGCTTGCCGGCGCTTGAAACCGACATCGTGTGCGCCCACGCGCAGCTTGTATCCGTAATATCGACGTTGTAGAAGGTCAGAGTGCCGAATATGTTAAATGAATTGCTGCTCGGATAGGTCAGATTAATTTTGCGCATTGCCCCCAATCCGCCGCCGATTATACTGATATTCTTGTCGGCGGGTATATCTATTCTTGAGTTGAGCACGATTGGGTCGGTGTTATTGATAGTGATGGATAACGCTTCGCCCGATGGAGCGCCGTTTATCGCGGCAAGCAGCTCGTCTGCGGTGGTTGCGGTTGCGGCAGCGCTCGGCTGCGGTGGTGCAATTATGTTATTAATATTAGTTAACACATGGGGGGGGGTGATGTTCTACTTATGTTTGGGTTAGGCATGTGTGTTTATCCTTTCTGCAATCGGGTTGGTTGATTCGGGTGTATTGCTAAAGAATATGATAACCCGATAAATTAATGCCATGGTTCGCCCGCGCGGATTGTCCCCAATTGCCCGCCCCGTTCATTCTTCATTTATTCCTCCTCCGTTAATTCGTACGAAAAACCGCTTGACAAACATTGCGCGCTATGGTAATCTATCGGTGGTTAGCGAGCGCTAACCACCTTATTGCAAATATGGTTAGTTCTGACTTACCAAACTAAATCTGTGCGAGGCGGTGCAATGATGCCTTTAACGATGGCGAAAGCCGGCGAACGCGCTTCCATCAAGAAGATCGGCGGCAGGGAAGAAACTCGTCAGCACTTAAACACACTGGGGTTCATCCCCGGCGCGCAAATCTCGGTCGTCACCGAAATCAGCGGGAACGTCATCGTGAACATCAAGGAATCGCGCGTCGCGATAAGCCGCGAGATGGCCGCGAAAATACTGATATAATCTACAGGAGAGCGAATATAATGCCAACGCTGAAAGACATAAAGCCCGGCGCGACGGTGCAAGTTTCAAGGATAAACGGAATCGGACCCGTCAAGCGCCGCATAATGGAGATGGGCGTCACGAAGGGCGCGGACGTGTTCGTCCGCAAGGTAGCCCCGCTCGGCGACCCCGTGGAGATAACGGTGCGCGGATACGAGCTGTCTTTGCGCAAGGACGACGCGGAATTGATTGAAGTAAACTGACAGGCGGAGGTTTATGTATGCCTATCACAATCGCCCTGGCAGGCAACCCGAACAGCGGAAAGACGACCCTGTTCAACACGCTCACGGGGTCGAACCAATTCGTCGGAAACTGGCCCGGCGTTACGGTTGAAAAGAAGGAAGGCAGGCTCAAGGCGCGCAAGGACGTAACCGTCACCGACCTGCCCGGCATATATTCCCTCTCGCCGTATACGCTGGAGGAAGTGGTCGCGCGGAACTATCTGATAGACGAACGCCCCGACGTAATACTGAACATCGTCGACGGAACGAACCTTGAGCGCAACTTATTCCTCACGACACAATTAACTGAGCTTGGCATTCCCGTTCTGGTCGCGATAAACATGATGGACATCGTCGCAAAGAACGGCGACAAAATAAACACCGAGCGGCTCTCAAAGGAGCTCGGCTGCAAGGTTGTGGAAATATCCGCGCTCAAGGGCAGCGGCGTGGCGGAAGCCGCGGCGCTCGCGGTCGAGCTGTCGCGCGGAACAAAGACGATTCCGCAGCACAGCTTCTCGGGAAGCGTCGAACACGCGCTGGCGCACATCGAGGAATACGCGCTGCACGACGTCCCCGACGAGCGGCAGCGGTTCTTCTCGATAAAGCTGTTCGAGCGCGACAAGAAGATAATCGAGAAGCTCGGCATAACGCGGGAGCAGACAGAACACATCGAGGGCGACATAAAGGCCTGCGAGGATGAGCTGGACGACGACAGCGAAAGCATCACCACGGCGGAACGCTACCAGTATATCGACGCGATAATCAAGGGCTGCGTCAAAATAAAGAACAAGGGCAAGCTCTCCGCTTCCGACAAGATAGATAAGATTGTCACCAACCGTTGGCTGGCTCTTCCGATATTCGCGGCGGTGATGTTCATCGTATACTTCGTCTCCGTCTCGTGGGTCGGCGCGCTCGCAACAGACTGGGCGAACGACGGCGTGTTCGGCGACGGCTGGCGGCTGTTCGGCAAGTGGATACCGGGAGTGCCTGTGATACTGGGCGACGCGCTGGCGAAGGCGAACGTCGCGGGTTGGCTTCAGGGGCTGATACTCGACGGCATAGTCGCGGGCGTCGGCGCGGTGCTGGGCTTCGTTCCGCAGATGTTCATACTGTTCATGTTTCTGGCGTTCCTTGAGGCTTGCGGATACATGGCGCGAATCGCGTTCATCATGGACAGAATATTCCGCAGGTTCGGCTTGTCGGGGCGTTCGTTCATACCTATACTCATCGGCACGGGGTGCGGCGTGCCCGGCATAATGGCGTCGCGCACGATAGAATCGGACCGCGACCGCAAGATGACAATCATGACGACCACGTTCATCCCGTGCTCCGCTAAGCTTCCCATCATCGCGCTTATCGCGGGCGCGCTGTTCAATGGTGCGGTGTGGGTCGCGCCGAGCGCGTACTTCGTCGGCATGGCGGCGATAATCTGTTCGGGAATAATCCTCAAGAAAACGCGCTTGTTCGCGGGAGACGTGACTCCGTTCGTTATGGAGCTGCCCGCGTACCATTGGCCGACAGCGGCTAACATACTGCGCAGCGTGTGGGAGCGCGGCTGGTCTTTCATTAAGAAGGCGGGAACGATTATCCTGCTGGCGACGATATTCGTTTGGTTAGCGTCAAACTTCGGCTTTGCCGACGGTTCGTTCGGCATGGTCGATATGCCGCAAAGCATACTCGCCAAGATCGGCTCGGTGTTCGCTTGGCTGTTCGCGCCGCTCGGCTGGGGGTTCTGGCAAGCCGCGGTCGCCGCGATAACGGGGCTTATCGCGAAGGAAAACGTGGTCGGCACGTTCGGCATACTCTACGGCTTCGCGGAAGTCGCGGAAAACGGAACGGAGGTGTGGAGCGCGCTCGCCGCAAACTTCACCGCGCTGTCCGCGTATTCGTTCCTCGTGTTCAATCTGCTGTGCGCGCCGTGCTTCGCCGCGATGGGCGCGATCCGCCGCGAGATGAACAGCGCGCGCTGGTTCTGGATTGCGATCGGCTATCAATGCATATTCGCCTACATCGTCGCGCTGTGTATCTATCAGTTCGGCATGCTGTTCGGCGGCGCGTTCGGGGCGGGAACGGTCGCGGCCGTCGCGCTGCTGGCGGGGTTTGTTTATTTGATGGCGCGGAGGGGGAAGGTTTCGTAGGTGCGGTTTCCCCGGGGATCAATTACGCGGGATTGCATATGGCGGGCGATATATTGATAACCGCGGTTATCAATGCACCGTCCGATTGAACACA
>JAITHB010000007.1 GCA_031280145.1 Oscillospiraceae bacterium | reverse complement strand
CGGACCGCTCGGTCCGGTTGCGCCAGTCGCGCCCGTCAGACCTCTCGGACCGCTCGGTCCGGTTGCGCCAGTCGCGCCCGTCAGACCTATCGGACCGCTCGGTCCGGTTGCGCCAGTCGCGCCCGTCAGACCTATCGGACCGCTCGGTCCGGTCGCGCCAGTCGCGCCTGTCAGACCGATGGGACCCTGCGGTCCTTCCGGCGGGTCGCCTATATAGACGCAGCCCGTATACGTGGGTGTGGAAATGTGGGCGTATCCGTCGGGGCATGGTATGTAGTCAATCCCCGGGATCAAACACGGTGTGTCCGTATCAAAATTCAACGCATAATTCGCGCCGTTGCTGTTGTCGGCGGCACAATCCGCAGCGGGAAACGGAACAGTACCGTCGTAATCTTTCGTCGGCGAACCGTAATTAGAATCGTTGGCGGTGTTGTCGCCATAGACTTCCATATTGGGGTTTGCTGAATTGTTGTCAAAAACAACGGTGGGGTCGTACATGCCGGCAATTCTGTGGGTATAACAAATTCCGGACAAAGAATATGTAGACGTAACCACGCCGGCAGCACATATGCAGTTTACAACTGACGATGAACCGTCAGACCTAATATACCCTACTATACCGCCGACATGCGTTCCTTGGGATGTAATTTCAACATCTTTGCACACCACGCAATCAGAAATCTCCGCTTTCCCGTAGCCTAGGATTCCGCCGCAGAACGTATCTGTAAATCCTGAAGTAGTCTGAGTTTGCGTCAAACTACCTCTGTTAATGCACCGACGTATTTTTGAGAAAGCTGAGATAGCTGTGTTTGTTGACCCGACAATGCCCCCTGCAGTATTTACAGGATTACAGATTATTTCGCCATCGTTGGAACAGTCGATAACCTCCGCAGATGAGGACAACATGGCCGCTATACCGCCTACAGAACAGATGTAGCACCCACCACCTCCACCATTTATCATAGTGAGTTTTCCGGCATTGTAGCATCGGTTGATTTGCGGAATAGTAGGGGAGCTCGAACCAAATTGGCAGACTATACCGCCGACAAAACCCTCTGAAGTGATGGCGGCATAGTTATTGCAATAAGATATGGCACAATCGTCCGCATTTGCCACTATGCCCGCAGCAATATCGTATCCGAAAAGTTTCATATAATTGTTGCAATAGGTAACCCGGCTTTCGTACAATGCAGCGGCAAATCCTGCGACACAGTCATTGTCTGCCGTGCTGTCTCCATACACCTCGCAGTACTCGAAGTTACAGTCTCTGCCGTTTAATACAAAGACCCCGGTTTGTGATGAATAAGTAATCTTTGCGTGAACCGTCAGGTTTCTGATTGTAAGGTTCGTTGTTTCGCCGGAGTAGCCGGCAGAAAACAGCGGGGCTTTTAACCATGTCGTGTTAATAGTCGGATTGCCGATACGATGACCTTTTCCATCGATGACGCGGTTATTGAGATTGAGCGGCGTCCACGTTCCCGTATCTTCAATATCGACGTTCAGGTTTACCGTGCCGCCTGACCCCGCTGTGGTTATCGCATCTGCTAACTTTGCGTATGTGCCTTCGGATAGATTGACTACTGAGCGCGTCGAGCCGTCCGCCATCTGTATTGTCGCCTTGGTGAACCCGTCCATCTCTTCGACAGACAAAACGGTGCCGTTATCTATATAAGGTGATACATCATTATTGTGTGTGGGGGGGGGGGGTGATAAAACTATTATTTACACTGTCGGGTGTTGGTGATTCGGGCGTGCTGTCCTGCATGCGTGCCATGTAAATCATATCCTTCTCATAATAGTCAGCCGTGCGGAACAGGGCTGCTGTTACAGAATATGCGCAGGGCGCGCGGGGGTGAATGTGTTTTGCGGATATTGCGGGGGACGCGGGGCGGGCGAACGATGGGCGGGCGATTGGACCCGCCCCGACAAATTTGCGAATTTGTCGGGGACCCCGGGAAATCGCCCCTACGGGGATTCCCTGTCGGCAATCGGGCGGGTGTGGCATGTGCGGGCGTGTTACATTGCGGCGGGTGAATGTTGTATAGGGCGGGCGACCGAGGCGGCCGCCCCTACAGCTATTACAGTCCCTGCCCGATTGAATGTTATACCCCCCTGTAGGGGCGAGCCCCCGGCTCGCCCGCGGTTATCAATACATCGCCCGCGGTCATCAATACATCGCCCGCCTGTTACACGTACGTCACGCGTTATCGCATTAATGAATTTTGTTCTTGACACCATGGAATTTTTATGTATAATATTCATATATTGAATCTACAGCATGAATATTATGCAGGAGCGGCATATGGTATACAAGGTGTTCATCGACGGTCAGGAAGGCACGACGGGATTGAAGCTCGCGGAGCGTCTCGCCGCGCGCGAAGATATTGAGATTCTGCGGATTGACGAAAAGCTGCGCAAGGACACGGACGAGCGCAAGCGGCTCATCCGTGAAGCGGACGTTGCGTTCCTTTGCCTGCCCGACGCGGCGGCGAAGGAAGCGGCGGAGCTTGCGAACGGCGGCGATACGATTATAATAGACAGCAGCACGGCGCACAGGACGCATCCCGACTGGGTATACGGTCTGCCGGAGCTGAACCATGGGCAGCGCGGCAGAGTTGCGCAAAGCAAACGCATCAGCGTGCCGGGGTGCCACGCGACGGGGTTCATCTGCCTTATTGCGCCGCTGGTCGCGGAAGGCGTTATTCCGAACGACGCGCAGCTTTCATGTTTCAGCCTGACAGGCTACAGCGGCGGCGGCAAGAAGATGATTGCGCAATATGAAGCGGAAGGCCGCGAAGACGAGTTTTCTTCCCCGAGACCATACGCGCTGGCGCAATCGCACAAGCATTTGCCGGAAATGGTGTATCATACGGGTCTTTCCGTAAAACCCGTGTTCCTTCCCGTTGTGGAAGACAACTTCGCGGGAATGCTTGTCACCGTTCCTCTGCATATCGATAAGACCGCCGACGAGCTGAGGCAGTTCTACCGACGTTGCTACGCGGGCGAACGGTTTGTGACGGTCGCGGATTCCCCCGCTTCGGGATTCCTTCAAATGTGCGGGAACGTCGGCACAAACGAGCTGCGTATATCCGTTGAAGGCGGCGACGGCAGAATTACACTCTCCGCGATGCTCGACAATCTGGGCAAGGGGAGTTCGGGCGCGGCCGTGCAATGCATGAACATCGCTCTTGGTATAGATGAAACGAAAGGACTTGTTTAGTTTGCATATAGAATGGATAAAAGGCGGCGTATGCGCGCCGATGGGATTCAAAGCTTCGGGCGTACACTGCGGCATACGCCACAACCCCGGCAAGAAGGATTTGGCGTTGGTGGTCTCGGATGTTCCCGCGAACGCCGCCGCAGTGTTCACGCGCAACAAGGTTTACGGCGCGCCGATAACCGTCTCGCGCGAGCATCTGAAGAAGACGGGCGGCAAGGCGAGAGCGTATCTGTGCAACAGCGGCAACGCCAACACCTGCAACGCGGACGGCGTTGACGTCGCCGACGCGATGTGCGCAAGCCTGGCGAACGCCGCGGGAATTTCCGCGGAAGACGTGATCATCGCGTCGACAGGTGTAATAGGTCAGCCGATTCCGCTTGACGCAATCAAGCTCGGCATACCTTCGCTGGTCTCGCAGCTTCGCCGCGACGGCGCGGACGACGCGGCATACGCAATAATGACCACCGACACTTTCGACAAGCAAGCCGCCGTCACGTTCGACGTAAGCGGCAAAGCCGTCACGATCGGCGCGATGTGCAAGGGCAGCGGCATGATCGCCCCCAACATGGCGACAATGCTGGCGTTCGTCACAACAGACGCCGCGATTGAAATTCCCGCATTGCAGACCGCTTTGACCGCCGCTGTCAATGATTCGTTCAACTGCGTCGTAATCGACGGCGACACCTCCACGAACGACACCTGCGCGATCATGGCGAACGGTCTGGCGGGCAACGATACGATTACCGCGGAATCGGACGCGTCGTCGGCTTTCACCGACGCGCTTACAGCGCTGCTGAAGAAGCTGGCGCGCGAGCTTGCGAAGGACGGCGAAGGCGCGACGCGGCTTCTCACCGTGAACCTTAAAGGCGCGCCGACAGACAAGCTCGCGCGAAGCATCGCGCGCTCAATAGTCACTTCGCCGTTGTGCAAGACCGCGATATTCGGCGCGGACGCAAACTGGGGGCGCGTGCTTTGCGCGATAGGCTATACCGAAGGCGAGTTCGCCGCCGATACTATCGACGTTTCAATAGAATCCGCCAAAGGGACGCTCAATGTCTGCAAGAACGGCATGGGTGTAAGCTTCGACGAAGCCGCGGCGAAGGCGATTCTGCTTGAGGACGAAGTGACGCTGAACGTGAACATGAACCAAGGCGCGGCATCCGCGGTGTTCTACGGCTGCGACCTCACCTACGATTATGTTAAGATAAACGGAGACTACCGCTCATGATGAACCATCCAACACCTATGACCGCATACAAGGCGGACATACTGATTCAGGCGTTGCCGTACTTCCAGAAATATTCGGGGCGGATCGTCGTCATCAAGTACGGCGGCAACGCTATGGTGTCGGAAGAATTGCGCGAAGCCGTGATGAGCGACATCGTTCTGCTGACGCTTGTCGGCGTGAAGGTAGTTCTGGTGCACGGCGGCGGTCCCGAAATAACCGCGACGCTCAAGCGCATGGGAATAGAGAGCCGCTTCTCAGGCGGACTGCGCGTGACGGACGCGGAAACCGTGCAGGTTGTGCAGATGGTCCTTTCAGGCAAGACAAATAAGGATTTGGTCGCGCTGATTCAGAAGCTCGGCGGAAAGGCGATAGGTATATCGGGCATCGACGGCGGACTCATCCGCGCGAACGGTCCGCTCAAGCCGGAGCTGGGCTTCGTCGGCGAGCCTGACGCGGTTGACCCCGCCCCTATCCTTGACATTCTGCACGCGGGATATATCCCGATAATCGCGACCGTTGGCAGTGACGCAGACGGACAGTCGTACAACATCAACGCTGACACGGCGGCGAGCGCGATTGCGGGCAGCCTCAACGCGGAGAACCTTATCGTGATGACGGACATTCGCGGGCTTATGCGCGACAAGTCCGACCCCGATTCGTTCCTGCCGCACGTCTCCGTAGCGGAGCTTGCAAAGCTTATAGAATCGGGCGCGGTGGAGGGCGGCATGATACCCAAGGTGAATTGCTGCGCGGACGCCGTGAAGCAGGGCGTGTCGCGCGCGGTGATGATTGACGGGCGCATTCCTCACGCCATTCTACTGGAGATGTTCTCCGACGAGGGAATCGGCACGCTGGTTACAGATAAATAATGAGGTGAATATATGAGTATAATTGATAAGACGAAACAATATATCGCGGACACATACGGAAGGTTTCCGCTGACGATAGTAAAAGGCTCGGGCGCGACCTGCTTTGACGACGCGGGCAAGGAATATGTGGATCTGACAAGCGGAATAGGCGTGAACGCGCTCGGCTTCTGCGACAAGGGATGGGCGGACGCGGTATATGCGCAGCTTACAACCCTCCAGCACACGAGCAACCTGTTCTATACCGAACCCGGCGCGCAGCTCGCTGAACGGCTTATAAAGCGTTCGGGCATGTCAAAGGTGTTCTTCGGCAACTCGGGCGCGGAAGCGAACGAGGGCGCAATAAAGGCGGCGCGCAAGTACGGTCACAAGACTCACGGCGCGGATTGCTCTACCGTGATTACGCTGAACCAAAGCTTCCACGGGCGCACGCTCGCGACGCTGACCGCAACGGGTCAGGAGCAGTTCCACAAGGAATTCTTTCCGTTCCCGCAGGGCTTCAAGTACGCTTCTCCTTACGATATAGAAGACGTGAAGAAAGCTGTAACGCCCGACGTGTGCGCAGTTATGATAGAGCTTATGCAGGGCGAAGGCGGCGGCGTTCCTCTGGAAAAAGAATATGTAAAGGCACTGGCGAAGCTGTGCAAGGAGAAAGAGATACTTCTGATTGTCGACGAGGTGCAGACAGGAATCGGCAGAACAGGCACCCTGTTCGCGTTCCAACAGTTTGATATTACGCCTGACATAGTGACATGCGCGAAGGGACTTGGCGGCGGTCTGCCTATCGGCGCGGTTCTGTTTGCGGATAACGCCGACGTGTTCCAACCCGGCGACCACGCGAGTACGTTCGGCGCGAACCCCGCCGTGTGCGCGGGCGCGTGTTATGTATTGGATAAGTTGGACGACGCGGCGCTGACGCGCGTGACGCAGGTCGGGAATCGCCTTAAAGAAGAACTGCTCAAGCTGCCCAAGGTGAAAGCCGTGTACGGATTGGGCATGATGATAATCTGCGATCTTGACGGCATCGCGGCGAAGGACGCGGTGAACGCGGGGCTTGCGGAAGGTGTGATAACGCTGACCGCGAAGGAGCGGCTCAGACTTCTTCCGCCGCTTACGATATCGGACGCGGAGCTTAAGACGGCGATTGAAAGGCTGAGGAAAGTATTATGAAACATTTTTCTTCCGTATTGTGGAGGGTAATATGAGACACCTTTTGAAGATGGCTGACCTGACGAAAGAAGATATCTTTGAGATACTCGACCTCGCGGCGAAGCTTAAGGACGAGCGCAAGAAGGGCATAGCGCACCCGATACTCGCGGGCAAGACGCTCGGCATGATATTCACAAAATCCAGTACGCGCACTCGCGTCTCGTTTGAGGCGGGTATGTATCAGCTCGGCGGACACGCGCTGTTCCTCTCGGGCAGCGACTTGCAGTTAGGGCGCGGCGAACCTGTGCAGGACACCGCGCGGGTTCTCTCGCGCTATCTCGACGGCATAATGATACGCACGTTCGCGCAGCGGGAAGTGGAGGACTTGGCGAAGTACGGCAGCATTCCTATAATCAACGGACTTACCGACTACACCCACCCGTGCCAGGTTCTGGCGGACATAATGACGATCCGCGAGTACAAGGGCAAGACGGAAGGGATTAATTTCTGCTATATCGGCGACGGCAACAATATGGCGAACGCGCTTATCGTGGGTTGTCTCACGGTCCAAATGAACGTCAGCGTCGCGTGTCCCGCGGCGTATCGTCCCGCGGCGGATGTGCTTGCGTTTGCCGAAAAGTTTGGCGATAAGTTCCGCATGACGGAAAGCCCAACCGAAGCCGCAAACGGCGCGGACGCGCTGTACACCGACGTTTGGGCGAGCATGGGTCAGGAAAAAGAAAAGGCGGAACGTGAAAAAGCGTTTGACGGATACCAGATTAATGATAGAATAATGGAGGCGGCAAAAAAGGACGCGATCGTTCTTCACTGCCTGCCCGCGCATCGCGGCGAAGAGATAACCGAGAAGGTGTTCGAGGCGCACGCGAACGAGATATTCGATGAAGCGGAGAACAGGCTTCACGCGCAGAAGGCAGTATTAGTGAAACTGATGGGGTTAGCTAATAGCTATTAGCTGCAGTCTGTCGACAAAAGCTCTCAATTGTATGTCGACAGTCAGCAGCTAATAGCTAGTAGCTAATAATGACCAGCAACTAGAGTAAAGAACATTTAGCTAATAGCTATTAGTTAACGATAGGAAGACGGATGCCAAAACGATATTTGGTCCTGGAGAACGGACGCGTGTTTGAGGGCGAGGGCTACGGTGCGCAAGTCGAAACCGTGGGCGAACTCGTCTTCACTACGAACATGGCGGGCTATCTGGAGACGCTCACCGACCCTTCCTATTACGGGCAGATAGTGGTGATGACGTTCCCGCTCATCGGAAACTACGGCGTGATTCCGCAGGACTTCGAGAGCGGCTCGCCGCGCCTGTTCGGGTTCGTCACGCGCGAGCATTGCGCCGTGCCGTCAAATTTCAGGCATGACAATGACGAAGGCGCGCTTGACGCGTTTCTTCTGCGCAGCGGAATCCCCGCGATAAGCGGAATCGACACCCGCGCGCTGACGCGCGTACTGCGAAGCTGCGGTGTTACGCGTGCCGCGATAGCGGATAAGCCTGCGTTCGAGTTTGCGGAAGACGCGCCGATCTGCGGCGTGGCCGAGGTGACGTGCGCGTGTCCTGTTGTGTATCCCGCGGAAGGCGAGCGCAAGCATTCCGTCGCGGTGGTCGATTACGGCGCGAAGGGCGGCATAGCGCGGAGCCTGACGCGGCGCGGCAGCGACGTTACCGTGTACCCCGCAAGCGCGAAGGCGGAGGATATACTCGCGGGCAAGCACGACGGGATAATGCTTTCAAACGGACCGGGAGACCCCGCGCAGAATGTTTCCATTATTGAAGAGATAAAGATACTGATGAAATCGGGCGTTCCTGTCTTCGGGATATGCCTTGGTCATCAGTTGATGGCGCTCGCCGCGGGAGCGAAGACTGTCAAGCTGCCGTTCGGACATCGCGGGGCGAACCAGCCCGCGAAACATCTGGATTCGGGCAGGGTATACATAACCAGCCAGAACCATGGCTACGCCGTTCTGCCTGAAAGCTTGCCCGATACGGCGAGGCTCAGTTGGGTGAACATGAACGACGGAAGCTGCGAGGGCGTGAAGTATATGAACGCGAAGGCGTTTTCGGTTCAGTTCCACCCCGAAGCCTGCGCGGGTCCACTGGACACGCAGTTTCTGTTTGACGAATTCCTGGAATTAATGAAAAATTAATAATGAAGATTTCAGACTGTCGACAAAGCCCGTCGTGTTGTAAATGGCGGGTGAGCCGGGGGCTCGCCCCTACATAATGTTGGCTATCGGTATGCGTGAATACAATATAGTGTAGGGGCGAGCCCCCGGCTCGCCCGCCCGCATTC
>JAITHB010000109.1 GCA_031280145.1 Oscillospiraceae bacterium | reverse complement strand
GGGGACTAACTCAATATATCCCCTTGTTCCAATCGGTTCAAGCTGAACGCGCGGGTTTTGAGCGTCCCACGAATATCCGATTACGGACGGGTCATATCTGCCGACGGAAGCTTGCACTTCTTCGATTGCGCGGCAGTAGTCTTCCTCCGCAAACGGTTCTCCCTGAAACATCAGATACTTCCCTGCGGGCAATTCAATCGCTTCAAAGCCCTCGGGCACAACGCCGTCATAATCCGCCGCAACCTCAACGCCCTGCACGTATTCGGACGTGTTCGGCTTTCTTAACGCAGACGGAAGCCACAGGCAAACGGGTTCGCCGCTGATTGACTTGACGCTTTGGAGAAGCCCCCATACATCACAGCCGACTTCTTCGCAGTAGGCAAAATACTCCGCAGCTTTCACCCCTCTTTTGATAATGACTTTGCGAGCGGGCTTCCCAATGACTTGAATGAACACGTTTTTCAGGTTTTCCATAACCGGCTCCTTCCTATACAGCTTAAATTTTACGCCGTAGGGAGTAAATAAATATACCGGAATCGGATTGGCGGCATAGTCGCTCGGATTTTTACCGAATTCACGCTGAAACGCCCGTTGGTAGCCGTCTGCGCTTCCGAATCCCATTTCAAAGGCGACGTCGACTATCTTACACGGGTTATCCCGCAGCTTTAACGCCGACTTCGACAAACGCAGCCTGCGGATGTAATCGGCGGGCGTTATGCCGACATACTCCGCAAACAGACGGTGCGAATACCACGGGGAAAACAACGACGCCCTTGAAAGGTCGGCAAGCGTGATATTCTCAAACAGGTGGGAATTCACATAGTCTTGCATGCGCTGCACCGCCTCTATTTGTTCCTGCATACTTATCACCTCCTCACACAAGTCATTATAAAGCTGTCGGAAGCAAACCTCTCGACCTTTTTTGCTTGATTATTGCCGCCGTCCGCGTCAATCAACGCCAGCGCACAATGGCTGTGTTCACCTAAACTTTTTGCGATAATTTCCGCGGCCTTGGCGATGACTTCCCGATCCATCTTCATTCCTCCATAATTTCTATTTCCTAAGTTTCAGCGCTTTCGTTCCTCCCGCCAAATTTACGCTTCCGGCGTTAGCCGTAAGGCGGGACGAACGCCACCCATGTATTTAACTCCTTCATAATAAAAATCGTCTATGTTGCCTTTGAATATATTGTTTCCTTGAATGCCGATATTGCCGTCGCCATGTATATATACGGCTTTTTTACTGACGCGCCCGGGTGAACGAAGCCAGTACCAGGTTGTGCGCTTTTTGAACTGAGCGCATCGCTTGCCGTTGTTTTCATCTTTCCGTTCAAACCAATATCTTTGGTTTTTCCCCGGATTGTGCAGCTTTGAGCTGCTGTCGCCGAAATATCGGCACACCGCTTCCTCAAGGCTTAATAGGAATATATTATCTTGCGTGTCCGCTCCGCCCATCGTGCCGTACCACTGATTATCGAGGTTTTGGTTCAGCGTCGGAATTATTCTTGACTTATCAGCTTCGCTGAATCTGTCATAGAATTCGCCGTTCAGATATTTTCTTAATGAACAGTCAGCCCACGTTATATCTTGATAGGTGTCATGATAGGCGCGATGCTCGATTATATCTTCCGTTATAATCAACGCCGCGTTATTCTGTATGTCAAGCACCCGCCAGTCGTAACCGCCGAAGGATATTATCGAGCCAACTTTATAGTCGTCCATTTCCCTTCTCCTTGTTATCGCTCACTTCAAACCGACAGGTATCCAAATCTCCACGCTGCAAGTGTCGGCGGCTTCGTCCCACGACACATATTTTTCAATCGTAGGCAGACCCGATTTCTTATACTTGCTCTGCGGAAGAAATTCGGTGTTGATACGCTTCCAAACGCCGCCAAGCGTTTGCCCCGTTATCGAGCCTACGGCCTCGAATTTCAGCCACGTCGCGGCGGGATATGTGAAGCTGTCAAACCCTTTCGGCGACTCGTTGTCATACTCCACGGCGCACATATAGTCGTCGCTGCCGTCCTCGCCAAATCCGAAGCATAAACCGAGGTCAAAAAACCTTCCGAAAATTTCCTTTGCCGCGTCGTTCGTGCCGTCGCCTTTTACGATAGCCCATGTGCCGCCGCCGTACGGCGTGACGCGCCGTATCCCGACTACCTTGAACGCTCCGCGTTCGATGATTGTATAATCCATTTTATCCACTCCTTCAATAGTCAAGGCGAAACGCAGGCGGCAGTAGAACGTCAGCTTGACGCCCTGTTTTTTGGCTTCCGTCGGCGAAACGCCGTGCATCCGCTTGAACGCCACGGTAAACGCGTCGGCGGATTGGTAGCCGTACTTCAGCGCAATATCGATGACCTTCGCGTCCGTGTTCTGCAAATCGTGAGTCGCCATCGTAAGCTTGCGGCGGCGGATATATTCAGACAGCGGCAAGCCTGAAATTTGCGCGAACGAACCTTGGAACAAGCCGAAAGAACACGCCGTAATCCTGCAAAGCGCCGCTTCGTCAATCGGCTCGCCGCCCTCGATATGCCCTTCGATATAGTCAACTGCGGCGTTCATCCTGTCTACCCAGTCCAAACGGTTCACCTCTCTATCAAGAGTATAACTCTTTTCGCCGCGGTCTGCACGTCATTTTCACAAGAGGGAATGACGGGCATGACCGCGGGCGGTCGTTGTTTCTTACTTAATGGGGACTAACTCAATATATCCCCTTGTTCCAATCGGTTCAAGCTGAACGCGCGGGTTTTGAGCGTCCCACGAATATCCGATTACGGACGGGTCATATCTGCCGACGGAATCCACATCTTGACATTCCGCGCGCGTTGCTATATTCTGCGAAATGAATATCCGCTTTTTTACCCCATAAAGCAAAGCGTAGGCTTTGCATCGTCTTAAAAGATTAATCGGAGGTAATGCTATGCCGCTGCCGCTTGGCGAAGCCGTTATGAACGCGCTGTTTATGATGCTCGTCGTCTTCATGGTTCTGGTTATACTTATGATACTGATTCGCGTGTTTACAAGCATAATCGCGGCCGTGGTTCCTTCCTCAAAACCCACAAACGCGGGCGGAAAGGATGTGCGGAATAAATGAATTTCGGCGAATCGCTGCTTAAACTGTTGAACGAATCGGGCTTCACCGCCATGACGTGGCAGAACGGCGTTATGATTCTTGTGTCGTGCCTGCTGATTTATCTCGCGATCGGGCGCAAGTTTGAACCGCTGCTGCTGCTGCCGATCGCGTTCGGTATGCTCTTGTCAAACCTGCCGCTGGCGGGGCTTATGGTTTCCGAATCCGCGGACGGACACACGAACGGCGGTCTTCTTTATTACCTGTATATGGGCGTGAAGAAGGGTATATACCCCTCGCTGATATTCATGGGCGTCGGCGCGATGACCGACTTCGGTCCGCTGATCGCAAACCCTTCCAGCCTGCTGCTTGGCGCGTCCGCGCAATTCGGAATAGCGATAGCGTTCGTCGTGGCGTCCGTGATGGGCTTCACGCCGCAGGAAGCCGCGTCTATCTCGATAGTCGGCGGCGCGGACGGACCCACCGCAATCTACCTCACAAACTTCCTCGCGCCGCATCTGCTCGCGCCTATAGCAATCGCCGCGTATTCGTATATGGCGCTCATACCGCTGATTCAACCGCCCATCATGCGGCTTCTCACCTCCGAGAAGGAACGCAAGATAAAGATGGAGCAGCTTCGCGTCGTCTCCAAGGTGGAGAAGATTTGCTTCCCCGTTATCGTCACAATCTTGTGCGTTCTGTTTCTGCCGTCGGTCGCGCCGCTCATCGGAATGCTTATGCTGGGCAACCTGTTCCGCGAATCGGGCGTCGTCGAGCGGCTGAGCGACACCGCGCAGAACGCGCTGATGAACATTGTCGTAATATTCCTAGGCGTAACGGTCGGCGCTACCGCGAACGGCGAGACGTTCCTTCAGCCGCAGACGCTCGGAATTATCGCGCTGGGGCTGCTCGCGTTCATGTTCTCGACCGTCGGCGGGATGCTGTTCGGCAAACTGATGTGTGTGCTGACGCACGGCAGGGTGAACCCGCTCATCGGTTCCGCGGGAGTATCCGCCGTGCCGATGGCCGCGCGCGTGTCGCAGATTGAGGGCATGAAGGCAAATCCCGGAAACTACCTTCTTATGCACGCTATGGGGCCGAACGTTGCGGGCGTGATAGGGTCGGCGGTCGCTGCGGGTATTCTGAAGGCGCTGTTTGGGTGATAATTATCAAATGTTCGACTACCACGTAATACTTCAATATGTCTCCGGTCCCGCGGTCGGCGCGGTTATCGGTTACATAACAAACGATATCGCGATAAAGATGCTCTTCCGCCCACGCAAGGCATATTACTGGGGTCCCCGCCAAATCCGCAGATTTGGCAGGGTGGTTTACTTGCGCGGGTGGAAGCTGCCATTCACACCGGGGCTTATCCCGAAGGAACGGCGCAACATCGCAAAGTCAATAGGCGACACGATTGCGCGCGAGCTGCTGTCCGCCGAAGTCATACGCAATTCGCTTCTGTCAGACGATGTGAAGCGCAAGGTGGAATCGAGCGCGGACGCTCTTCTTCTTCATATAAAGCAGGAAGAGCGGTCGGTCGAGGAGGTTCTGCCCGGCGGAACTGACGGCGCGTGGCGCGGCGGGCTTAAAAACGCAATCGACACCGCGGCGCAGCAGCTTGGGCAAAGCCTGCTCTCAAGCGGGTTCGAGCAGGTTATCGCGTCAAAGGTGATAGACGACCTGCGGCAGAAGCTGACGGCGTCGCCCGTTTCACCGCTTCGCCTGTTCTGGGACGACAACTTCTCCGGTATGCTGTCGTCGCGTCTCACGCGCAGTCTTACCGAGATGGCGCAAAAGAACGCGCCCGAGCTCGTGCGAGGCATGCTCGAGAAGCTCGCGGGCGATATTCTGCGCTCCAAAGTATCCGACTTATACGAAAAATACGAGGAACAGATTGCGGGTTTGCGCGGCGCGCTTCTCACGCATTATGAGGCTCTTGTCACAACCCAAGTCGATAAGCTGCTGGCGGGGCTGGATATCGCGACCGTCGTCGAGGAGCGCATAAATTCGTTCGACATGGCGCAATTGGAAGAAATGACGTTCCGCCTGATGAAGAAGGAGCTTCGCGCGATAGTGTGGCTCGGAGCGCTGCTGGGGGCGATAATGGGGGTTGTCACTTCGTTCATATAGAAGGGATCGCATTGAAGGGAACGCATTGAAGGGCAGACACAATAAATGGAAATCGCAATTTGTCCGTACCGTCCGCAAAACCATCACGAGTTGGTCGCCCTGTATCGCGCAAACGGATGGAGCAATTATGCCGACCATCCCGACTTGCTTCTTAAAGCATACCGAAATTCACTCTCTTCATTTACTGCATGGGATGCGGATAAGCTTGTCGGCGCCGTTCGGGCTGTGGGCGACGGCTGCTCAATTCTTTATATACAAGACTTGCTTGTTCTGCCCGAATATCAGCGCAAAGGCATAGGCTCCATGCTGCTGCGCGCGATGGACGGCGCGTATCCGCATGTTCGGCAGAAGGTTCTGCTTACCGACGACCTTGAACGCACCCGCAAGTTTTACGATAAGTGCG
Source organism: Oscillospiraceae bacterium (assembly GCA_031280145.1). GTDB lineage: Bacteria > Bacillota > Clostridia > Christensenellales > Aristaeellaceae > JAITHB01. The sequence continues at coordinate 2,210 of JAITHB010000109.1, read as the reverse complement.
GCTATTCGGTTTGCACGCGGATGAATTGTATCGCGTATGTGAAGATGGGCTGAGACGATTCGGGGATGCCCCGCGCATTGCCACGACCGATTCCTGTCGGTTACAGTTCGAGCTTTAACACGTCTATCGGCAAACTCAGTATTTCAGCAATGTCTGTAAGAGACATTCCAAAATCACGCATACCGCGCGCTGATTCCAGTCTGCCTTTCAGTTCGCCTATCTGAATACCCCTCTGCTCGCCCTCCCGCCTGGCAGCCTCAAACTGACTGTTCCTATCCATCTGCGCAATGCGCCGCGAGCGATACAGAGCGCGTTCGTGTTCATTCTTGCTCATCGTCGTCAGCAACTCGTAAGCCACGCTCAATTCCTCCCATTCCTTAACCAGTTCCCTAAGCTTATCAATATGCCTAGGATTTCCGGCTGTCACCATGAACGACACCCACGCCTCAAGCCTCGGCATTTCTTTCGCCGGTTTCTTCAGCACGTCATTAATCTTTGTAAGTTCAATAAATATTATACCCACGTCGTCGGAAAGCTTTACGCCGTCTTCATCCTTGAACAATATACGCCTCTCGTAGTGCGTGCGCTGCGGGAATATCGTATAGCCAAGGAACGTCGTCTGATACGCCCTCAGAAGCCCATCGTACGTTACGCCGCTGCCTTGCTGCGAGGCATACAAATCACACACTCCATATACGGCTCGGTTTATGACGGTTCGATGATAATTCTTGGAACTGTCGCCCTCCATATGCTCAGATTGCATTTCCATGGCGACCTGATCTCCGGTGTCGGTTCTGCAGTTTACATCGAACCGTTCGTCCTTTTGTTTGCTGTCTTCTTTCGGCGTTTCGTTGCTGCGAATTGTAACCTGCATAATAGTTCTGTTGATTAACGCGGAGATTACAAACCGAAGCACATCTTTAGCGTCGGAATGGGTCAGCAGCCGCTTAAACACCAAATCATCATACACAGGCAATATGTCCGGCACAACCACGCTGCGCTCATTCGCAGCAAGCTGCAATTCGTTATCCACGTTACCTCCACGCATATGCTCAATTAACTCAAACTTATCATATCATATTCCCCTAAATAACTCAACCGCAACAGCGAGACGCTTCACTTTCGATTAATCGGGATTCGCGCTGCGCGCTTCCATTTGCGCCAAAATTATGCTATAATACAAATAACGTCGCAAAGCTTGTACTTTGCTTTATAGAGTGAAAAAGGAATTATACTATTCGGCAGGTGATTAACATGAATTTGAACGACCTTAACCCCGAACAACGAATCGCCGCGGAAACGCTTGAAGGCGCGGTGCTTATTCTGGCGGGCGCAGGTTCCGGCAAGACGCGCGCGATTACCTATCGAATCGCGAACTTGCTGACGCGCGGCGTTCCCGCAAATGAAATACTCGCGATAACGTTCACGAATAAGGCGGCGCGCGAAATGCGCGAGCGCGTAGATAATCTCGCCGGAAATTCCGCAAGGAGCGCGTGGATACTCACGTTCCACGCCTGCTGCGCGCGGATTCTGCGTCAGGATATTGAGAAGCTGGGCTACAAGCGCGCGTTCACGATATATGATGAAGACGACACCTCAGCCGTCATAAAGGATATTATCAAGCGCAGAAACCTTGACGACAAAGTGTTTCCGCCAAAAGAGATTCGCGCCGCCATATCCGACGCGAAGAACAAAGCGCTCTCACCCGCGGAGCTTATAGAGCAAAGCGCGGGCGACAAGCGAAAGGAAACCATCGCCGATCTGTATAAAGAATATGAGAAGCGTCTGATAACGAGCAACGCGCTCGACTTTGACGACCTTCTTCTGCGCACTCTGGAGCTGTTCGCGCAGCATCCGCCCGTTCTTCAGTATTACAGAAACAAGTTCAAATATATTCATGTGGATGAATATCAGGATACCAACCACGCGCAGTATCTGTTCGTCAAGCTGCTCGCCGCCGAGCATGGAAATTTGTGCGTCGTGGGCGACGACGACCAATCCATCTACAGTTGGCGCGGCGCGGACATAACGAACATTCTCGACTTTGAGAAGGACTTCGCGAACACCCAGGTGATTAAGCTGGAGCGCAACTACCGCTCAACACAGAACATACTGGACGCGGCAAACCAGGTCATAGCCCACAACATGGGCCGCAAGGACAAGACGCTGTGGACCGAGCGCGGCGACGGCGACCTCATCACGCTGTTCCG
>JAITHB010000101.1 GCA_031280145.1 Oscillospiraceae bacterium | reverse complement strand
GATCCCGACGTCGGAATCTTCGGCTTGAACGGAAAAGCAAAATCCGAACTGCCGGACGGCTTGGAATGGGCAGGCGGCAACTGCTATGACAATGGCATCGTGTGGGCTGACGATTCAGGCGGTGGCATCTCTTCGCCGTACTCTGTGCCGTCGTCGCAAGCCGCGCCAAGAGCCGACAGCGACGATTGCAGCTGCTGCGATGTCTGCGCGCTCGGAGCGGAATCTGTAACTAACGTTATTACCAGCATCGCCAATATGGAAAACGGGCTGCGCAAGCTGCTTGACGCGAGCACGTCTATCGTCCAAATTGGCGTCGCAAAGCAAGCCGATCCCGAAAACATGAGCGAATACAACGATATCGCGAACGAATTGACGTCGCGCGCCACCGATCTTGAAGAAGCGCTGTCAAAGAAACTTGATACGTCGGTAGACTTTTTGAAAAGCTATCAAGACCTCGTCGGCTGCGACTGCGGGAACGGCGGCGGACCCTGCGTCGAAGAAAAGACCTTGCCGCTATGCTTCTTAACGCAGACTGACAGAACGCGCACGAATGTTATGGCGCGGTATACGGTCAGGAACGATAAGACGGGCGAAACCAACATCTTCGGCACAGATAATGAAGGCGCGGCGCACTTCAAGCTTCCGGCGGGTACATATGACGTTTATGTTCAGCCTGACAGCGGCGCTCCTGTATACCCTGAAGACCTTCGCAAACTAACGGTTGACGCTAAAGGCAACTATCAGTTGGAAGGCGCGACGGAAGTCAGCAAAGACGGCACCTGCATTCACGTATTGCTGAAAGAAACGATTGTACACCCTGATTGCATGGCGGACTTGTACAATTAATACCTGTAACAAGAAACCTGCACGCGTTGCGTGCAGGTCAGACTGTCGACAAAAGCCCACATGCGTTGTAAAGGGCGGGCGACCGAGGCGGTCGCCCCTACAGGGTGTATGCTATCGGTATACAGGAATTCAATATGCTGTAGGGGCGAGCCCCCGGCTCGCCCGCCCGCATACAAAATAATCGTTTGTCGACAGCCTGAAACCTGCACGCATTGCGTGCAGGTTTCTTATCATTCCGGCGACAGTATTATCTCCGAGCTATACGCATGTCGGAGCGAACGGTTCGCGATCGACGCACACTTCTGTCTCGTCGACAAACAGCTCGTCGGGGCGATTGAGATATATCGTTACGGGGTTGCAGCAGCCGCTTCTCGCGCCGCTTATCCTGTACGATCCGTCCGTGTAAACATATACGGTACGCACGTCGGGCATCCATAATCCGCCGCCGTCGCTCGTGAACGTATATTGGTTTTCGGGGTCCAGCATGACAGAGATTTTACCGGTCTGGTCTGTAGTATATTCGCCGAGGTCTTTGCCCGCCGTGACGTTCTTTACATGATACACCACGTCGGGCGACGGTTGAAGCGACCCTTCCGCGGCCGCGTATATCGTCACGCATACGCGTCCGTCTGCCTTCTCGCCGTCACAGCCGCACAGCTCTAAGTGAGCTTTCATATACTCGGTCGCTTTGCCGTATTTTTTCATTAAGAAGTCTCCGAGAATAGATGACGAATCCACAATGTTGGTGACGGAGGTGTTCAGGTCAACCAACGCGCTCTTATCGCCCACCCGCTCGAGACCGTCGAGCAGCGAACACGCGCCGGCTTCTATAAGCCCCGCCAATCCGTCTTCCATTCGCGCCACGCTCTGCACTACCGACGACAGCGCGTAGAAAGCGCCGCCGGAAGTGGTGAGCTTATCCGTCGCGTTAGCGCAGTCCGTGCGCTCAAGACGCAGACAGTCGGTATACTCATAGCCTTCAGGAACAGGTTTCGTTTCAATGTTCGCGCCGTGAAGCTTATCCGCGCCGTATTGCGGATCGGTTTTCTCGTTAACTGTGCCGTTATTGACAGCGTTGGATATTATTGCGGTTTTAGCCGCCGCATAGTTATCCGCCAGCAAATTACTCTCTGCTCCGTTTGTCCGCCCTGCGATACGATTGACATTATCAAGACCGCGCAGTGTTTTTACGTCTGTCATGTTAGAGCTTATCGTCGTTGCGCCGCATGAGCCGGAAGCGAGGGTGCCGCCCACAATTCCGCCGACATTGCTGCATTTGGCGGCGGCGTCTTCTGTGTCGCCGATAGTTTCCGCGCAGACACGATTGTGCGTTACGACCGCGCCCAGCCCGCTGTGTCCAATGATACCGCCGACGCCGCTATCAGCAGCGCAAGCAGCGGCAGCTCGCCTTAAGACGCTGCCCAGGTTCTCGTTTTGCAGTACATTAACCTTCAAGTAGTTCGGAACTCTGCCGCAGTTTAAGCTGCCGATAATGCCTCCGACGAATTCTTCTCCGTAGACATTGCATGAGTTTACATTATTAATGATATTGAGAGTGAATGGCGCATGGAGAAACGCGGTTGAAATCATGACTGCTATGCCGCCTGAATAAGTGCTGAATTCACCTTCGCCGAAACCAATTGCGCCATGGTTCACACAGTCCAGTATTTCCATATATTGGAAAGAGGCGGCGGTGTGGTGCATAGCTCCGACTATGCCTCCGACCCTGCTGTTTACGGAATAGCTATCAGGGTTTGTTGAAACTCGGGAATTGTTGACACAGGAGCGAAACGCGGAGTGGTAACTGATGCCAACTATTCCGCCCGCGTATTCATTGCCGATAATCTCAACGCTGTTGTTTACGCACATGGAGAATAAAGAATCGTCGGCAGTGCCTGCAATGCCTCCCGCTTCTCTTGCGGGCGTATCGGCATGAATGTCGATATAGTTCACGCCCTTCGTGACGGTGCTGCTGAGCAATACTCCCACGATTCCGCCGAGACCGGCAAGCGTAACCCCTGCCGCAGTCACGACGCCGTTTGTCGTAACATTGGTCAGTTCGCAATTCTCGCCTCGTATCATCAGCGCGCCCCACTCCGATGGGTCGCCGCTTTTTACTTCACTGCATATAATGATTTCCAGGTTACAAACGATTAGCTCCCCGCCGATCGCAATCAGCGGTGCGTTAAGGGGATATTTTTGGGTGCCGATCGTATGACCATTACCTTGGATTGTAAAACCGATAAGCTCTTTGATTGTGATCCACGGCGTATTTCCGTCTGCATTGATGGGAATGTCTTTGATTATCTTATACACATATCCGGGTTGAAGCGGTGACGTCAGAGCGTTTTTCAATTCTTCCTGATTTGATATTTCTATGACGTTCTCTTTTTTATACGCTGTATTGCAGAACTTATTAAGGGTTGAACAGATTGTAGTCATTTTTTTACTCATTCCTTTATTTTTATTAAGCGTCATGTACGCCGTCGCATCCGCAGTTTTCTAAACTCCCGGTCAAATATTTTATCGCGCAGCACAATTCGCCGGCAAGTGACGATTCGATCAGGTTCGCGGACAGAATAATGTCATTAACAGATCTGTTTTTAGTCGTGATTTCTTCCAAGCCATTCTCCGTTCCGACACCACTTGAATCCTCGCATCTGTAAGCGTCAAGTATTTCAGACATTCCGTTTTCCAGGTCGGCAATGCTTGCCGCAACGGAACTAAGCGCTCGATGCGTACATTCGCAAATTGCGGCGCAGTCGGTTTCGTTATCCTCAAATCCGCAATCTGTCATCATTCTTATCTCGTTATCAAGTACGCATATGAACGACGCGGCGGATTTAGCGGTATTGTTCACGCTTTCCCTGACGCCGATAAATTGATTTAGATTCGCATCACTATTGGTAACGCTTCTGATCTTCAAGCTTTCCGCTTTAAGAAGATGCGCGAGCGCGTGCTGCTGGCCTGAAATCGCCTTTATGATTTTTGCCGTGATGCATTCTATTGACAGGCAATTATCGAATTCCGGCAGGCACGATGAGCCGCCACATTGTGTTTTCACTCGTCTTCCTTTTTATACTCTGTAGAGCAATGCGCAAGTATTGCATCGTCAATACTAAAGAGTTATAGTAAACTGAATTTGCTTATAAGAATCCAAGGTATGCTGCGGATTCAAAGTTTAAACACGATACCTGAACATGGATTCTATGTTGTATTTATATGTAGCCTGTATATATATTGTGCGATGCATTTTTGATTATACTTGAACACACCTTTTTTATACTCTGTAAAGCAATGCGCAAGTATTGCATCGTCAGTGTCAAAACATCTTCACAGGCATATACTTAACATAGGGGGAGGCCCAATACGCGCATAATTGACTATTTGAACTCTACAAATTAGGAAATTTAAGGTAAGAACAAAGTGGAGAATATCATAAATTCGATAGATAATACATCAAATTGCAAATCTGATCCATCATTCAACGGCGCGCTTAAGAGAGTGCTTCTGTCCATTGCGTCTGAAAAAACCGCAATGGTGTGTATTATCAACGCGATAAGCGAAAGCGTAAAACTTGTCGCAGACAAATTAAGCAGTGCGGGATGCAAGGATGCGATTTCATTTACACGTCCGTCAATAAGGGATCTAATTGAACTTGATAAGCATGTCGCAGAGGTCACCGACACTTTGACAGAGCTTGACGACGCGCTTCGCCGAAAAATATGGCTTGCCCTTACTCAAGCTCGCGGCTGCAATGGAAACCTTATTATTAACCCTGATAAGCAGATTCCCAATTTCGGGTGCGAATGCAAAGAAGTTTAGCAATTTTATCACATATTTATAGAAGAGGGGTTTGCAGATTGAACGATAAATACATAGGTTGCCTGCTCGGCGGAGACTTTTCACGGCAGGCGAACAGCGCCGTCAAGAGTTGGTTAAAAGACAGGCAATGCCGTTGCGCTTCGTGCGCGCGAGCAACGTTTCCGCCAAGCTGTGAATGCCGCAGATGTGAAACCATGTACTATGATAGTGCGTTGCCTTGCCGTCCGCTGCTTCCGCCTGCACCGCCACCAAAACCTACTTATCTAAGCTCTCCCGCGCGTCCGATATGGCCTATAGTCCCGCCGATTACGCCGCCAATCGAACCGCCCGTTCCGCCGATACCGCCACCGATTAAGCCACCCGTTCCGCCGGTTCCGCCGCCGATTGTGCCACCCATTCCGCCACCAATCGAGCCGCCTGTTCCGCCACCGATTGAGCCGCCCGTTCCGCCGATTAACCCGCCGATTCCGCCGGATCCGGGACCGTTGCCGATTCCGCCGGTTCGCCCGATTGCACCGATTCTGCCGATCCCCCCTCCCGAAGAACTTGACTGCAATAAAGTTTTAGACAACATAGCGCACGAGGAAGAAGCGATAGCCAAGCTTATTTGCGCGGAAGGCTTACGCGTCCAAGAGATTCTAAATCACGCGACGTCGGCGAGTGAGATCAACGACTCAACAATAGCGAGCCGTGAATTGCTCGACAGAATCGCAGTTCTTGAGAAACTAATGATAGAAAAAATGCAGCTTTTATTAGGGATATGCTCGTGCGTAAAACCACCGGAAACCCCTGATATTATCTGCTGCGAAAAGTTATCTTCAAATTAAGAGGTTACGCAGACCGATATCGCAGGTGCGCAAAAAGTCCTGACTGTCGATGACCGCGGGCGGCGGTGGCTTCGGGCATCTTGCAGCCGCCCTTCATCACGTTGCGGGGCAGCAAGGCTGGTGCAGATATGCAGGTGCGCCTATATGGTTATGATGAACGGCGGCGGTCTGTTTTTAATCAGCCGATATAAGCGATTGCCCTGTGAATCAGTAATTTCAAGATTGCGAATCCACGGATTTTATGGTATCATTATCAGCGTTGTCGCTTGGGCGGGTAAATATCCGTTTCCGCGAAGCAGACATAACGAAAGAGAGAAGAACGGTGCAGCAGCCCCGAGACGGCGTAGACATACGCTGTTTCGGGGTTTATTCTGCGCTCTTACACCATGTATGTCCGGCTGTCCGGCAAATCCCATCCGCCTTTCAGCCTGTCATAAATTCGGCGCAAGAAAGGGGTGACGTTTATGCGCGCGTTCAATGAGTGGTATGCACATTACCGCAAGGAAAGGAGGCGAAAAGATGACCGAATACACCCAAAGCGGGAATAGTCTTGGCGGTGCGTTGATATGGCGAGGGAATTAGACCCAAAGGCAATTGAGGCGAGACGGCGCAAACGCAATGCGAGTAACCTCGGCAGCCGCGAAGCGATAAAGCAGGAAATACGTGAGGCGGCGGAGCAATACCGCGATAATCCGCAGACCTACTCCATCCCGCCGCCTCCGCGAAAAAACGCCGCGACTGCCGATGATTTGCTGAATGTTGCTCTTTATGCCCGTGTCAGCACACCCGAAGAAGAACAAGCGGGCAGCTTCGAGGTGCAGATTCAAGAGCTCAAACGCATCATAGACGGCAACCCGAAATGGCGGTTTTGCGGTATCTATGCCGATGAGGGCATCAGTGGCACGCAGGTTTCAAAGCGCAAGGGCTTTCAGGAAATGATAGATACGGCAAAGGCGGGAGGTATTGACTTAATCATTACAAAAGACATGAGTCGTTTTGGCCGCAACTGCTCCGAAGTCCTTGAAAATCTGCGGACGCTGCGAAATCTGAAACCGCCTGTGGGAGTTATTTTTAACCTCCTTGGTATCTCATCGCTCGACCCGACAAACGAACTGCTGATTACCATCCTCGCCGCCGTCGCGCAGCTTGAGTCTCAGCAAAAAAGCATTGCGGTTAAGGCGAGTATCCACAACCGTATGCAACTTGGCATCTATAAATTCAGCGTTGTAAACGCCATCGGCTACTACCGAGACACGTTCGGCAGGCTGAAAATAGACGATGCTGAAGCGGAAATCGTCCGCTATATCTACGCGCAGTTTCTTGAGGGTTTTCCGCCGTCAGAGATTGCCGCCGCCCTGACATCAATGGAAATCGCTACGCCAAAGGGTTTGGTAGTCTGGCGCACAGGCACAATCCTTGGGATTCTCAACAACGAGAAATACAATGGTAATCCCTGAATATGTTGCCTGATATGTTCGTCAACGCTAACGGCATCACCTTTACCAAGCGAGTGCTTGAAGAATTGAATTATCCCGCGCACGTTCAATATTCCACTGACGTGGAAAACAAGGTCTTTGGCATCCACGCCTGCCGCAACATTGACAAGAGCGCTGCGCCGTTTTCCAAGCCGCGAGGAGAACAGACCGCTACGCTGAGCTGCGCCAGCAAGAATGTGCTTGAACCCATCCGCGAGATGATGAAGGGAGTTTGGGACGACAAGAAGCGGTACAAGGTAATGGGGTACATGATTGACCCCAAAACGATGATTTTCATCCTGTCGGAGGGCATTGAGCAGGCTTTCCGCTAAAATAATGGGGTGTATCGCGAGTAATCGAAAAAAGGCGGGGGGGGGGGCGGAATTGGCCGCTCCCGCCCCGACGTTTTTTTTGTTGGATAGATGACATTATTTTAACGAATCGTATAAAGAACATCAATTTGTTCTTATTGTCAGGACGCTTCATGTAACCATAAGGAGCGGGACCGCCCGCTCGCTCTCCATGAAGAGCCATCGCACACTTGGCTGACGGAAAGAATTTCTCGGAATAATAGAATACCATCGCGTTGTTCCTGCCGAGCCGCGGCAAGTCCTTGACCGGTACAGCATAGACGTGCCGGCCTTATTTCCGCAACCGTCAGAACGAACGTCTGTTGTTTGATAAAAAGAAACACATCAAAACCACCTTTTTGCCGCATAACGTCATTTTTTTGCAAAGACTCGCATAACTCTATAAACCTTACATGCAAAGAAAAATGGAAAATTAAGCTAATTTCGATAATAATTTGTAAAGAAAAGGATTGTTTTCTGTTTGTTTATATGATAGAATCATCAAGTTTGTACTGATATGTGGAAACTAAGATTGATATGTACGAATAAAGAATATATCACGAAAAACGTATAGATAACAGTTCCTATTATTACAAGAGGTGAGCTCGTTGACTACATGCATCGTCCTTGCGGCAGGTTATGCGACACGGCTTTATCCGCTGACTTACAACTTTCCTAAGCCTTTGCTCGAGGTTAAAGGGAAATCAATACTCGACCGATTACTTGACGATATAAGCTCTATTGATATTGTATCCCGTTATGTAATTATATCAAATCATAAGTTTGCGTCTCACTTCACGGATTGGGCCAAATCGTCCGCTCTTCCGCTTACGATTCTCGACGACGGTTCAGTGTCAAACGAAACAAGGCTCGGCGCGGTTCGCGACGTGCAATTCGCAATCGACAGACTTTCGCTCGACGAAGACCTGCTTGTTGTCGCGGCTGATAATTTGCTCGACTTCTCGCTTGCGGGCTTCGTCTCATACGCGAAAGCAAAAGAGACGACATGCATAATGAGATACTTTGAACTCGACACAGAACGCCTTCGTAAAGCAGGCGTAGTTGAGGCGGATGATTCCGACCGCATCACCCGAATGGAAGAGAAGCCGACGCAGCCTTTCTCCAACTGGTGCGCGCCTCCGTTTTATTTCTGCGCAAAGAAGGATCTGCATTTCGTGGAAGAAGCGATTGCGGGCGGCTGCGGTACGGACGCTCCCGGAAGCTTCATCGCGTGGCTTTCAAGAAGAACCGCAGTTCACGCGATGAAGATGCAGGGAAACCGCTTTGATATAGGTGACCTTGCAAGCTACGAACAGGCGCAAAATGAGTACGATGGCATAAGCGCGCGATTGGACCGGTTATGATAGACGAACTATCCATCGATGATATTTGGATTCCCGACGTCGATATAGATGAAGCGTACCCTCTTCCCGACAGCCGCGAATTCGTCTACGCGGTTCTTGTTCGCGCAACGAAGCAGCACATCTTCACGCGCGAGGTTCCGCATTTCTTCCCATGCAAAGCGCTTAATCCGACGGTGACAAGGCGCAAATGGGGTCACGACAGGTCGAAAGAGTTTGTTTACAACCTCCTTCCGGGCTACGTGTTTCTTTTCTCCCAAGAAGAGATGCAGCCGCATTTGCTTCAAGATATAGACGGAATTCTTCGCGTTCTTCGTTACTCCGACGGCAGCTACGCGCTCACCGAAAGGGATGAACAGCTTGCGCGGTGGCTCGCGAAGTATAACGGCAAAATTGGTATGTCCAAAGCCGCAAAGGTAGGCAACAAGATTAAGGTTATCGAAGGTCCGCTGCGCGATCAGCTCGGTTTGGTGACGGAGGTTGACAGGCGCAAGCAGCGAGCGAAGATAAGTTTTGTCTTCAACGGCGCAAGCTTTTCGTCGTGGCTCGACTTCGACTGGATTGAGGAATAAATGTATACAGACATTCACAGCCACATTCTTCCGTTCCTCGACGACGGCGCGAAGGATTGGGACGAAACCGAAACCCTGCTTCGCCAGGCCGAAGCGCAAGGAATATCGCGCATCGTCGCGACTACCCATTCTCACCCGCAGTGGAAGCCGTTCCCGCTTCAAAAGTACACGGACACTCTCGCGCAAGCGAACGAGCTGTGCAAAACCATGCGCATCCCAATCGTTTTATTGCCCGGCTGCGAAATAATGTATGCGGAAGACATAACCGAACGCCACTTGCAGGAAGGCAGAATGCCCGCGATCGCGGACACAAACCTAGTCATGCTTGAGTTTATGCCGGACGACAAGCTAGGCCGCATTCAAGCCGCCGCTGCGCGCGTCCTTGGGGCCGGCTTCCGACCGATTCTCGCGCACATCGATCGCTACGACGCGTTCATACGCAGCCCGAAGGCGGTCGCCGAGCTGCGCGGCGGCGGCGCGCTGACGCAGGTGAATTACGGCGCGTTCACGCGTTCGCCGGGCTTTACGGCGGGCAGATATATGAAGTATCTCATAAAGAATAATCAGATAGATTTTTTGGCGACAGACTGTCACGACGCGAAGGTCCGCAAGGTGAACAGGGATGAGGGGATTGCCGCCGCGCAAAAGAAATACGGCAAAGACGCCGCGGAAAAACTGGAATCACTTGCGAAGGTTACGTTATTCTGAAACAATTGTTCGGCATATAAAATACACCTGGATAGGGACGATTGGAAATCGCCCCTGCAAGGTTTCCGTATCCATATGTTTTAATCCGCCAACCCCAGCTTAACCGCAGCCTCGCGCAACGCTTCCTCCGTGTTGGAAATAGGTATCGCTTCATCCAGCAGCGCGCCGAAATACGCCGCCTTATACGCATAATCGCCGTCAAACAGCAGCGGATAATACGTGTGTCCGCCGCCGTTAGCGTAATTCAGCCACGTGTCGGAATCAAGTACGCCCCATATCGTGACGTTCGTTACGTCGACGATTCCTTTTTCCTTCAACCGCTTGAACATGGAGAACAGCCGCTTGTACTTCACGGCGAGATTCAGCCGCCCGACAACGCTGCCGTCCTCAATCTTTATGTCAAGCTCCGTCACATGCACTTCCAAACCAAGCGCGCCGTACATCGTCATAGCTTCCTCGAACGCTGTCAGCGGCTGGTCGATTCCTATGTGCGCCTGCATTCCCATTCCGTCGACAAGTCCCTTTGACTGCAAGTCTTTCAACAGATTCAGAATGAGGAACAGCTTGTTCTTCTCATATTCATTGTAATCATTGTAGAACAGCTTCTGCGACGGCTCCGCATACTTCCTCGCAAACGTGAACGCAAGCTCGATAAAGTCGTCGCCCAGCGTTTCATACCACAGATTGTTCTGCGTGCGGTAACCATTCTCATGCCCGTTCGCGGGCTCAATCGCTTCATTAACAACGTCCCACGCATAAACCAATCCCGGATACGTCGTGTTGACGTATTCCATCAAGTCGCGGATATAGTTCTCCATCCTCTGAAGAATCACTTCTCTCGCAGCCAGCGGCGATTCCTTCCCGTTCTGATAACCCGCGGTGAAGAACCAGCGCGGCACTTGGCTGTGCCACACAAGCGTGTGTCCGCGCATTTTCATCCCATGCTCCTGCGCGAACGACAGAACCTTATCCGCGCGCGTGAGGTTGAGCTTGACGCGCGTCTCGTCGCCCGCCTTAAGCGTGGCGTTATAATCCATCGTGAAGTCGGCTTTCATCTCGTTGCCCGTCGTCAGGCTGTTGAAATTCCGCCAAAGAATTTCCTGCCCCTTCGCCGTCCTAAGGTCGTTCGGCGTGACGGAAAGCCCAACGGAAAACAACCCGTCATATGTTTGGGCAAGAGACGGCGGCAACGCGCCTGTCTCAAGGTAATCACTGTATGCGCTCAAAGGTGTTTCCTCCGCAAGACAAGATGATACAATGCATATTAATAATGCGCAGATTATCAGAAAGCCTTTTTTCATTGTTTCTCCATTTTGGTTATGATCATCTTCGATAAGATCGTCATTTCGTATATGACATGCGACAGGCTATCGGCAATAGCTATTTGCGTTGTATATGGCGGGCTACCGACCCACCCCGACAAAACTGCGGTTTTGTCGGGGACCCCGGGAGGCGGTCGCCCCTACAGAATGTCGGCTATCGGTACGCAAGAATACAATATACTGTAGGGGCGAGCCCCCGGCTCGCCCGCGGGAATACATGCCCTTGAATTCCAATAATGTTATTGCCCGTTCGCCGCGTCCAAATAAGCCTGCCACTGCGCCTTCACGCTCTCAAGCTTTTCCGCGGGCGTCATTGCCAATGCCGCGACGTCCCAGTAGAAGTCCGGCCCCAGGTCGTAACCGGAGACCATGCCTTCCAGCCATGTCACCGCGTGGTCGTCGGAACGCAGCATTGCGATCGTCTCGTCAACGCTTCTGGTGTCGCGGTACTTGGCGTAGAAGCCGGTCTTCCAATCGTCTTCGTCGTCATAGCCCGGCGTGGGGTTTGTGAAAAGGTTGAACGCGAACGCAATCTTCCACGCGCGGTCAGCGTCGTAACACGCGGGGATTACGTATACGTTGTCGGTCCATACGTTGACATACGTCTCGTTCTTCGGTCCCTTCGGGAACGCGACGAAGCCGTAGTCGTCTTCCATGTTCTGATAAAGCGTGCTTGCGAAGTAATCCTGGTGGATTGACATCGCCACTTCGCCGTTGTAGAACGCGGCTTCCGCGTAGTCCCAGTTGCTGCCTTCGGGCTGCGGATATTCATACTTGCTGATGATTCCCGCCGCCCAGTTCGCGGCTTCCATGAAGTTGTCGGAACCTGTCGCGTTGAAATACTTGCCGTTCTCGTCGATGCCGACGAATTCGCCGCCGTTGGAGGCGATCGACGCGCCGATGAAACGCGGTCCGAAGCTCGTCAGGGCGTAAACGTCAACAGTGCCGTCGTTGTTGAGGTCGCGCGTAAGCTTCGCGCAAAGCTCCTCGAACGCCGCCCAGTTCCATGTTCCCGCTGCCTGCATTTCATAAAGCGACTCGGGGTCGACGCCGGCTTCGGTGAGCAGTCTCTTGTTGAAGAACACGCCTTCGCGCGGCTCGCCTTCAAGAGGACGCATTCCGTAGATGCTCTCGCCCTTCGTCATAAGCGAGGTGGTCGCGCTGTTCCACTTGGAGTCTTCAAAGTCGAATACGCCAAGCGACGCCAAGTCATAGAACAGACCGCTGTTCATCGGCGCGGCGAGCGTTCCGGGACGCATGATGATTACATAATTCTCCGCTCCGCCGCTTGTCGCGAAGTTGGTGAAGAACTCGGGGATACCGTCCCAGCTCGAAACGGACTGCTGCTTGATTTTGAAGTTATACGTGTCTTGAATCCACGCGCGGTAGTCGGCGGTCGCTTCTTCCTGCGCCGTCGTGGGTTCCGTTTCTTCTCCCGACGACCACCAGTCGCCGACGATGATTTCCATGCCGCCAAGGTCGATTGCGCTTCCGTCGGGCAGAGTTATGACTTCGGGTTCCTCCGCCTGCGCGAGGGAGAACAGCGACAGACAGAGCAGAAGCGCGAGCGCGAGTGACAGGGTTTTCTTCATGATACTCCTCCTTTTTATTGGGACCTTTTTTCGGACATATATTACATCTTGATGCCTGACGCGCTTATGCTTTCCACAAAGCCGCGCTGAGCAAAGATATACAGAATGATGAGCGGCGCGATAACCATAAGCGTGCCTGTCGAGATTATCTGCTGCTGATACGCCATAGAGCCGCCGCCGGGGATTCCCAGCGTAATCGTGATGTATTGCCGCAGTCGTTCCGCAAGCCCCGATAACTGAACGGAAAGAAGCTGCGTGTTGCCGAGGAACAGCTTGGAGTAGAACGTGTCCGTCCACTGCCAAACAAACGAGAACAGGAAGCACGACACGAGTATGGGCAGCGCGTCCGGCAATATAACGCGCCAGAACGTCCGAAACGTTCCGCAGCCGTCCGTATACGCGGCTTCTTCCACAGACTTCGGCACGGAGTTGAAGAACGAGCGAATCATGAAGATGTACAATCCGTTCTTAAGGCCCATGCAGGTCGCGCTCATCAGCATGTACGGCGCGGTCGTTCCGCGAAGGTTGAGCGCGTTTCCGCCGCCCAACAGTTTCACTATGCCGAACACGTCAAAGTAGCGGAAGTGCAAGTACAGCGACGACGAGATTGTCTGCGGCGGAATAACGATGAGCAGCACCACGCACGCGAACCACATCTTCTTAAGCGGAAACTCGAACCGCGCGAAGCCGTATCCGACAAGCGTACAAGCCGCAATCTGCAAAAGTGAAACGCCGAGCGAAACCCAAACGGTGTTGAGAAGCGCGCGCACATAAAGCAGAAGCTGATTCGCAAGCTTATAGTTGTCAAGCGTAAGATGCCGCGGCAGAACGATTACGGTCGTGTCGTACAGGTCGCTCTCCGCCATGAAGCTGACCGAAATCTTGTCCAGTATAGGTTGTATGATGAGGAAGCACAGCCCGAACAGCAGCAGCGCGCGGAACAGCGAATATACGAAGCTTCCGGCGCGCTTCTTCAACAGATACCCGCCCGACTTGCGGTTTTTCGTCAGGAATCCCTCGGGTTTATTCGGTAGCGGGCTATTCATATGAATGAACTCCCTTGCTGATAATGAAAGTGCACACGCCGATCAGCGCAATCGTCAGGATGAAGTAGATCCAGCTCATCGCGGAGGAGAAGCCGTAGTTCAGGTTTATCACCATCTCTTCTTGAATCTTCTCCATCACTTCGTTGTCAGTCTTCATGAAGAAGTCGATTATCGTATAGATGACGTTGACCAGCAGCAGCGAGGAGATCATCGGGAACGTAATCATCCAGAAGCTTTCCCACTTCGTCGCGCCTTCGACGTCCGCGGCTTCGTACAGACTGCGCCCAATAGTCTGCAAGCCCGACAGGAACACGATAATCTGAATGCCCGACGCAATCACGATATCATACAATTCCTGAATCAGCGTGAACACGACGTCGAGTACGCCGCCGCCGATACCCGTCAGCATGAGTATAGTCCGCATTCCCTCCGTCATGCTGAAGTTGTTGCTGTTCGCGATCAAGTCTTTCATTCCCGCAAGCAGCGTGTTGTCCGTCTCAATTCCAACCAGAACGCCCGACGCGAGAATAACGGGCAGAAAGAATATCGCCCTCGCGAACGTGCGCCCCTTGAACTTCTGGTTAAGCAGAAGCGCGATGATGAAGCTTACAACCAAAATGGCAAGCGACTGCGTCACCATGCGTTGGAACTCTTCCGTCAGCATCCTGTTGAATTCGGGGTCGATAGTGAGCGCCCTCACGTAGTTGTAAAGCCCGATGAAGACGGACGTGCGCCCCTGCGGCGAAAGCTTCACCTCGCAGAAACTCATGTAGAGCGAGTCGATAAGCGGATAAACCATGAACGCCAGAAACCCGACGATGAACGGCAGTATAAACAGATAGCCCGAAACCGCGCGGCGCGACTTCATCGAATACCTGAGCTTCCGCGAAGCGGACGCTTGCGTAATCGTTCTTGTCATTTGCCAAGCCCTCCCACTGACAAATAATCGCGAGGAGGAATCACAATCCCGTCAACCGTCGTTTCGTCATATCCGAAGTTAACGTAAACGCGCGCGCCGTCCTCATATTCCGTTACAGAAACGCCGCCATCGCGCCTGTGTCCCGCAATCTGAACGCCGGACAGATGTCCCAACTGTTCGTTATAACGCTTGTATATTTCAGCCGCCTTGTCAAGCCACAGCGAGAAGTCCGCGCCGTAGTATTCCGAATACATGCTGTCTTGCAGAACAGACGCGCTTTCCGCCATAAAGGTGAAGTTCAGCCCCGCGCCCGCCTCTGCGGAGCGAAGCAGCTCAGACTCGTAATCGCCCGTCAGATTGAGCGGCATACCCGTGTACCGCGTAAGTCCGTGCAGCGCAATCGAGAGGAACGGCACGTGTTCGTCAAGTATACTGTACTGTGCGCCCGCAAGGTCCATATCGGTGATCCAATTTGCGTACGGCGCGGCGTAAGCGTTACCGCCGCGTATCATCACGCCCTGCCCGTCTTCCTTCAATCGAAGAAGCTCCGCCGCCTGAAGCTCCGCCGAATCCTCGCGCGTCACAAGGTCCCTCGGATTGTAATCGGCAGAAAGGAAGAACCCGACGTCGCGGAAGCTCACGCCATACGCGCCGTATTTCTTCGCGGTTTCCGCAAGCTTGCCGATTGCGCGTTTCATCATGTCGGGAGCAAGCAGATAATACCTGTCGCGCGCATCCTCGCTCGTTCCGTAGTATACCGCAGAGTAGGGCATAAGCTCCACATCCTCGCGCGTGGTGTATTTCGCCGCGTCACGGTACGCGAGGAATCCGTTGCCGACGCCGCTGTCGTACGCAAACTGCGTTACTCCGTCCAAATAAACCTCAACGCCAAGCTCGCGGCAAGCGTCGATCATCGCCTGTAGATCCTCCGCGTTGCCAAGCTCGGGGATAAGCTTCGCGTCAGCCAGAAGCCGCTGCTTGAACCCGCCGTTCATCCACCCGCTGTAACGCACCGCAAGGTTCCGGAACCCCGCGTCGGAGAGCTTCCTCACGATTTCCGCCGCGTCCTTGTACTTCGTAAGCGTAAGCGGAACGGACATAGGCAGCCCCGCAACCTGCGACACCTTATCGACAGCGCCGATAATCTCAACGGAAACAGGCGCGGATACTTCGCCCGTCCGTTCCCATTCCGTATGTCTTTGGGTTAAATAATCCCGATAAGCTTTCGCCATCGCAACGTATCCGTCTTCCTCAAGGAAGCGGTAACGCTGTTTTATCGAGCCTTCGGGAAGCTTCGACTCGAACACATATACGGCGGAGTTGGACTTTTCGGACACATTATATGAATCGCCGTGCAGAATCGTATACTGCGCGCTCACGGTGTTGTAGCTGTTGAACCTTCCCGATATATCCGCGTTAACGCCGCCGAACGCCGCGCCGTCTTCCATAACGCAGATGAACGACGCGCCGTTCCTGCTCGCGCCGAACACGGGAAACGCGGCGCGGGTTTCGTTTATCACGCGCAGGCGAATCCTTGCCCAGTCCCAGCCGTAGATGTCCGCGTAATACGGGTTGCGCGTCGTCTTCCCGTTATTGAAGTTTATTAGCGCGCCGCCGCCGTCGGGTACAAACAGGAAGCCTTCGTCCGAAGCGCCGCCCGCGCCGAAGTTCGGCAGAATGGTAAGCTTGGTCAGCGTGTATGTCGGGTTGAAGTCGATCTCGTCAAACGGGGCTTCCACAACCAAGTCGTTCCCGTCAAGCCTGTATATAACGGAAACGTTGAACACGGGCGTGTCGCTCGCGGTCGAAACGTTCACGCGCGACATATCGTAATCATATTCCTCCGCGGAATACCCCGCCTTCTCAAAGTAACCCTCGACGCGCTCCTTCAGGTAATCCGCGACGCCGTCGCGCAGAATATATACAGGCTCAACCTCAAGGTCTGGATAGTTTTCGATAAGCTCGTCTCGGTTGTCGGTTGAGCGCAGCTTGTTGAGGTCCACTTTCCTGTAGTATTCCTTCACCGCTTTGCTCTCGCTGTTTTCCATTTTCGCGAGAAAAACATCCATGCGCGACTCCGTGATCCCAAGCGGAATGACGAACGTGCGCGTCACTTTGCCGAGCGAATACATAACCTTGACGGAATCTTCCGCGGGTTCAATCTCGTATATACCGCGCTCAATGCTGTAGGAATAGTTGTTGAACTGCGTGGAGCTTCCGTTGCTCATCGTGTACGCGATATTCAGCGTCGCCATAAGGTTCGCCTTGTCTGCGGGAAGCGCGAGGGGGTCGTTCGCGGCGTCCTGCGGATTGCTGTACCATATAGTTCCGTCCGCTTTGCGCAGAACGGAGAAGCTCGTCGTCGCGGCGTCCATAACGAACCGCAGCGCGTCGTTCTCCAGCGTATATTCCTTCTCGCCCTCAACATAGCCATGCACGATAACGCTCGACGCTTCCGCGGCTTCCTCCTCGCCGTACAGCGGCATGACGACGAAGTGCGCGAACGCGGCGAGCGCAAGCAGAATAACCACCGATGCGATTGTACGGGGAAGCCAACGTTTCTTCTTCATAATTCCCCTTAATACAAACGGAATACGATTTCGCGGTACAGCGAAATAAAGTACGCTATACCGTCGCTGACAAGATTCATGCAAACCAGCGCGATAAATATGATGACGAGCATAGCGAATACGCTCATCAGCGTGAACAGCAGCGTCTTGCCGAGAGTGTAATCGTGAATCTGCATCATCGCGCAGATAATCAGCAGCGCGGGATACAGAACGGCGATAAAGCTTAGTATGGAATATATAACTCCTTCATCCACCGTGATGAAGTTTGAAAGAAGAATCGCGGGCAGGCTGAACAGCACATACGGCGCAAGCGCGTAGCTCGTCGCGATGTAAACGTCGCGAAGCGTGCCCTTTCCTTCAAACAGCGACGTGAGCGCCCAGTTCCCGACGCAGAACACGCCGAGAGGCAGAAGCACCGCAAGGCACTGCTGGAAGATGTTCACCCGTGGCCAATACACCTGAAGGAACATGAAGCTCGTCTGTTTCAAGCTGAACAGCCGAACGGCAAGCACCATGAACACGATAAAATTGGCGGCGGAAACGCTGCCGCGCCTCTCGCGCGTCAAGTCCCAGAAGCCGTCGAACGGGTGCAGCATACAATACAGGCTGTATCGCAGCGCCGCGCCGAAGCGGCCAAAACACGCCCGCGCTCTGTTTGTGCGCCTAGATGGACTTGCCGCCGTCATACCGCACCTCCATCCGAATCTTTCTCGCCTTGCCTATCACGAACGGAACGATGATCAATACCGCGAGTATTGCGAATATAGCGGAAATGTGTTCCTCAACCCATTCTTTCCTGTAAAGCTTGAACGCGTCCGAATAGTTCTTGCTGTCGCGCGTTACGCGGAAATATTCCATCGCATGCGCGTAATCGTCCTGCCGAAGCAGCGCGCGCCCGATTCCGATGTACGCCAAGTCGTTGTTTCCGTTCATCAGAAGGACCTTGCGCCAGTACGCCGCGGACGATTCGTAGTCGCCTTTCTGATAATCCTCGATAGCCGCGTACATAAGCATACCATACTCCGTCGGGGTGAAGACCGTTATCGTGCATTCTGTGGAGTCCATCACCAGCAAATCATAGCCCATATGCTCCAGCGCGGTCGGATACGCGAAGTACCCTTCCATATTGCCCGCGCCGCCGAACGCCCACAGCATACGCCCCTGCTCGTCATAGCCGAAAAGTCTTCCGCGCGTGCGGTCGAGCGCAATGTAGATGTCGTTGCCAAGTACGGTTACGTCGGTCAGTCTCGACGGTCCCGAGTAGTCCCCGCTGCTGTCCCACCATAAATCGCCCATCGGCGGGTACTCGCCGTTGCGGATGAGTATGTCGCCGCCAAGCGAGTTGAGCCTTCTCAGCGGCGTGGCGACAAAGTTTGCCAAGTCGTCCTCTGAAAACGTAGTGGTCGTGGCGTATATGAAACCTTCCGCGTCCAGCGCGATGTTCTCATACTCCGTCGGAACGAATGAAACCTGTTGGCTGCGCTGCGCCTGCGTCGAGAGAAGCTTCCATATGTAATCGTACCACGAGAACGTTACTTCGGACGCGCCCGTGAAACCCGCGAAGCTGCCGTCGCTCTCATATTTGATAACGCCCTTGTTCACGTTCTTGCCGAGCGCGAATACGCGTCCCGTCGTGTCCGCCACAACCTTTGTCGGCAGGAAGGAGATGTTCTGGTCGAACGTCGCGTCGGTCGGCTTCACAAACTCAAGCTGATATTCGAGACTGCTGTTCAGCTTCAGAACGCGGTGGTTATTCGTGTCCGCGATGAACAGGTCCCCGTTTTCCCCAACGAAAACATCCTGCGGCGCGTTGAACGTAGTAAGCGGAACGTCGCCCGTGAAGCTGTCGATAACGCGCACAAGCGCGAATTTGCCGGCGGACGAGCGTATCTGCAGAATGCGGTTGTTGCCCGTGTCGCAGATGTAGATATTATCGCCGCGCACGAACAATCCCTGCGGCTGTCTCATCGGCTTGTCGAGACCGAGACCGCGTGAATCGATGACCTGCTTCACGCGGTAAGCGTCGGGCGATTCGCGCATATCGCCCCAATAGTCGTAGGTGTATGTGTAGGTATAATCTATGCCGTCGCGAAGCGCGTAAGCGTTTCCCGCAATCAGCATCAGCAGAAGGAACATGGCGGCGATTCTCTTCATCGTTCCGCTTCCTCCTAATCCTTAAGCCCCGACGTCGCCATCGTCTCAAGTATCCTGCTCTGCGACAGAATGAACGTGACTATAGGCACGATCATAACCACGACCGTAACCGCCGCGGCCTGACCCATCCTTGCGATTCCGCCCGCCTGAATCTGCTGAAGCGCGTATACGAGCGGCTTCTTCGCGTCGGAGTAGATGACCGTCGAAGCCCTGGCGTTCCACAGGTTCTGCACGGAGAAGATGATGAGCGTCAGCCACGCGGGCTTCACGTTCGGCATGACGATCTGCCAAAAGATGCGGAACTCCTTCGCGCCGTCCAGCTTCGCGGACTCAATCAGCGACATCGGTATGCCTTCCATGAATTGCTTCATCAGAAACAGCCCGATAGGCGCGGCGAACGACGGCAGAAGCACCGCCCAGAACGTATCTATAAGGTGAAGTCTGCTCTGTATGATGTAGTTCGGTATGGCGGTGACATATCCCGAGAACATCAGCGCGACGACCACAATATTGAAGAATGTCTTGCCGAGCGGAAAATCGTACTTCGCCAGAACGAACGCAGCCATCGAAGCCAGCAGCAGGTGCCCCGCGGTTCCGACCATAGTCAGCACCACGGTATTCATAAGGTAGCGCGAGAACGGCACCCACGACGCGCCGAGCGTCACCATAAGGTCGGAGAAGTTGTCAAACGTAGGGTTCAGCGGAAGAAGCCGCGGCGGGAAGCGGAACAGCTCGTCGAGCGGCTTGAGCGCGCTTGAAACGGAGAACACCAGCGGAAACGCCATAAGGAACGCCACGACCGCGAGCATGAAGTATATGAGGAAATCGCCCGCGCGCGAACGGTTGGGCTTCCTTCGCTTAAGCTTCATGCGCCGCGCTTCTTTCTCCTGAAGCTTCCTTATCTTTTCTGTTGGAACGAAGGCAGTTTGGTTCATGTTCCAAGCCTCCTGAGCCCCGATTGAATCGCCTTGTTGCAGAATATCATGGCGAGGAACAGAAGCGTCGCGATTGCGGAAGCGTAGCCCATCTCAAAGCGCGTATATCCGTAGTCGAACAGATGCGTAACGATTGTCCGCGCCGCGTAGTCCGTGCTGGGATACCCCGCAAGAGCCATCGTAACGTCCGCAACGCCGAACGCCTGCGTGATAGACATAACCGCGCCGAACATCAGCATGGGCTTCATCGACGGCAGCGTGATGTAATAAAGCTCCTGCCAGCGGTTGCGGATGCCGTCCACATATCCAGCTTCATACAGCGCGCGGTCTACGCCCTGCAGGCCCGCGACGAACGAGAGGAAGCCCGTTCCCATGCTCATCCACAGAATCACGATGATTATGACGGGCATCATATACGCGGGGTCAAGCAGCCACAGTATCGGCGCGTTGATTATGCCAAGCTGCGTCAGGAAGGCGTTGAGGTATCCGTATATGTCTCCGCGGAAGATTATCCCGAATATGTAGTAAGCGTTGCCCGCAATCGACGGCGCATAGAAGATGACCACCGCGAGAGTGCGCAGCCACCTTGGCAGCTCGTTTATGAACCAAGCGAAGCCGAACGAGAGCATATAGCCGATTGGTCCCGTTATCACCGCGATAAGCAGGGTGTTCTTCACGGCGATAAGGAACACGTCGTCCTGCAGAATCAGGTTTATATAGTTCGTGAAGCCGATGAAGCGCGGCGCTTCGAGTATGTTGTAGTAGGTGAAGCTGTAGAAGATGGACGTTATCATCGGCAGGATGAAGAACGTGAAGAACAGCACGGCGTACGGCAAAAGAAACAGATAGCACACTCGCATGCGCTTGGCTTTATCCCACGCGACGGCGGCGCTGCGCCGCTTTATCGCATAATATTTGTGCGCGAATCCCACCATGTTACTCCGTCACCTCCAACCCCGCGAACTCCCGCCGCTTCTTTTCTATCTCTTCGTTGATCGTTCGCGCGTAATCCTGAAGCGTCTCGCGCGGGTCGAGCCGCTGAATCGTAACCTTGCGCACCGCGTTCGTAATGTGGCGGTTCGTGTAATATCCGCCCGCAATCTCGCGGAAGCCGACCGCCTGTTCCATCTGTTTCTGTATAACGTCAAGCTGCGCCGCGCTCCAGGCGAGCTGCCCGAGCGCTTCCCTGTTCGCGGTCGGATACCGCGCGCTCGAACCCAGCAGCGCCTCAATCTCGCGCCCGAAGCGCACCTGCGTGTCCGCGCTCACCCACCATTTCATGAATTCCCAGCCGTTTTGCCGAATCGTTTCATCGTCGGTTTGAATCATCATTGTAGAAACGCCTTGGCTGTGACCCGCATGGCTTATCGTTCCGTCAGTCTGCTTCGTGCCCGGCAGAAGGGCGAAGCTCCACAGCCCGCGAATCTCAGGCGCGGAGACGGTCAGCAGGTTGTAGGTCGTGTAGTCGGAAATACCAAGCGGCATCTCGCCCGAACGGAAGCGGCTCGCGAAATCGAAGATGGTCGGCAGCCCGTAGTTCGTGTATAACTGCGTGTACCGCTTGAACGCCGCCACTCCCGCTTCATCGTCGATCAGCGTATGCTCCGCGCCCGCGTCATATATCGTTCCGCCGTTCTGGTAAATCATAGCGTATAGAACCGACAGGTTCGGGTTCACGATATCGGGATAGGGAATGCCGACCGACAGGCTGTTTCCTTGAATCGTCGGCATCATCGCGATCAAATCGTCCCACGTTTCAGGTACGGCGAGACCCAGTTCCGCAAGTATATCGGAACGATAGTACAGCACACTGCAAAGCTGCGTTTCAGGCAAGCCGTACACGCCGCCGTCAAGCGTTAGCTGAGCGTACCCGCTTGGATAGAACGCGCCTATCACCTCATCGAAATCGTCAAACGCGGTGAGGTCAACCGCGGCGTTGCGCAATGCGTAATTGACGGGGTTCCAAGAATCGCAGCTTACGACGACGTCGGGACCGTTTCCCGCAACGGTTGCCGGAAGAAGGGCGTTCGGGTCGACAAGCTTTACGTTCACCTTGATTCCCGTAAGCGGCGTGAAGCTGTCGTCGATAAGCGCCTTGAGAATGGCGCTTTGGTCGCGCCCCGTCATAATCCAAACTTCGATTGCGTCCCGCGCGTCCTCGCCCTCGTAAACGTCGCCGAGTGAATTGTAATCCACCGTATATGAAGCGATAAGCGAGCGCGCTTCATGCACAAGCCCCGTCAGCCAATTTTCACTTGCCTTCTTGATTTCCGTCCCGACGGGCGAAACGATGATCAGGTCGACGTCGAGCGGTGTTTCGCTCATCGTTTGAAGCGACGTGCCGAGCGCGGTGACGTTATCCTTAAACGGGACAAACTGCTTCGTGATGAGCGCGGGGTCCTTAGCGAAGCGTTCAAGCTGGTTCGCCAGCGTCTGCGCGACCGCGATTCTGTCGGTCTTCTGCCCCGTGATTGCGACGGTGTCGTCGACAAGCTTGAACAGCCGCTTGCTCTCAAGCTCGATAGCTTCTATCACTTCGGGATAGGTATCCTCAATATGATAGTCGCGGTAAACGTCAGGTCTCACGCCCGTCAGCACGAGTATCTTCCTGTATATTTGGTTGAGACGCAGAATGCTCGCCTGCATGTCTGAAAGAATCGCGCCTGTACGCCCAAGCGTCGCTTCAAGCCTTATCGTGTGCGTTCCTTCCGTAAGATAGAATTCGCACGGCATACCGCCCGCGTCCGAAAGCGTCGTTTGATTCCACGCGTTCATATATTCAAACGCGACCGCCCTCATCTCGTCAAACAGAATTTCGCCGTCGATATAGACCGCCCTGCACGATAAGCTTCCGCGCGAGTAGTTCTGCCGTCCCTTTATCGTGATATTGTAGAACCCGTCCGCGGGAACGTCAAAGTCCCACTCAATCCATTGCCCCGCCTTGTTCCACGCGGCGCCGCCGATAAAGTTCAGAAGCGTCGTCGTAACGCTGTAAGGCTCTGTCGCGGAAGAGGAGTGGTCGTACCGCGCGTAAAGCGACGGGGACGAGCGCCGCTGCGCGTCCTCGCCTTGGATATAAACCGTTCCTTCCGCATAGCCGACCGCGGAAGATTCATAGTTTATGCCGCGTCTGTATTCTTCGTAGCTCGGCGTTGCGGGAGCCGCCTTCAGCGTAACGGCGCGGATAATCATAGGCTCGCTTACCGCGTCCAGCCGAAGCGTGTTCTCGCCTTGCTTGAAGAAATACAGATACGGGTCTGCCTCATAGCCCAACGCGTCTTTGCAGAACGCCGTCATGACTGCCGCCCGCTCAACCTGTTCGGGACGGATATCGTTGCCCCTGTTGTCCTGCCGCACCGCGCCGCCGTCCGTCCACACGCGCGAGAGGGCGAGCGCGTCCGAACCCGCGAACGGCAGCTCGTCGTTTATGAGGAGAGCGCGCTCAATCGCCACGCCGCGCGACGGCACGGGCTCATATTCAATCTCAATCTGATAAAGCGCGTCCGAAGGAACGCTTACAGCCCACGCAACCGAAGAATTGCCGCCGGTGTAAAGCGCGCCGCCGCGTTCTTCGGCGTCCTCCGCCGCGCTGAACGCGAGTATGTCAATATGGATATCTTCGTCCGCGAGACTGACTGAATTGTATTCCTGTCTGTATTGCGCGTAGGTATCGGAAGAGCCCGCGGCTTCGCCGTCCGCCAAATTCGCGCCGGCGTATTTGAAGCTTGAGTCTTCATATCCGCCCGAGCGCGCGGCAAAATATATCACTGCCGCGGCGGCGGCGCAAAGCAAGATAAGAACGGCTGCTATCTTTCTTCCTTTTCGCATGATGGCGGAATTCCCCTCATTGGTCTTGTATTAATTGTAGCATACCGTTTACGGAAATACCAGTACTTTCATACAGTTTTCTTGAAATACTCAATAGCGGAAGGTTACTGCTTACTGCCGAGCAATAACGCGCCGCGGGTTCATATTCACTTTTACAAACCCCGCAAGCCGGATGTGATAGCTTGCGGGGTTTTTTTGTTCCTATCGGGCTTCCTTCGCCCACTCCCGAACTTGTTCGACCGTTGTCTTTGCAAGTCTTGCAATGGCTTCGAGGCTATATGCACCTTCAGCCAGCATTTCCAATGCCATTTCTTTTTTGCCTTCTAACTTACCTTCCAATTTGCCTTCCAGCTTGCCTTCATCCTTTGACGCCTGTTTCTGCTTGCTTAACTCAAAGCTAGAAAGCATCTGCTCATTCAGCCATATCCGGTAGTTTTGACGCGTCTCTTTATCAGCAGACGCTACTTCATGCCGCTGTATGAACTGAGTGAACCCGGGGCTTTTCTGCGCATAGCCGCTTAACTGTGCGTCCATTCCAACTACCTCCTTCAAAGATAAGTTGTTATCCTGCGCCCTGCAAATCGCCGTCAGCCAGCAATGCAGCGGCTTACTCAAGTTC
>JAITHB010000096.1 GCA_031280145.1 Oscillospiraceae bacterium | reverse complement strand
TTGTTTCGACAATCTACGCTCCCGAGTATTACATCAATACTGAAACAGATAAAGTTGTGCTGCCTGATCAAAGGGGAAAGCCAAACATCAAGGAATGGGTGTTGGGTTATGGTTCGGTCAACGCATGGCACGAAGACATCCATCAGTTCCTGCCGCGCTATCAGTCGCTTTCTCACGCGCGTGAGCAAAACGATCTGTGGTTCAGCTCACGCTTCCAGCATTTCAAGCAGGATGAGACCTATCTGATTGATACGGTAGACATCTGGAAGTACTACGACGAGAATTCGCCGTGGGATCAGATAGAACTTGAAGAAGGCGTGACGGGCGGCGGACCCGGCTACGGCGCAAAGGGAACGGCGTTCGGCGTTATGACGAGTCTTCCGTTCGACCAGCACTTCCTTATGTCTCTGGTAGCGCCGCGCGGTCTGCTCGTTCAGGTCGGTTACGAGGACGACTGGAACAACTCGGAGAGCATGGCCTTTGGATATTACGCGACAAAGGGAACGTTTGAATTCTTGCAGGTGCCTGAAAATATCGGCATCGCGACAGGGGACTACGGTCACGCTTACGGCGCGGATCAGGCAAGAAAGCTTGTCGCGTTCGCGAACTACATCATGCAGCCGCAAGGCGAGATCTACGAGAATAAGCAGACATTCACAGTTTATCCGTATCCGACAAACGATATCCGCCGTAAGTCCGACTACGACAAGATCAATTGGACCGTTCCGGGAACGGAAGCGAAGTAATCTTAAGGAACAGATACTTACTCAATGGGGGCTGTCGTTTAGGGCGGCTCCCATTTTACGTTATCGCGGATTGAAAACGTTTTCCGAATAGATTACAATAATAAAGATAATCAGAATAATAAAGGTAATCAATAAGTGAGGGTATAAAATGGCGGAAGCGCGCTGCATAACTATATTCGATATCGCGCGCGAGGCGGAAGTTTCGATCGCGACAGTATCGCGCGCTCTCAGCGACAGTCCAAACCAAAGCTCAAAGAAACAGCGCAAGGTTATTGAGATAGCGCGGAAATACAATTTCCGCCCAAGCTTGCCGGCGGGTGGGCTGAATCGCGGGAAGGCCGGCTCGCTTGGCATAATCATGCCTGAAATATTGCATCCATTCTACTGCGGAGTATTCAACACGGCGGAAATCGAGGCGCGTTCCGCCGGATATTCGCTGGTGTTCTACCGTATATTGGACGATAGTCAAGGCTACCAGGCGTTCCTTGACCTGCTGATACGCGAGCGTCCGGGAGGGGTATTGATGACCGGGGGTCTGGTAGAGAACAGCAAAGGACCTTCCAGGTTTGAATTTATAAAACATTTGCAGCAGTACATGCCTGTCGTGATACTTGGACAGCCTGTCGAAGGCATAGCGTGTTCATGTGTTACTGTCGATCTGGCGGAAGGCGCGCGCATGTCAGTGCGGCATCTGCACGCGCTCGGACACCGACGCATTGCGCTGCTGGGCGGCGATCCCATCAACCGCAGTTCAAGCGAACGCGAAGCGGGTTTCGTTGATGAGATGCTGCGGTTCGGCCTTCCTGTTGACGATGCGCCGCGCTGCGAAGGC
This sequence comes from Oscillospiraceae bacterium, assembly GCA_031280145.1. GTDB lineage: Bacteria > Bacillota > Clostridia > Christensenellales > Aristaeellaceae > JAITHB01. Next base: position 4,884 of record JAITHB010000096.1, on the reverse strand, counting down.
AGTTACGCGCCTATCGACGGCGAAGCGGGAATACTCAAGATGCTTCGGCGTTTTCCGCGCGAAAAGCGCCCCACCGCCATCCTTGCCGTCAACGACATGGTCGCAATCGGCGCAATGCGTCAGCTTGCGCGCATTGGCATGCGCGTACCGCACGATATAGCCATAGTCGGCTGCGACAACCACTTCTACAGCGAGTACACTTCGCCGCCGCTCACAACGCTCGATCTTAAGACAGAGCAGAGCGCAAAGCTTGCCATGCGCTATCTGCTTGATCCGCCGGAGCTGAGCGGCAGCGTCGCGATGGTGCACCGACTGGAGCCGGAACTGATAATCAGGGAGAGCTGCGGCGCTAAATTGGGAAGGCGTGAACTATAGAGAATCTTTCGTCATAATCCGTGAGATGGATGCGCCGCCTAAAGCCGCTTGCTTATCCACTCGTCAAAAGCTATAATAACATTCAAGCACTATTAAAATAAACCGAAATGAAACAAACAGCATGAGCCAAAAAACATTGATCGGAAACCTTTGGGACGAAATTCTCTCTCCGATATTCCAATCAGACGCATATCAGAATCTGCGCAAATTTCTGAAGTATGAGTATTCTCATCATACTGTCTATCCGGATATGTATGATATTTTCAACGCTTTCAAACTGACGCCGCCCGATAAAGTTAAGGTAGTTATCTTGGGGCAAGACCCGTACATAAACCCGAATCAGGCGCACGGTTTGGCTTTCTCGGTGAAGGAGCCGACTGTTCCGCCGCCGTCGCTGCAGAATATTTACAAAGAGATTTCCGACGATTTGCATATAACGCGCAGCAGCAGCAGCGGTTCGCTGATCTCGTGGGCGGATCAAGGGGTTTTGCTGCTGAACAGTGTGCTGACGGTCCGAAGCGGTCTGAGCAACTCTCACCGAAACCGAGGATGGGAAGAACTGACGTCGTTCGCCGTAAAGTATCTTGCGTCGGTTCCGCGTCCCATTGTGTTTCTTTTATGGGGAGCGGGCGCGCAAGGCGTTTATGAAAATGCGACGCGCGGCGGCGCGGGGAATAATCACCTTGTTCTGAGGGCGCCTCATCCGTCGCCGCTTTCTGCGGGACGCGGCTTTTTCGGATGCGGGCATTTTTCTAAGACTAACGATTTTTTAATCGCGCACGGTGTTTCGGCTGTTGATTGGAGTTAGATATCTTACCCAATCGGCCGATAAATGCCGCTCCTTTTGTCTGTTATGTCAATTTCCGCACTTTTACCCGTTATGGATGGTTCCGCATTCAAAGCCCGTCATATGGGCATATGAAAATGAGGTATTATATGGATAAATTACGCAAGTTCTCCGCCCTGACCTGCTTTGTTCTCCTGCTGGTATGCCTTGGTGTTACTCCCGCGTCGGCATGGGCGCCTGAAATGTCCTTTGGCACGCTTGACGAGCTTCCGCAGGAAGTTCAGTCTGAGCTTTCGCCTGATTGGCGTTATGTATACGGAATGCGCTGCGGTCAGGTCGTCTATGTGCAGATGGAAACGCCCGACGCGTTGGCCGTCATCTGCATATTCCGTAACTCGGACGGTTTGTATCGGCTTGAGCAGCACGGCTATCTTCTGCCTCGGCAGGATGGCGTTAAATGCGGAATCGGCGCGAGCGGCGATAAAGAGCTTTATGTAGTGTATCAAAGCGGTTTGTTTACATGGTTGGGAGCGTTCTCGCATATTGAAGGAAACGTTTGGCGTTTATCGGCTGTACAGAGTGACGATATGTTTCAAATTAACGACACAGGTCTTTCCTTTTACGACGAAGACAAAGGGGATATTCGATACCTGTACGGTGTTCCACGGATTGACTTGTATCTTAACCCCGATGAACCGCTCAATATGGATGTGATGCCGACAACCTTCAAGCAGGCTTGCGAACTGATTGATACGGAAGGTTGGGCGATGATTGACATCAGCGCCAATGACGCTCAAGTGAGCCTTCGCTCGGAACCTTCGCAGCAGGCGGCGGTATTGGGACAGTATTACGGCGGAACGCCTGTTCGCCTTCTGCATGAAGACGGCGACTCGTGGTGGGCCTGCGTTCGCATAGGAGCGACGCAGGAAGGATATATACTGCGCGATTCCCTTGCCTTCGGACGGGATATGCTTGACGTCAAGCGCCGCTTCCCAAGCAGAATTATGGGCAACGAGCCGCGCCCGGACGCGTTGGAGCAGGGCATTCCGCTTTACAGCCTGCCTGATGCAAGCGCAAGTGTCGTTTGCATATTGGATGAGGAATCTATACAAGGCGGCGAACTGATGGACGCGGGAACGTATCAAGAAGACTGGTACATCGTGATGCTCGGGCCGGACGGACCGTCGGGCTTTATTGAGAGGAAATGGTTTTGGGGCGGCAATGGCTGACACGCGAATTTGAAAACAACAGGAGGCAAAGAGGGAAGAAATGCGTTTTTTTTGAAAATATTGTTATAGACAGGCAGGAAAAACGGAATTTGTATTGAATGAATGAAGAAGGGTTTACAGTTTGAAACCTGTGCATCCTTTCTTGCAGGTTCGCGGGTTCGACAGACAGGCGTCATCCGAGGATTTATGGAATTAAGACTTGCGAAGAACGCGGGCTTCTGCAGCGGCGTAAGAAACGCGGTGACACTGGCGGAGAGCGCGGCAAGCGCGGCTGGTATTACAGGGCGGAACGTTTGGACCCTGGGCGAACTTATACATAATCCGCAGGAATTGGCGCGGCTTTGCGGAATGGGTATCAAGATTGCGAACGCCGTCGAAGACGTTCCGCAGGGCGATACGCTGATTATCCGCTCTCACGGAGTTGAGCCTTATGTGTTCGGGCAGTGCGGCGCGCGCGGGATAAACGTAATCGACGCGACGTGCCGATATGTCAAGCGAATGCACGGCATAGCCGCGGAAGCTTCGCGGAAGCAGCCCATCGTCATCGTCGGCAGCGCGAAGCATCCTGAGGTTACAGGAACGGCGGGCTGGTGCGCGGGCGAGGTCTTCATAGTCGCCGACGCTGATGAAGCCGCCAAGCTGTCCGCTATGGACGAAGCCGCGGTTATCGCGCAGACTACGATTGCCCCGGAATTGTTCGACAAAGTCGTGGAAGCGCTGCGAATCCGCGTGACAAACTTGACCGTGTTTGATACTATTTGCAACGTGACGGCAAAGCGGCAGGAAGAAGCGGTCGAGCTTGCCAAGTGGGCGGACGCAATGATAGTCGTCGGCGGGGCGAACAGCTCCAACACGAAGCAGCTTGCGCAAACTTGTGAGAAGTACTGCAGCTGCGTATACTATTTGAGCGGCGCGGATGAAATAAAAGAAGCTGACGCGGGTATCATAAAGGATAAAGCGAAAGTCGGGGTCGTTTCGGGAGCGTCCACGCCCGATTGGGTTTTGTCTGAAGTGGCGGAAGAGATAAGTGAACGACAGTTATTCCGTAAGGATTAATCATATATTCCCGTAATGATGTATTTATGGCTGCACTGCACAGTACTTTGCGGTGCAAAGATTAGGCTGTACCGCAAGAGCTTTGCGGTGCAATTATTAGGAGGTCAAGAACCCAATGTCTGAACTTGAAAACAACGCTCAGGAAACAGTGAAGAGCGAACAGGAAGCCACCGTAACATCATACGGGTTCGACAGCACCCGGAAAGAGCAAGACGACGCCAAGCTCACGGACGACGCGTCATTTTTGGCGGATATTGAAGCCACGCTTAAACCGATTCGTTCAGGGCAAACAGTAACGGGCAAAGTCGTGCAGATTACCGACGACGAAGTCTGTGTCAATATCGGATACAAATCCGACGGGCTGATACGTAAGGCCGACTTGGTCTCGACCGACCTTAAGGTCGGCGACGAAGTTGACGTAGAAATCGTTCGCGTAAACGACGGCGAAGGCAACGTTCTTCTGTCGCAGCGCAACGTCGTGTCCAAAAAGAGCTGGGATGAGATTCTCAAGCTGAACGAAGAAGGAAAGTATATCGTCGGCCTCGGCAAACAGGTCGTCAAGGGCGGCTTGATTGCGGACGTTAAGGGCGTTCGCGCTTTCATACCGGCGTCGCAGCTGTCGCAGCGCTTCGTGGAAAAGATTGAAAGCTTCATCGGTAAAGAGATGTCGCTTAAGATTATCGAGCTTGACAAGGAAAAAAAGCGCATCGTCTGCTCTCGCAAGGCGGTGGTTCAGGAAGAATCCGCTGCCAAGAAAGCCGAAGCGTGGGCGAATCTTGAAGAAGGAAAAGTCGTGCACGGCGTTGTGCGCCGTCTGACGGACTTCGGCGCGTTCGTCGATATCGGCGGCGTCGATGGGCTGGTTCACGTTTCCGACCTTAGCTGGGGGCGTGTGCGCCATCCTTCCGAAGTGGTTCAGCCAAACCAAGAGGTTGACGTTCTGATTAAGAAGCTGGACAAAGACGGCGAGCGCATACATCTGTCGCTGCGCGAAACTCAGCCGCGCCCATGGGATATTGCGGAAGCGAAGTATCCCGTCGATTCCGTTGTGGAAGGCACGGTCGTCCGTATCACAACGTTCGGAGCGTTCGTCGAGCTGGAGTCGGGTCTGGATGGTTTGGTTCATATTTCGCAGTGCGCCATCAACCGCGTAACGAAGGTTGAAGACGCGCTGACCGTCGGAGACAAGGTGCGCGTGAAGGTGCTCGGCGTGGACCGTGAGAACAAGCGCATAAGCCTGTCGATACGCGCGTTGCTTGAGGACGAAGCGTTCGTTTACGAGGGCGAGATTCCGGGGGAAGAGGATAATCTGTCGCTCGATAACGGAATTTAAGAATAATTGTGTAATAGAGACGCGGGCGGGTTATATACCCCCCCCTTATAAAAAATCCCGCCAAGCCCCATTGTGGGGTAAAGTGCGCGCGCCCCAACAAGTTT
>JAITHB010000091.1 GCA_031280145.1 Oscillospiraceae bacterium | reverse complement strand
ATACAGCATACGCTACGACGGCAGTTCCGCATCCGAAGGCAATCCTCCGCCGACCGACACAAACGACTGCGGCGACTCATACGCCGTTGCGGGCAACACGGGTACGCCGCCGCTTTCCCGTATCGGCTATAAGTTCGACGGCTGGTCGCTCACCAAGAACGGCAGCCCTGTAGCCAACTTCACTCCGACAGGAAACACTACCCTCTATCCCGTTTGGACGAAGCTGAACTACACCATAAACGTCAACGCGAACACCGAGGGCTACGAGGACCTCGACTACACGCTCGACACCGCGAAGATTGGCGTGCCTATTTCCCTCGCTTCCGTCTCCAACGCGTTCGCCAACCTCAAGCCCGACTACACGCTTATCGGCTACTCAACCGATCCCGACGCCACCGTTCCGATGTACAAAAACTCCGTCACCCTCACCGAGGACATCGTAAAGGACCTCGCCGCGACAGGCACGACGGCGGGAGAATACAACCTCTACGCCGTCTACCGCCCCAAAATGTGGATAACCGACTACGACATCCGCAGCATCAGCCCCGACTGCGACTTCCCCACCGACCCTTGCGGCTGCTGGGACGTCGCCGACATGTTCTCCCTCAGAATCCGCACCTACTGGGGCTGAAACGCATCTGCCGCATACTGCCGAAAAAGCCTCCTCACGGGGGCCTTTTTGCAGGAATTCCCGCGCATAATATCGAATTGTTTATGCAGAACAACTAAAACTTCGGAGGTCGCAATGTCTGATAATTATAAACACAGAAGAAACAACGTTCGGCTTCGCATAGTAAACTCCGACGGAACGAACGCGGCGCGCACTCCCGTCCGCATAAAGCAAACCAACCATGAATTCCTGTTCGGCTGCGGCGCGTTCGACGCGGTTCCGCTCGCGAACGGAAGCGCGGACGCGGCGGCGCTTGCGCGCCTAAACGAACGCATGGAAAAGTGGCTGGAGGTGTTCAACTTCGGCACCCTGCCGTTCTATTGGGGCAGATACGAACCCGAGCAGGGCAAGCCGCAAGACAAGGAGCTTCACCGCGCGGCGGAATGGCTTCGCGGGCGCGGCGTCAAGGTGAAGGGACATCCGCTGTGCTGGCACACGGTTTGCGCGCCGTGGCTCATGAATTACTCGAACGCGGACATACTGCGGCTGCAGCTTGAGCGCATCCGCCGCGACATGGGCGGCTTTGCGGGATTGATAGACATGTGGGACGTAATCAACGAAGTGGTTATCATGCCTATCTTCGACAAGTACGACAACGCGATTACGCGCGTCTGCAAGGACTTGGGGCGCGTTCAGATGATTCGCGAGGTGTTCGCCGCGGCAAAGGAGACCAACCCCGGCGCAACGCTGCTGCTCAACGACTTCAACACCTCGATAGATTACGAGATACTGATAGACGGGTGTCTGAACGCGGGAGTGCCTATAGACGCGATAGGCATACAATCCCATCAGCATCAAGGTTACTGGGGCTTGGAGAAGCTCAACGCGGTTCTTGAGCGGTTCTCGTCGTTCGGTTTGCCTATTCACTTTACGGAGAACACAATCATATCGGGCGATTTGGTTCCCGCGTATATAGAAGACCTGAACGACTGGCAGGTTAAGGAATGGCCGTCGACAAGCGAAGACCGTCAGGCGCGCGAAATGAAGGAAATGTATGAAACGCTGTTCGCGCATCCTCTGGTTCAGGCAATCACAACATGGGATCATACGGACGGCAAATGGCTGAACGCTCCGTCGGGCGTTCTGCGTTCGGACAACGGCGAAAAGCCCGCCAACGCGATGCTGCGCGAGCTTATCAAGGGCGAATGGTTTACGGAAGTCAGCGGAGTTACGGACGAGAACGGCGAAATATGCTTTGAAGGATACTTGGGAGAATATCTGATACAACGCGGCGGCGCGCAAACGGAATTCACATTAACGAAGACGGCGGAAAATCTTACGGTATCGGTTCAATAGGCAGACTGCGGGCGAGCCATCGGCTCGCCCGCAGTCATACAAGTAATCGTTTGTCGGCAGCCTAATCCGCCAACCTCTCGGGATAGAGCTTAACGTCATACTCGACAAACCATTCGTCGAACTTTGCGTCTTCAAGCACAAACTGCTTTTCCGACAACACCGTTGCGCGCATCGTTTCGCGCTGCGCGTCGGTCAGCGGTATCGCGCCTTCGGGCAGTTCCGCAGTGTAGCGGATGATATGGAAGCCGAACGAAGATTGGATCGGTTCGGTTATGTCGCCGACATTCGCAAGCGCCGCCGCGCCTTGCGTGAACGCCGCGTCATATTGGATTGATTCCGCGTGAACGGCGTAGCCGTCAGTTTTGCTCGGCTCAGCCGTCATTCCGGGGTCGCTGCCGTATTCCGCGATAAGCTCGTCAAACGATGTTCCCGCCGCGAGCTTCTCGTTAATCTCAGCAAAAGTCGGTTCGAGCGCCGCGCGGGCGTCAACCCAAAGCTCATCTATTTCCGCTTGCTTCGCTGTGGATTCAGCCTGCTTCGCGTCGATTTGCTCTTGCTTGCCGTCTATCTCCGCTTGCTTCGCCGTTACGGCGGCTTCGTCAACGGGCGGAACTGTTCCGTCTTCCGCGGCGGCGGGGCTGTTCAGCGCGGCAAGCTCCGTCGTGAGGGCCGCAAGCTCCGATGTAAGCGCGGACAGATCGGTATCGATCGTTGTAAGCTCCGCGTTCGCCGCGTCCATCTTCGCTTGGATATCCTCGGGCGGGCTCAGCAGAATATGATGCACGCTGCGATAGCCCGCGGGTCTGAAATGCCACTGCTGACCGAACAGAAGCGCGTATATCTCGTAGTTGCCGACGCTTCCGTCGTATGTTGCAAGCTCCGCGGACGCAAGGCTCTCGTTGTATTCGTCAACCTCCGCGTCCGTCACCTCGATATCGCCGGTTATCCAGTGGCGCAGCTTTTCGTACGGAATGTTCGCGACCGCCTGCTGCTTCATCGCGTCAAGCGTGTAGCCGTATGAATCGAAGTAGGCTATCGCTTCCGCGCGCATTTCCTCCGTCGTCAGCGTCCCTTCCTCGTTCTGGAACTCAGGCGTGTAAAGGTCGATGGCCTCGTTGTAGTATACGGTTATTTCCTCTTCAGCCTCAAGCTTTTCCTCGTCGGTTACGGTTTCAAAGCCGAAATCCTTAACCTTCGCCTGCGCAATAGCGTTCTTGGCGAGACCGCGCAGCGCTTCGTCCTTTAGGCTCGCTATAGCTTCGGGGCTTGTTACGTCGTTGCCTTCGGCTTCGCTTTCTTCCTTCAGATAGTCATAATACGCCTGTCCCTCCGTCTTGTTGACGGTAGTGCCCTTCATCGTAAGAACAGCTTCTTCCGCCGCGCCAAGGCTTATGCCCAAGTCCAGCATACCGTTCTTTACCGCGAAGAACGCGGCGAAGACAATTCCGACGAGCAGAACGCCTCCCGCGATGTACATCCACGTGTTGTTCTTTTTGGCGTTGGAAGTCACTTTGCCCTTTTTCTTGAGCTCCTCATGCAAAGTCGAGTCTTCCTGCGGATCGTATTCGTTATTAGCCAATTTGTACCCTCCGTCATTTTCAGTAATTCTGCAGGGGCGATCGGAGATCGCCCGAATTTATCACACCGTTACCAGTGCCTTGGTGTCTCTGGCAATCGCCAGCTCCTCGTTCGTCGGAACAACCAGAACCTTAACAAGGCTGTCGTCCGCGCTAATCACGGCTTCCTCGCGCGTCTTGTTGCGTTCCGCGTCAAGCTTGATTCCCAGCCACTCCAGATTTTCAAGAATCAACTGCCGCGCGTAGTCGTCATTCTCGCCTATTCCCGCCGTGAACACTATCGCGTCGACGCCGTTCATCGCGGCGATATACGCGCCGATATACTTCTTCACGCGGTAAGCGAACACTTCCGCCGTGCGAACGCCTTCAACTTCGCCTGATTGCGCGGACCGCTTCACGTCGCGCCAGTCGGAATACTTTCCTTTGGAAAGCCCCAGCAGACCGGACTTCTTGTTGAGTATGCTCAAAGCGCTGTCTGCGCTGATGCCCTTCGCGTTGCAGAGCATCTGCACCACCGCGGCGTCAACGTCGCCCGAGCGCGTACCCATTACAACGCCTTCAAGCGGCGTGAGGCCCATCGACGTATCGACGGACTTCCCACAGTCCACAGCGGTGACGGACGAACCGTTGCCCATGTGGCAGGTGATAATCTTAAGCTCGCTCGCGGGCTTGCCAAGCAGCTTCGCTGCGCGCTCGCTGACGTACTTGTGCGACGTGCCGTGGAAGCCGTAGCGGCGAATCTTCAGGCTCTCGTAGTCTTCATATGGAATCGCGTAAAGATACGCGCGGCGCGGCATTGTCTGGTGGAACGCCGTGTCGAACACCGCGACCATCGGCACGTTCGGCATGACCGCGCGGCAAGCCTCGATGCCCGTTATGTTCGCGGGGTTATGGAGCGGCGCGAGCGGAATGTTGTCTCGCAGCGCCTGCATTACGTCGTCGTCTATCACGACAGATCCGCTGAACTTCTCTCCGCCGTGGACGACCCTGTGACCCACCGCGCCGATGCTCGACAGGTCGGAAAGCACGCCGTATTCGCCGTCCGTCAGCGCCGCTATTACCGCGCCCGCCGCGTCCACATGGTCCAACAGCTGCAATTCTTTCTTGTAGACTTTACCGGGGTCCCCGCCAAATCCGCAGCTTTGGCGGGGTGGTTTACCCGCCGCCTTCTGCTCTATGTTGCTTCCGTCAAGACCGATACGCTCGCACAAGCCCTTCGCGAGAACGGATTCAGTATCCATATCGATAAGCTGATACTTAAGCGAGGAAGAACCCGCGTTGATTACGAGAATGTTCATACTGCTTCGCCTCTCCTCCTACTTTGCCATAACGGCGGTAATAGCGACCATGCCGACGATATCCGACACGCTGCACCCGCGCGAAAGGTCGTTAACGGGCTTGGCAAGCCCCTGAATGATCGGACCCAGCGCCTGCGCGCCAGCCAGCCGCTCAACAAGTTTGTATCCGATGTTTCCCGCCTCCAAGTTCGGGAACACCAGAACGTTCGCCTGCCCCGCGACGGCGGAACCGGGGCTTTTAAGCTTGCCGACCGCTTCGACGAGCGCCGCGTCCGCTTGCAGTTCGCCGTCCAGCGCAAGCTCGGGCGCGAGTTCCTTCGCCTTGCGCACGGCTTCCTGAACCTTCGACACGCGATCGTGCTTCGCGCTTCCTTTGGAAGAGAACGACAGCATCGCGACCTTAGGCTCGATTCCCGCGAGCGCCTTGCCCGTTTGGCTGCTTGCGATTGCGATGGCCGCAAGCTCGTCCGCCGTAGGCTCGGGAATCACCGCGCAGTCGCCGAACACGAGAACGCCGCCGGGCTTGTACGCGTTATCTTCAGGCAGTTCCATAAGGAAGCAGGACGATACCACAGACACGCCGGGCTTCGTCTTTATAATCTGCAAAGACGGTCTTATAGTGTCGCCCGTCGAGTGAACCGCGCCCGACACCATGCCGTCGGCGTCGCCGAGCTTCATCATCAGCGTGCCGAAGTACGTCGCGTCCTTCGCGGTCTTGCTCGCAAGCTCCGGCGTTACGCCTTTGCTCTTGCGCAGCTCGTAGAACGTTTCCGCGTATTTCGCGGTCAGCCCGCTCGTTTCGGGGTCGATAATCTCGCAAGCGGAAATGTCTGCGCCAAGCTCCGCCGCCTTCGCCTTGATTGCGGCTTCGTTCCCGATAAGGTACAGCTTCGCGATTCCTTCCTTTGTTATTTCCGCCGCGGCCTTGAGCGTGCGCGGCTCGTCGCCTTCCGGCAAAACGATGCGTTTGTTAAGCTTCTTCGCCTCCGCGATAATACTATCCAGCAGTGCCACGTTAATTCCCCCATCATTATTCATCTCATACCATTCTACATCATTTCGCGGAATAAAAAAAGCGCAAATAGATGAACGAAGCGTAAACATTCAAAATTTGCCGCTTGCAATAATTGACAGTCGCGCACATTTCACTGCCTGTCTCATAGTAATGTAGTGGTTCAATCAATTATGAGCCTATCAATCAAATCAAAAATACATAAGAAGGTAAAAAATAATGAACAATTACATCAACACTCAGCGCGCAACGCGCGCGGCGCAAGTTTCCACATTTGCAACTCTGGAAAGCGCAATTGCCGCAGGAGGCGAAATCGAAATCACCGGGAATATAAGTGCGATAAGAAAAATAAGCATCCCCGCAAGTTTACCCGTTACTCTTTTCGCAAGCGGAACAGGAAAACTGACACGCTCAACTTCGTTAATACAAACCGATCCGCTTATAGAGATCGTTGATCAGGCAAACCTTACAATAAACAACCTGGTTATTGACGGAAATTATTTAACCAGTAGACGCACTACAAGAGCGCTTATAAATGTAATTGCAGGCGGAGTGCTTACTTTGCAAAGCGACGCGGAATTGCGAAACAACTATTGTCTTACAGGCGGCGCAATAAACAACAAAGGCACAGTTAACATGACGGGCGGCTTGATCACGGATAATTTCGCAAACAGCGGCGGCGGAATCTACAACTCAAACAGTTCAGAATTTAACATGAGCGGCACGGCTAAGATAACGTTAAACACCGCAAGCCACTGCGGCGGCGTATACAACAGCGGCGCAGAAATGACGATGAGCGGCATCGGCGGAATTCCCGAAATATCCTATAACACCTCGGACGTCAAAGAGGGCGGCGGCGTATTTAACACCGAAAATTCAAAGTTTACAATGAATAACGGTATTATCCGCAACAATTTCGCGAATGGTACAGTGGACGGCAACGGTGCCGGTGTCGCCAACCTTGAGAATTCTTCATTCGTAATGAACGGCGGAATAATACAAGACAACACCGCAAAACTGTCAGGCGGCGGAGTATTCAGCAGCGGTACAGATAATGAGTTCGCCATGCACGGCGGTCAAATCTACAAAAACATAGCGGGCGTAAGCGGCGGCGGCGTTTATGTTGATGACCTGCAAGCCACGAAAAAGGTTACCATCGACGGCGCGTCCCAAATCACCGAAAACCAAGCCGCGCTTAACGGCGGCGGCATCGCGTTGGGCGACGGCGTTCACGCGGATATAGGCGGCACAACCGATATATCAGGCAACATCGCGGATAAGGACGGCGGCGCGATATATACGGCCTACGCAGACCTGCAGAACCTGAAGGTCGAATCGGGCGTAACCTTCGCGGACAACGAAGCCTCCACCATGCAGATGTTCAACGCGAAGCGCGACCAAGCGTTGTTTAGCCGACAGATACTCACCAACAGCTCCAGTTTACCCGCGCCGTATGAAAAGGCGTACAACAATTACGATATAAGCTACGATTTCGGAATGTTCAGGGTCAACTTCAATTCAAACGGCGGTTCCGCGGTCGCGAGCCAAGACGTTTCAACGGGAGATTTTGCGGTCCTGCCTAAAAGCCCAACGCGCGACTGCGCGGCGTTCGCGGGCTGGCGCACTGACGATCTGAAATTTTACGACTTCGCAAACACGCCCGTCACAGAAAATATCACGCTTCACGCGTTTTGGATGCCGTTCGACTACGGGCTGTCTCCGCAATGCAAGAAGATGCAGACCGCGTTCCTCTCCGTGATATCAAGCGTCGGCGAGGTCGAAAGCGTGCTGGGCACATTGCTTGAGCTTATCGCGCAATCCGCGCGCGGCAGCGCGGCTTGCTTAAGCAAAACCGATTCGTCCGCACAATTTGATATGGCGACGCAGTTTATGAAAAGCGTAATGTCCATTGAAGACAATTTGAAGGTGAAACTGAACAAGTCGATTGAATTCCTAACCAAGAGCAAATTGATACCGTAACGCATTGATATTTTCCGCAATAACCTCTACAATAGATGCCGCGCGCGTCTATTCAGGCTGTCGGCAAAACCCATCGGTACTGTAAAGGGCGGGCGACCGAGGCGGTCGCCCCTACATGGTGTAATATACAACAGGTGGTAGGGGCGAGCCCCCGGCTCGCCCGCCCGCATACAAAACAATCGTTTGCCGCGGCATGAATAAGCGTTACGTGCGTTATTGTGGGGGATTGAATGCGGAAAGAATCGTACGACCTGACGCAAGGCGGAATCGTAAGCAAAATACTTGTCGTCGCAGTGCCCGTAATGGGCAGCCAACTGCTTCAAATGTCATATAACCTTACGGACTTGTTCTGGCTGGGGCGGCTGTCGTCGGGCGCGGTCGCAGCGTCGGGAACGGTCGGGCTGTTTATGTGGCTGTCGATGGCACTGCTGATGTTCGGCAGGATGGGCGCGGAAATCGGCGTCAGCCAGAACACGGGGCGCGGCGATATGGAAAGCGCGCGCAAGTTCGGCGAGAACGCGTTCATGATTGCGGTGGCGCTCGGGCTTATCTACGGCGCCGTTATGTTCCTGCTGCGCAGACAGCTTGTAGGGTTCTTCAATCTGCCTGAAAAAGAAACCGTTCGGCAGGCGGAAGAATATCTGTCCATCGTCGGAATCGGCATTCCGTTCACGTTCGCCACATCCGCGATAATCGGAAGCTTCACGGGCTCCGGCAACTCGCGCGCGCCGTTCATCGCGAACCTCGTCGGGCTTGGGATAAATATGCTGCTGGATCCGCTTCTGATATTCACGGCGGATATGGGAGTAATAGGCGCGGCGATCGCAACCGTTATAGCGCAGATGTTCTGTTTCCTCGTGATGGCCGCAATGTCCCTCAAGTCGAAGCACCGTCCGTTCGCGAAGTTCAGCTTCTTCACAAAGCCGGACTTCGCCGTAACGCGGCAGATAGTAAAATGGGCGTCGCCGATAGCGCTTGAGAGCGCGTTCTTCACGCTTATGTCCATGCTCGCGTCACGGTTGATATCGCCGTTCGGCGACGACGTTATCGCGGTCGGGCGCGTCGGCAGCCAGATAGAGTCGCTGTCGTGGCTTCTCGCGGGCGGCTACGGAAGCGCGCTTACATCATATATGGGTCAGAACTTCGGCGCGAAGAAGTGGGGACGAATCCGCCGCGGCTTCAACATATCGCTGCTTGTGATGGGAATATGGGGCGTCGCTGTGACGCTGTTCATGGTTTTCTTCGGCGGCGGCGCTTTCGCGGTATTCTTAAGCGGCGAAAGCGTGAGGACGCTCGGCGTTCTGTACCTTCGCATTCTGGCGGTCTGCCAGATTCCGCAGTGCTTCGAGGCAGTCGCGGGCGCGGCGTTCCGCGGGTGCGGAAACACCGCGCCGTCGTCGATAACCAGCATAGCGAGCAACGTCGTGCGCGTAATACTGGCGTACGCCCTCGTCGGCGCGTACGGCTTCACGGGCGTGTGGGTCGCAATCTGCGTTTCCGCGTTCCTTCGCGGCGCAGTCACCACGGGGCTTTATCTGGCGAAGTCGCGGCATAACCCAAAAGAAGATATGGATTGTGCCTTGCCAAGAACAAATATCTAGTATGCTATAGAATCGGGATGCGCGTCTACTGATATAGGAAACAGATCACCCCACGTGACATACCCTTCGACACCTAATCCCTCAATCCTTACTAAAACCCACTCGTCGTCGCTTCTGTCTTTCCTGTTTTCATCGTTGCTTCCGTCCATGACGCGCACCTGCGTTCCCGCAAAGAAATGTCCCAGCACGGCGGATTGGTCGGAGGGTTCTGTGTACATGCGGACGCTCGCCGATAAGTCTGCTGTTCTGATTAAGTACACGCAGCCAGCGTCGTTCGTCGGATCATACGGCGCGTAGTACGATTCGCTTATACCCCAATCACGCGTGAATTCATAAGGGCTGAAGCCTATCAAACCCACATCGTTTATGGAAACATAACCTTCTTGACGGTCGCCTGTCTCAACCTTAAGCCACGTCAAAAGATTTTCCTTGACATTGAAATATGCATCATCTATGGTTACATAACGGAATGCAGAATCCGTATTCGGATCTTCATAGATCTTCAGTTCATCTTTAAGTTTCACCATCACGACCTTTGTGGAACCGATCAGCGGATCAACGGGAGTCAGCTCACTTATGCGCGCAAAGCCCTCTAGGTCTGCATTGTATACATACGCCCATTCGTCGTCCATATAATCGTGGCAGCGGACAGGCGTTCCGTTTGGAAATGTCGCTACAACTTCTGTACCGTCATGATTGTATAATGATGCGGAACCTGTGTCGGAATAAAGCAGATACGCGGTATCAACCCAAGCGGGGTTTTTGTCAAACCTTTCGGGTTCTCCACCAAAACCGATACTGCTATGCAGCGTCTCGTTCGTCCACGCGGCATATCGCGCAGGTTTATGATGAACGCTTGAGTAGATGATGAAGTCGGGCGGTACGGGATTTATCTCATCGTAGACGTCGCCAGACCACTTTCCGCCCGCATACTGAAACGCGTCATATCCGATATACTCAACCGAATCGGGAATCGTAATCGAACGCATCGCCGCGCAATGAAAGAACGCACCGTCGCCAATGTACTTAAGACCGTCAGGCAGCACGAGTTCTTCCAACATCGAGCAGTTATCAAACGCAAAGTCGCCGATCGTCTCAATCGACGGCGGAAGCACTATCTGCTTAAGCTGTACGCAGCCCGAAAACGCACCCGCGCCGATCGTCTTCAGCGTATACGGAAGCACGACACGCTCCAAACTAAGACACCAGTCAAACGCACCCGGTTCAATCTCAGTCACGCCTTCGGGAATCACAATCGTCGTCATTGTGAAGATGAAATCGTGACCGGTACCCATGCCGAACAGCTCCGACGGCACTTTCGTTATCCCTTTTGGCAGAACGATAACTTCATCATAATCACCGATATAGTCGAATAACCCGCCGTCTCTTAAAACCCAGTCTCCGTCAATCCGTTCGTTCGGCTGCTCCGCGTGTGCGCCGAAAAAACTGACGACGAGCATGAGCGACAATAACGCGGAGCAGACTCGTCTGTTCATATTCATTACTCCTGTTCCAGCGGAATGTATCCCGCTTGCTCTATCAACTCACGACCTTCCTGCGACAGAATCCACTCGACAAATTTGCCGGCCGCGCCATCCTCGTCTTCCTTGCGGTAGACCGCATAATACGTCGCAACAAGCGGATACTCGCCTGAGACAATGTTCTCGTAAGTTGGATGAACGCCGTCAACCGCAATCACTTTGACGTTTGCAATGTCCGCCATCTCTTTAACATAATACAGGAACGAATAGCCGATCGCGTTATCGCCCACCTCTTTATCGTAGCCGCCAACCCACTGAAGCAGCCACGACATCTCGCCGCTCATGTATCTCTCGTTACCTATTACATACGAGGAATCGCCCTGCATGACCATCTCCACCATCGCGGTTTGGCTGCCCGAGTTTGCGTTGCGCGAAAGAGGGAAAATGTATCTTTCTTCACCGCCGCCAACGTCGCTCCAGTCGTATACTTCCTCTCTGTAAATGCCGCGTATCTGCTCAAGGGTGAGACTCGCGACAGGGTTGTTCGCGTGGACAACAAACACGAACGCGTCGCGGCAGATCGGCACCTCCACCAGTTCCACATTGTTTTGTCGCGCAAATTCACGTTCCTCGTCCGACAAACCTGTTCCGATGAACAGGTCGACGGGATGCTCGGCGTCCATCAACACGACCTGCGACGGGATGCGCGAGCCCGGGTTGCCGCGTT
This sequence comes from Oscillospiraceae bacterium, assembly GCA_031280145.1. GTDB lineage: Bacteria > Bacillota > Clostridia > Christensenellales > Aristaeellaceae > JAITHB01. Next base: position 5,595 of record JAITHB010000091.1, on the reverse strand, counting down.
TGAGTATCAGATTCTCATGGGCTACGGGAGTAGTGTTGAAGAAAACGAATTCGCGAGCGTCTTCTTCCGTCATACCCAAATGATGCTGTGCAAACGCTTGCGCAAGCGTAAGCATAACGGTTGAACCGTCTATGCTGGGATAGGTTCCATAGTCCATCTCGAACGCAGATTCACTAACCTTTGTCTTGCCGCCAAGTGCGAACGAGTTTTCTTCCGCAGATGCCGATATCGTAAACAGCATAAGAAGCAAGAAAATCGAAACCGTGCGTAAACTTTTCATAATAATACCCCCATTGCGTCAGGCAGAAGCCCGACGTCCCACGCCAATTGCTGAATGGTATAGCGTCCGCGCATCTCCTTTGCGTAAAGAAGAGCATCGCGCACGTTCTGCTCTGATACGCCTATCTCTTCGGGGAACGCCGCGCCGCCCGATTCCTTGATAAGCTGAACGACATCCTCGGCGGAGGGCAGCGCGGAAAGCAGCGCGATTATTTCATCCCAATGAGCGATCGCGCTTTCGCGCCGCGCGTGAGCGTTCGCGCGCGCGTTCTTTTGCTGCGCGTCTTCAAGCGCGATAATGCTGTCAGAGGCTCTGCCGTAGACGCGCTTCATCTCCACAAGCCACGTTTCTTTGTCGAACAAATTAGCTTCGCCGGGCGTCCACTCGGCGAGCCGCTTCGCGAGCTTCATCGCGAACACCGTTCCTATGCCGACCTTCACGCCGTGCGGAACGAGTTTGCGCCCTTCTTCCAAGAACATCATCTCCCACGCGTGCGCTATGTGATGCTCCACGCCCGCCGCGGGGCGCGAATCGTCGTGGAACGCCATCGCCAGCCCCGCGATAACCAACGCGTCCATCAGCGGAACGGATATATCACCGCCAGCTTCCACAAGCAGGATAACACGCTCCAAAGCGAGACGCATAACAGACGCCACCCACGGGCAATAAAGCTCGCCCGTCACGATCGACGCAATCTTCCAGTCCACAAGGCTGTTCAGCTTGCCGAGCACGTCCGCGATTCCCGCAGCCGTAAGAACGGGCGGCGCGGTGTCGAGCAACCGCTTATCGCCGATTATGATTGCGGGCGTGTGCGCGGGATACGTCTTCTTCAGCGACGCGCGGATCATCGGCGCGACGACGGAGGCGAAGCCGTCCATCGAAGGCGCGGTCGCGACTATTCCAAACGGAACGCCAAGCCTGAAGCTTGAAAGCCGCGAGAGATCGTTAACCACGCCCGAACCCACGCCGATAATCATATCGCAAGGCTGCCAATCCATAATGATTCCGCCGATCGCGCGTTCCTCGGGAACGGGTTCCGCGTCAGCGACGATATGCGTTATCACGGACACGTCAGCCGCCTCGATGTACGGCAGAACCTGCGGCAGGAACTTCTTCGTCGTCTCGTCCGCAATCACGAACGCCGACGACACATGAAGCTCGCGCAGTCTTGCGGGCAGCGTCTCCAGCGCGTTCGCGCCCGTATCTACGCTGTGTATGTCCGCGTGGTGCGCCCGCCCGCAGTATGGACACGCGTCCACGCCGCGCAGAAGCTCCGCAGGCGGCAGGTTATCAAGCTCCGCGCGTATCGCGGATTCTCCCGACGATTCCCAAATCTTGTTCACGTCAACCACAATATTCATCCTCACATTCTCATATTCGGAATTTTTCTATCTGAAGTATGAAACCCCGCCTTCAAACAGCGGCATATCCTGCCCGATCCTAACATTCTTATACAGATGAACGCCCGCGCGTTCCGTGTGACCCATCTTGCCCAAAATGCGTCCGTCGGGCGAGCATATGCTTTCTATCGCCGCCATGCTGCCGTTGGGGTTCCATGGCTCGCACAGGGTCGGCGCACCCATTTCATCAACATATTTAAGGCATACCTGTCCGTCCAAGTGAAGCTTTACAAGCTCATCCTCCGACGCGACAAAACGTCCCTCGCCGTGCGAAATCGGAACTTGATAAACCGCGCTGCGCTTGCATAGCGACAGCCACGGCGATATCTTGCTGAAAATCTTCGTGCGCACCATCATGCTCTGATGCCGCCCAATCCTGTTATACGTAAGCGTCGGGGAGTTTTCACCCTGCTTCGTTATCTTTCCATACGGAAGCAGACCGAGCTTGACGAGCGCCTGGAAGCCGTTGCAGATGCCCAGCGCGAGACCGTCCCTGTTGTCAAGCAGATCCGCCAGCGCGTCCGCCACGTATGGGTTGCGGAAGAACGCCGCAATCATCTTGGCGGAGCCCTCGGGTTCGTCGCCGCTGGAGAACCCGCCTGCCAGAGCGAGAATCTGGCTGCGCGAAAGCGCGTCCGCAACGCGTTTCACGCTGTCCGCAATGTCGGTCGGCGTCAGATTGCGCACCACTATAATTTCAGGAACCGCGCCTTCGCGCTCGAACGCGCGCGCCATGTCCGTCTCGCAGTTCGTGCCGGGGAACACGGGAATTAAGACGCGCGGACGCGCGGCGGCGGGCGATTCGCTTTTCCTTTTGATTGACAAATTGCGGTTCGTTCGCTTGAGTTTGTACTGATCTTGGTAAATTGCGTCTTCATATTCCCATGTCGCGGTTGGGAAAACATCGCCAAATCTGCCTTCGCTGTCGGCTATGAGCTCGTCAAGGTATATATACGCATATTCATCGTCGTTGCAATCATTAATGTCGCAATCATCCAAACAGTCATCATCCGAACTGCTATCTTCGGTTTTGTCGATGCATATCGCCTCGCCTTTTGTAGTCCATCCAATGTATATGCCGGGAATACCTTCGGCCTCAACGCCTCTTTTCAGCGCGACAAGCGCGCGGCAGGAATTGTCCGCAAAAATCAGGTTCGGATCGCATTCGACAGACGTGCCAATCACATTGCCCTGCCCCATCTTGAACAACGCTTCCGCAAGCCCGCCGCTCTCCATAACCCACGCCGCGCTGACGTTCTTCTTTTCCGCCTGATCCTCAATCCAGTCCAGTGTTTTGACGAACCCTTCAGGGTCGGCAATCGGGTCAGCGCCTACCAGATAGAGAGAATCGCCCGGTTTCTTAAACTCGGTTGAAATGATATTGTCCGCGCTTCCCGACGCGACGGCGAACGAGACGAGCGTCGGTGGAACCTCGATGTTCTCGAACGTACCCGACATGCTGTCCTTGCCGCCTATCGCCGCCACCGAAAGAAGGTCTTGCGCGGCAAGCGCGCCCAAAAGCGCGGCAAGCACGTTCCCCCACTTTTCGGGGTCGCCGCCGGGACGCGGGAAATATTCCTGCAAAGTTAGATACGCTTTCTTCCTTGAGAATCCCGCGCACACCAGCTTCATCACAGACTCGCAGACAGACAGGAACGCCCCTCTGTACGGGTTCTCCTCCATGCGGTATGGGTCGAACCCCGCCGCCATGCCCGAACACGCGTCCGTGCTGCCGCTGCCGGGAATCAGCGCGGCCATGGTTTGGTTAGGCGTACTCTGCCTAAACCCACCGAACGGCATCAAAATTGTTCCCGCGCCGATCGTGCTGTCAAAGCGTTCCGAAAGCCCCTGCTGCGACGCTATGTTCAGGCTGCCGACAAATTCCTCGTATCGTTCTTTAATAGATTTCTCTTCTTCGTTTTGAATACACTTAACCTTTTCGCCAACGCGAATACGCGCGGAAGCCTGCCGCGCCGCGCCGTTCGACGAGAGGAAGCCCCTGTCCATATCTACGACCGTCTGTCCGCGCCAGCGCATGACGAGACGCGGTAGGTCCGTAACCCGCGCGACGACCGTCGCCTCAAGGTTTTCCGCGTTGGCGAGAAGAATCGCGGCGTCCGCGTCTTCCTTAGAAACGACGACCGCCATGCGTTCCTGACTCTCGGAGACGGCTATCTCCGTGCCCGATAATCCCTTATATTTAAGCGGAACGGCGTCCAGGTTCACTTCCAGACCGTCCGCAAGCTCGCCTATCGCGACGCAGACGCCGCCCGCGCCAAAGTCGTTGCACCGCTTGACAAGCCGCGCGAACCCGCCCGAGCGGAACAGCCGCTGAAGCTTGCGCTCCGTCGGCGCGTTGCCCTTTTGCACTTGACTGCCGCACTCGTCCACGCTCTTTCGCGCGTGCGCCTTGCTGCTGCCCGACGCGCCTCCTATTCCGTCGCGCCCCGTTCTGCCGCCGATGAGTATCACAACGTCGCCGTCCCGCGGAACTTCGCGCCGCACATGCGAAGCGGGCGCCGCGCCGACGACCGCGCCAAGCTCCATCCGCTTCGCCTTGTAGCCTGGGTGGTAATATTCGCGGACGTAACCTGTCGCAAGACCGATCTGGTTTCCGTATGAGGAAAATCCCGCCGCCGCGACTTGGCAAAGCTTGCGCTGCGGAAGCTTGCCGGGCAGCGTCTCTAAGACGGGCTCCGTCGGGTCGGCCGCGCCCGTTATGCGCATCGACTGGTACACATACGCGCGTCCCGACAGCGGGTCGCGTATCGCGCCGCCGATGCAGGTCGCCGCTCCGCCGAACGGCTCAATCTCCGTGGGATGGTTGTGCGTCTCGTTCTTGAACAGAAGAAGCCACGGCTCGTCCTTGCCGTCCACATTCACGGTTATCGGAACTGTGCAGGCGTTTATCTCCTCCGACTCGTCAACGATAACCTCACGACCCGTGCGTCTGAGTAACTTCGCGCCGAACGTCGCGACTTCCATCAAAGTGGGCGGCGTTTCCTTGTTCCCGCGAAGCTCAAGGAAACGCTCCCAAGTCTTGCGCGCCGCTTCGTCTTCTATCTTAACGTCGGTCAGCACCGCGCCCATCGTGGTGTGCCTGCAATGGTCTGACCAATACGCGTCCAGCACGGCAAGCTCCGTCTGCGTCGGTTCGCGTCCTTCCTTGCGGAAGTATTTTTGGCAGACAAGCAGGTCGGCAGGCTCAAGCGCGAGACGCAGCGACGCGACCATCGCCGTCAGTGCCTCCTCGTCCATCTCGTTGAAGCCCGCAATCTCCGCAACAGGCGGCGGATCGCCCGCGTCAAGCGCAAGCGTGTCGGGCAGCGTAAGCTCCGCGATGCCGCTGTCGACGGGGTTCACTACATACTTGATTATCCTTCCAAACTGCTCGTCGGTTATGCCCTCTTCAGTTTCCTCTATTAGAACCACCCCTGCGCACTTCACGGCGGGGCGCTCTTTCCCGAGAATCAACTGAACGCACTCCGCCGCCGCGTCCGCGCGCTGGTCAAACTGCCCCGGCAAAGCTTCATAGGCGAACACCCGCGCAGTCGTCTCGGGCAATTCATCGTAACGGAAGTCGAGCGGCGGCTCATAAAAAACGAGCGGCGCAACCTCCGCCAGCTCGTCTTTTGACAAACCTTCAATATCATATCTGCACAGAATCCGCACGGACGCGACAGGTATGCCGAGCTGTTCCACTATATCGCTCTTAAGCTTGCCCGCTTCAACCGCGTATTCGGGGCGTTTCTCGGAATAAATACGAAGTACCATTATAATTCTCCCACACTCAAATTATCGATACGCCTTGACCCCTATATCTGATCTCATATACATTCCGTCAAAGCGAATCGTTCGCGCAACTTCATACGCTTTCGCAATCGCCGCGCCAATGTCATCCTCAACCGCGGTAAC
>JAITHB010000032.1 GCA_031280145.1 Oscillospiraceae bacterium | reverse complement strand
CGCTAAATCCGCAGATTTGGCGGGGACCCCGGGAGATCGCCCCTACAAAATGAAAGGTTGCGTTTCAACGGGTAATGTGATAACCGCGGGCGGCGGGTTCTGCCGCCCCGTCAATCCCCGATCGGTTCCGCCAATTTGGGCGATATATAGCCTAACGCGCCGTCGGGCAGCCGCACATGATACCATCCCGTATCGTCCGTGTCCGACCAATCAAGCGCATCGCCTTCCTTAACCTTGCCGATAATCTCGGACTCCGTCGTGGCGGCGGCGCGGATATTCGCGTTTAAAAGAACAATCACGCTGCGCATCTGTTTCGGCTGTTCGGGAGGTTCGGGCATGACGAATCTCTGTATGTAGGCGGGAATCGGCGCTTCGTCGGCGTCGGCGGGCGGCGTCAGCGGCAGGAGGACGGCGGTCTTATCACCGAGGCGATTGACGATAACGTCCATGGCAGACAACCCGTTGAGATAATCCGCGCTTTCGACGACCTCGGCTCCATCGTTCCTGAATTCCGTATGCAGGAGAACGCCGTAGTTGTTCTGCGCGTATGTGTTGCCGATGAAGCGCACCTCGTCGCGGCTGTCCTCATAGAACCCGAAGAACAGGAGCGGGTTGCGCATATCAGTCACATAGAACGTATTGTTCTCGATGAGGATATTTTTGACGCCTCGGTTTGCGAGTATTTCCATAGCGGAACGATGATAACCGTCGTCGTCTTGGTGCGCCCAGCCTGTCGTACCTGTGTTCAGCATCATGTTATCCCTGAACGTTACGTTTAAAAAAGATAGCGTATCTTTTGCCGTGTTGAATGCGTACCAGCCGGTAATCAACCCTGCGCCTGAACAATCTTCTACGAGGTTTCCCTCGACCAGAATGTTTTCCCGCCTCCCTTCCACATCGTCGCGCGAGTCGGGATCATTGTACGATTCCACAGCCAAAGCTTCGTCATATATCTGATAAATGTAGTTGCTACGCACCACCAAACTATCTCTCGCGGCTAGCGCAATGCCGTTTCCGTATCTCACGATCGCAGCGCCGCCGACACCCAGTCCATCTCCGCCAAAGCCCAGAATGCATCCACCTGTCCAGCCAATCTCGCAGTTCCGGATAACGATATTGCTGCCGGAAGCGTTGATCGCATTCACGCTGTACAGGAAACAGAGATTATCGATTACGCAGCCGCTGTTCGCAACCGAACCCGAACTCCAGTCGTCGCTTCCCGTGAAGAATTCGATTGAGCGGTACACATAGCCCGGGTTGCCCGCGTCGCAGCGAAGATACAGCTTTCCGTATTGGCTGTATATCGCCTGATTCGGCGTGTAGCTTGTTATGTCGTTGAAGAACTGTAAGTCGCCCAGTGTTCGCGCATCGTACGGCGTCGGGTTAACCAATAACTCGTTATCGAACCACTGTTGATTCCCTACATCAATATAACGTTCGCCGTCCCAATACGCGGTATACTTGACCGCCACGGTTTTCCCGTCCAGCAGAATGCCGCCGCAATCCTGCAAGTCTTTGTAGAAAACCCAGATATTGTCAGAGCCGTCCGCAAGCGACCATTTCCATCCGCCCGCGCCGTTCTCAGGCGAGCCGAGTATGCGCGGTTTCGCGCCTTCGCCGTACGCGGAATAGGTTGCGCCCTCGACCGTGCGAAGCATTCCGCGCCATTCGCCCCCGCGCTCGAAGAACACGCCGTCGCCCGCCTTCAGGTTCGCGCGCTTGTTTGGGTTCTTCGACGTCCACAGGTATTCGGGAAAGCCGGGGTTGTTGAGCATCATATCGTCCGTATACGCGTTGCTGTTCACCTTGTCCAGCGTCGCCCACGCGGTCTCGGGCGTCAGCCCGTCGTTGTCGTCGCTGCCGCCGTTTGAGACGTAATACGTCGTGCCCGTCACCGTGACGGTCGTCGGGCTGTTTATGATGGCTTCCCGCAGCGCGTCCGCTTTAGCGAGGATCGCCCGATCGGCTTCGGTCAGCGTACGCGAACCCGAACGGTTCTGATTGCCCACCATCGGGTCCTCAAGCGTCGGGAGCGCTTTATACAGACGATACGCCGCAAGCGCCGCCTCGCGGACGGTCATCTCTCTGTCGGGATGGACAAAGTCGTCTTCGCCGATGCGTTCACGCTCCAAAATAGGCAAGCCCGATTCGGGATTCACGACTGCGGTGGCAAAGTTTATCGCGGGCCAGCCGATGTTGTCGTACGCCTCGGCGTCTCCGGTGGACAGATGCTTAACGTTTACAGTAACGCCGTCCTTCTTTTTGTATACCAGAAATTCGCCTTTGTCGGTCGCTTCCCTGTCTATGTTTGCGGAACCCGAGAACGACTGCTCAAAACGGGGGACAGGCGCCCAGTCCCCGCGCGCGGCGGATAAAGTAAGATACAGAATAACCGCGCCTTCCACGCGCATTATCGATGCGGAATCGTCCGCGCACGCAAGCCATGTATAATCCGGTTCGTTCGAGAATCCATAGCCAAGCTCGATCGCATATCTCGCGACGCTCTTCATATCATCGTAAGAAATCGGGGCGTCCAAATTTGACGCGTCGCAACCCTGCGGCAGCAAACCAAGCGCGGCGGCTTGCTCCAATTCGTACGAAGCCGCGCCGACGCTTTCCGCCGATACATGAAGCCCGAAGTAAGATATGCATATCATAATAATCATCGCAAGCGCAAACAGGCGTTTCATGTGCAGACCCCCGTTCGTATATTCCCGATAATATTAGCATAATTTGTTGGGTTATACAATATGAGGAAATTGAATGCCGCCCCTTATTTTCGCGGGATATTGACAACCACCGCGCAAATCTGATAAATTATCGGAAGATAAACTCGTTCGCGATCAATGTATCGCTCAATAAACTGACAGCCGGAGTATTCACTATGAAGCGCAACATAATCCTCTTCGCGGTCTTGATTCTTCTGCTCGCCGCTCTTGTCGTTCTTGTGCCGTCCGCGTCGCTGCTTCCGACCTCGTTCGACGCGCTGCTTCCGTGGCGGCTTAACGGCGCGCTCGCGGAAGGCGGCTTCGCGCCGCTGCCCGTCGACGATTCCGCGGGACCCAAGCCCGACCCCGCAAGTTATCTGCCGGACAACGCGGGATACAGCGACCCTTCCATCACGGTCACCATCGAAACGACGCGCGAGCATGGCACGGATATCATGATTGCGCGGATTCGGATCGTCCACCCTTCGCAGCTTCGCACGTCGATGGCGGCGCGCTACGGCTCGACCGCGCTCGCCCCCGCGTCTTCGATGGCGAAGCGGGTGAACGCGGTTCTGGCGATAAACGGCGACTATTTCAGCTACAGCGACCAAGGATATCTGGTGAGGAACGGCAAGCGCTTCCGCAAAGCCGTGCGCCGCAACCTTGACATGCTGGTGATAGACGACCGCGGCGACTTCCACATTCTGACCGACGGAAACCCCGACGAGGAAGCCGACTACACGATAATTCAATCGTTCAACTTCGGGCCCGCTCTCGTGATTGACGGCGAACTCGGAACGCGTCTGAACGTCGGCGGAATGGGCGGCGAGAAACCGACGCAGCGCATGGGGTTCGGGCAGATGGGTCCGCTGTCCTACATCGCGGTCGCGACGGAAGGCCCCGAGAACAAAGGTTCGCGCGGGCTTACCGTTGAGGAGTTCGCGCAGTTCATGTTTGAGCTGGGCTGCGAGCAGGCGTACAATTTGGACGGCGGCTCTTCGTCGTCGCTGGTTCTGAATAACGCAAAGATAAACGCGTTGAGCACGGGCAAGATTCGCTCGCTGGCGGACATAATCTACTTCGCGACGCTGATTCCCGGCGAGGTTGAATAGAACATCGGAGGACGCCGCCCATGACAATCCCTTCTCCACTGTTTAACATAATCGGGTTTGACGTGTATCCGTACAGCTTGGCACTGCTTGCGGGCGCGGTTCTCGGTCTCGTGCTGTTCGCCGCGCTCGCGCGCAGGCTTGACGCGGCGTTAGTTTTCGGCGTGTTTGCGATTCCGCTCGGAATAATCGGCGCGCGCGTCGTGTTCTGCCTTGTGCGAATCTCGTTCATCGCGGGGGAATACGGTTTGTCGTTCGTCGTGAACGCGCCTGGCGGATTCTCGCTGATGGGCGCGGTGCTTGGCGTTGCCGCAGCTGCGGTAATTACGGCGCGGATAGTTCATAAGCCGCGCGCGTATGTGATGGATATCGCCGCGCCGTCCGCAATGCTTACGCTTGCCGCCGCGCGCTTCGGCGAAGCGTTCACGACGGACGGCATCGGCCGCTTCACGGAAAATCCGTGGTTCGCGCGGATTCCGTTCGCGGTGCCCCACGCGGACTTCACGGACGAGTGGCACGTCGCGGTGTTCATATGGGAAGGCTTGGCGGCGCTTGCTATTGCCGTCGTCGGCGCAATAATCTTCCGCAGGAATTCATCGAAACAAATACGCCACGGCGACGCGGCGGCGACCGCGGCGACACTGTTTGCGGCGAGCCAGATTCTGTTGGAGAGCTTGCGCGAAGACAGCTTTCTGCGGTTCGGGTTCGTTCGGCTTAACCAGCTTCTGTGCGTCGCGCTGATAATTTGCGCCGCGGTATTTTGGCTGCGCGGAGCGGGCGCGCGGCGCGTGTGGGTGGTCGCGTGCGGGCTTGCGGCGTGCGTCGGCGCGCTGGTTCGGATTGAGTTCGCGCTGGATAAGTCCACGATGAACAACAATATTTTGTATGGGATAATGGTTGCGGTGCTGGTTGTGATCGCGGGGCTGCTGTTTTACGGGAGGGGCGGCGACGAAGCGGCGGCGAAATGAGACGGGCGATTGCCTGCGGTGACACGGGGCGGACGACTATCGGGCGGGCGACCGCCTCGGCAATATCATTCAGATAAAATTGACAAGATCACCTAAAGGTATAAAATAGCAATAGGTGATGAAAGTGAAGACAGTAATAGAGATAATGAAGATGCTCAAAGAGCTGGTAAGCGAGGGAGCATTC
>JAITHB010000015.1 GCA_031280145.1 Oscillospiraceae bacterium | reverse complement strand
AACGAAGGGACGATGGACGATGGATACGCGGGGGACGAGGATGCGAGGGGACGAAGGAACGGGGGAACGAATCAGGTAAGGGATGATTCCTAACTGCGGTCAGGAATCATCCGTGAATCCATTATGATGGAGTTCATGCTGTCAAGGTCGGGTAGTATTTTCCCGACATCCGTATAGTCGGAAAAATCTCCACCCTCCTCTTGACAGCGGGGCGAGTGTTCAGACATTATGAGAACGAGAGAACGAGAGAACGAGGGAACGAGGACGCGGGGACGGTGTGTGCGCGGTGTTTCCTGAATGCATACAAGTCTGCGGGCGCGCGAGGCGCGCGCCCGCGGTTATCCATACATCGCCCGTTTGCAGATAACCATTCATTTGTAGGGGCGATCTCCCGGGATTCCCGACAAATCTGCGGATTTGTCGGACACCTCGGTAATTTTTCATTCTACATTCTTCATTCGTACATTCCCCCGCCTACCACCACACGCTGTTCTCCCCCACCACCACGATTAAACACGTATATCCGGACTTTGTAAGCGTTGTGCACAGGTTCGACGACAGCGACACCTTGAACTGCCCGTCGGAAGCCGTGGCGCGAAGCGCGTACCAGCTAACGCTGCCGCCCGAGCTTATCACGGCGGTCATCGCGACATATTTGTATGTCGATTTGATTGTAACCCCGCTGTCAATCCGCATAATCACCGTTCCGATTGAGGACTTGTATCCTTTTACCGCAAAGAAAGTATGCGCGCGATACTTTATTGCGGAATCGGGGGTACCCGAGCGCAGCAAGCTTTTGGCGGAATTTCTTATACCCGACGAAAAATAAGAAAGCGTCTTTCCGCTGCCGCTCTTGCTTTGAATGGAGCTTACTATTGACGACGCCTTGGACGACATGCTTTTCATCGTAAAGGAGCATGTCCCCGGAAGAATCGCGCCCGACGCGGTGCGCACTCTGAAACCCGAGACGCCCGCCAGCGCGTATTCCTGCGGCATGGCTATAAGCAAACACAGCGATAAGGCGATTACATACCGCTTCAGGCTGTCGGTAAACCGGACTATGTCTTTTATCTTTATCCAAATCGAACATTCATATTTCATACTCTATTATACATATGCCAAACGAACAAAAGGTTGAATACCGGCAGATAAGAAACAAATGCATGTTGCTGTTCTGCACCGCCTCAAAAAAGAATACACCCTCTTATGCAAGAAGCGTTTTACGTTCTTGCATAAAACCGATATTTATGATATATTGTTTTCTAAATGACACAAAACACGGCAAAGCCCATGCCTTGCTTTACGGAACACTAAAAGGAGCTGATCTCTTTGGGGCAGCAAAGCATAATAAACACAACGCCGTTCGGCGACCTTTACGACAGCAGGTTTGAACACGACGCCTGCGGAATCGGTATGCTCGCGCACATTCACGGCGCGAAGAGCCACGGTCTGGTTAAGTCCGCAATATCCGCGCTCGAGCATATGAACCACAGGGGCGGCGTAGGCGCGGAGGAAAACCTCGGCGACGGCGCGGGAATACTCACGCAAATTCCGGATCTGTATTTCAGAAAAGTTTGTCAGCCGCTCGGTATGCTTCTGCCGCGCCCCGGCGAATACGGCGTGGGTATGCTGTTCCTCTCGCGCGACGCGGACAGGCGCGCGGCTGCCATGCAAGCGTTCGAGAATATAACCCTCTCTCAAGGCTTGCGCCTTCTGGGATGGCGCGAGGTTCCCGTGCAGACGGGACACATCGGCGTGACCGCGCGCAAGTCCATGCCCGCCATTTATCAAGCGTTCATCGAGAAGAACGCGCGCATAGAAGACGAGATTGCGTTCGAGCGGCAGCTTTACGTCATAAGGAAGCAGGCGGAACGGCAGCTTCGCGAACCGAACGCCGCGGACTTCTACGCCTGCTCGCTCTCGTGCAGAACAATAGTGTACAAGGGAATGCTGCTCGGCACGCAGGTCGCGCCGCTGTTCCCCGATTTGCAGGATTTGGATTACGAAAGTGCAATCGCGCTCGTCCACTCGCGCTTCTCAACAAACACCTTCCCCTCGTGGGAACGCGCGCATCCCAATCGCTACCTCATCCACAACGGCGAAATAAACACGATACGCGGCAACGTCTCGCGCATGAGGGCTCGCCAGAGCCACCTCACGACCGCAAGCTTCGGAGTTCCGATAGAGGAAGTTATGCCGATAATCCGCGAGGACGGCAGCGATTCCGCTATGTTTGACAACTGCCTTGAGTTCCTGACGCTCGCGGGACGTCCGCTCGCGCACTCGATGATGATGATGATCCCCGCGCCGTGGGAGAAGCACAAGGAGATGCACCCCGACCTGCGCGCGTTCTACGAGTTCCACAGCCATATCATGGACGCGTGGGACGGTCCCGCCGCGATGGCGTTCACCGACGGCGTTCAGGTCGGCGCGACGCTGGACAGGAACGGTCTGCGCCCCGCTCGCTACATCGTAACCTGCGACGACATGGTTATCCTCACGTCGGAAGCCGGCGCTGTGGAAGTTCCCGCGAGCAACATCCGCTTGGCGGACCGTCTTCAGCCCGGCAAGATGCTGCTCATCGACACGCGCGAGGGCAAGCTTTATTCCGACAGCGCCGTGAAATACGACGTCTCAAGCCAGCAGCCCTACCGCGCGTGGATTGACCAGCTTCAAGTGAAGCTGGATAATCTTAAGGACGCGGGTCTTCCGCCGGAACCCACGCTCGCCCACGAAGATATTATGTCGGCATACGGATACACCTACGAACAGCTTGACAAGCTTCTTCGCCCGATGGCGGAAACGGGGCAGGAATCCGTCGGCGCGATGGGTACGGACGCGCCGCTCGCAATCCTGTCCGACAAGCCGCAGCTGCTCTACGACTACTTCCACCACCAGTTCGCGCAGGTGACGAACCCGCCTATCGACGCTATACGCGAGGAGATTGTAACGTCGCTGCGCGTCTACATAGGAAGCGAGGGCGACCTGCTTCGCCCGTCGCCGCTGTCATGCAGACAGATTCGTTTGAACAGTCCGATACTCAGCGACCGTCAGCTGCAGAAGCTGCTTACGATAGACAAGACGTGCCAAGATAACTGCGAGGGCTTCAAGCCCGCCGTTCTGTCGATAACCTATCCTGTGGAAAAAGAAGGCAAGGGGCTTGAAGAAGCGCTGCTCAAGCTTGAGCAGGACACGGAGAAGGCGTTCGCGGGCGGCGCGACGATTATCATCCTGTCAGACAGGCAGGCCGACGAGACGCACGCTGCGATTCCCGCGCTGCTGGCAGTCGCCTGCGTCCAGCAATATACCGTGAACAAGCGCGAGCGCACGCGAATGTCCATCGTTCTTGATTCGGCGGAGCCGCGCGAGGTTCACCACATCGCCCTGCTGGTCGGCTACGGCGTTACCGCGATGTGTCCGTACGCGGCGATCGAGGCGGTCCGCCATATGGCGGAGGAGAAGCTTATAAGCTTGGACGCGGATACGGCGGAAGCGAACTACATACACGCGCTGGAAAAGGGTCTGCTGAAAATGCTCTCCAAGATGGGTATCTCCGCGGTGCAAAGCTATCGCGGCGCGCAGCCGTTCGAGGCGCTGGGTCTGTCGGAACGGCTCGTCTCGCGCTACTTCCCCGGCACGGCGTCAAGGCTCGGCGGAATCGGTTTGGACGGAATCGCCCATGAGACGTTCGAGCGCCACACGAGCGCGTTCAAGCGGTACAACAAGACGCTTCCTTCCGGCGGCGTCTACAGCTATCGCGGCGGCAGCGACGAAAACGAGACGCATCTGCTCTCGCCCGACGCCATACACTTTCTCCAGCAGGCGTGTTGGAACGGCGACAGCGGCGCGTATGAGAAGTACGGCAAGCTGATAGAAGACATGCCGCCCGTCACGCTGCGCCAGCTTCTCACATTCAACGAGACCGAACCCGTTCCGCTTGACGAGGTTGAGCCTGCGGAATCGATTGTCAAGCGGTTTAAGACGGGCGCGATGTCCTACGGCTCGATAAGCCGCGAAGCGCACGAATGCATGGCGCGCGCGATGAACCGCATCGGCGGCAAAAGCAACACCGGCGAGGGCGGCGAGGACGAGGAACGTTTCAACGACGACCGCTGCAGCAAGATAAAGCAGGTTGCGAGCGGACGCTTCGGCGTGACGAGCCAATACCTCGTTTCCGCGGAAGAGATACAGATCAAGATTGCGCAAGGCGCAAAGCCGGGCGAAGGCGGACAGCTTCCCGGCGCGAAGGTGTCGCCGCCCATCGCGAAGACGCGCCACAGCACGCCCGGCGTCGGGCTTATCTCGCCGCCGCCGCACCACGACATATATTCCATAGAAGATTTGGCGGAACTGATATACGACCTCAAGATGGCGAACGACGACTGCCGCGTCTCCGTAAAGCTTGTCGCTGAAGCGGGCGTAGGCACGATTGCGGCGGGTGTGGCGAAGGGTCTTGCGGACGTGATCCTGATCAGCGGCTACGACGGCGGAACGGGCGCAAGCCCGAAGACCTCCATACGCCACGCGGGTCTGCCGTGGGAGTTGGGTCTCGCGGAGACGCACCAGACGCTCATCCACAACAATCTGCGCTCGCGCGTCACGCTTGAGACTGACGGCAAGCTGCTGACGGGACGCGACGTGGCAATAGCCGCAATCCTCGGCGCGCAGGAGTTCGGCTTCGCGACGGGTCCGCTCATCTCGATGGGCTGCATGATGATGCGCGTGTGCAACCTCGACAGCTGCCCGATGGGTATCGCCACGCAGAACGAAGAGCTGCGCCGCCGTTTCATAGGCAAGCCCGAGCATGTCGAGCGCTTCATGCTGTTCATCGCGGAAGATACGCGCCGCGTGATGGCGAGCCTCGGCGTGAAGACGCTTGACGAGCTGCTCGGCAGAACGGATCTTCTGACCGTGAAGAAGGGCGGCAATTGGAAGCATGACTCGCTGGACTTTTCGCGTATGCTGGCGGCACCACCTGAAGGGGCGACCGACTCGGTCTCCGGAACCTTACCCGAATCGGGCGTGTGTTGTAAACCGCGGGCGAGTCAAACCACCCCGCCAAATCTGCGGATTTGTCGGGGACCCCGGGAGGGACTCGCCCCTACAGGGATTCGCTATAATTCTTCATTCCTAAGGCTGCCCGAATCGCAGGACACGATAACGCTCGCGCCGCTGTCCCGAACCGCGCTCGCGGAGGGCAAGTGCGTCAGGGGTTCGCTTGAGGTTCACAATACGGACCGCGCGCTCGGCACTAAGCTTGGCAGTATGGTCACGCGGCTGTACGGCGGAGCGGGTCTGCCCGACGACACGATACGCTTCGACCTCGTAGGCTTCGCGGGGCAAAGTCTCGCGGCGTGGCTGCCGCGCGGAATAACGTTCTCGCTTGAGGGTCAGGCGAACGATTATGTAGGCAAGGGGCTTTCGGGCGGCAAGCTTATCATCAAGCCGCCGAAGGACGCGGCGTACGACCCGCGCGAGAGCATACTGATAGGCAACGTAGCCCTGTACGGCGCGACGGGCGGAAGCGCGTTCATCGCGGGATGCGCGGGCGAACGCTTCTGCGTGCGCAACTCCGGCGCGCTTGCGATAGTGGAGGGCGTCGGCGACCACGGCTGCGAATATATGACGGGCGGACGCGTTATCGTTCTGGGGCATACGGGGCGCAACTTCGCGGCGGGCATGACGGGCGGCGTGGCATACGTGTTCGACGAGCAGGGCGACTTCGGCAAGCGCTGCAATATGGAATCCGTCGCGTTGGAATCGATGGACCAGCCCGAGGAGATTGTGTGGCTGCGCGAAACGCTTACCGCGCACAGGACGCGCACAGGCAGCGCCGCGGCGGACGTCATTCTGCATAACTGGAGCAAGTCGGTTCCGAAGTTCGTTCGCGTTATGCCGAATGAATACCGCAAGGCTTGGAGGGAATCCTTCACGCAGTGGATAAATTAACAGGGCTAAGCCCTGCACCCATGATGGTATGACGTACGCGTGGCGTGGTCTTCTATTGTGTAAGGTACACGTCCCAGTCCGTTCTTTTTCTTGTATCGCCAAGAAAAAGAACCAAAAAGAAGGCTCTTTGGGGACGCCCGCGCAAAACTCGCTGCGGCTCG
>JAITHB010000013.1 GCA_031280145.1 Oscillospiraceae bacterium | reverse complement strand
CGAGCCGCAGCGAGTTTTGCGCGGGCGTCCCCAAAGAGCCTTCTTTTTGGTTCTTTTTCTTGGCGATACAAGAAAAAGAACGGACTGGGACGTGTACCTTACACAATAGAAGACCACGCTACGCGTACGTCATACTATCCAATAATTGCATACGAATAAATAAACGGAAAAAAGCCATAATAATTGAGAAACAAAAAAGGAGGTTTTGGTATGGATAAGGTATCTCTATTGCTGGTGATTCTCGGCGCAATCAACTGGGGCTTGGTATCCGTTTTTCAGTTTGACGTCGTTTCATATATCTTCGGCGGGCAGAGCGCCGTCGCGTCGCGCATCGTCTACGGGCTCATCGCGCTGGCGGGAATATGGTGCATATCGTTATTGTTCCGCAACACCGACAGAGAAGACTGGCGCGACAGGGACATAGTTCGCGATTGATTAATGAATAATTAACAATGAATAATTAATGGTTTGTTTGGTAAAGACAAACCATTAATTATTCATTGTTGCAGACTGTCGACAAAGCCCACAAGCGTTGTAAAGGGCGGGCGACCGAGGCGTCGGCTGCAAAGGTGGGAAGAGCAACGTCTGTCTTGTATGAGTTTCCCGGTTTATTTTCTATTAAATATACGAGTGTATAAAAAATAGTACGTTCCTTAACGTCTGTCGCGTCTTGCAGTTTTTTCAGCAGCGCCTTCATAAAAACGCTGTCCGGCGTGGTTTCCGTTATATCAATTCCACAAGTATTCATGAAAAAATGATATGCGCTTATGAAACAGTTTAGGTTGAGATTACCGTAATCTGAACGGTATCTATAAAATGATGTATCATCGTAGTATATTCTGCCAACGTCATAATGTGATCCCGGATAATATACAGACATATGTAAACCATCCCCAAAGGTATTGAGATACAGTTCAATGGCTTCATTTATCGCGTTCACATCATTTTCGGGCGAATCTGCTTCGGCGCGCTGCGATATCCCCGCAGACAGCAAGACGGCAATGCATAAAACCAACGAAATAACCCGCGCAAAACGACTTTCTGATTGTGTTTTCATAAACATCCTCCCTAATATAGTATCATTCATTCAGGCTCGGTTCACTCCAGCGCGGGAATCTGCAATTCCGGCGGAATCTCCGCCTCCTCTATCATTATTATGTCGTCGTTGAGGAAGAACTCGTCGTCGGCGTCGGACGCGTCGTGCGGGTGCTCTATCCGCTGTATCGATTCAAGCGGATACTCGTGAACTTCGTTCGCGTCGCCCGTGTTAAGGCGCACCGCCACCTTCTCGCGGATTACATGCACGTCAAGCACAATGCCCGCGCCGTCGGGAGTCATTACGGTTCTGCCTATTTTGGGTACGCTCTTGCGCACCTTCTCATAATAATCCTGCTCGTATTTCAGACAGCACATAAGCCGCCCGCACAGCCCCGAAATCTTTGTGGGGTTGAGCGAAAGGTTCTGTTCCTTCGCCATCTTGATTGAGACCGGCTGGAAGTTTGAAAGAAACGTTCCGCAGCATATCGAACGCCCGCATGAACCCAACCCGCCGAGCATCTTCGCTTCGTCGCGAACGCCGATCTGGCGCAGTTCGATGCGCGTCTTGAATATCGACGCGAGGTTCTTCACGAGCTGGCGGAAATCCACGCGCCCGTTCGCGGTGAAGTAGAACACCACGCGCGTGCCGTCAAACGTGTATTCCACGTCGACGAGCTTCATATCAAGCTTGTGCGCGAGGATGCGTTCCTGACAGATAGCGTGCGCCGTCTTCTCGTTGGCAATATTCGATTCCGCCTGCGACAGGTCCATATCGGTAGCCACGCGCAGAATCGGCTTCAGCGGATTTATCACCTGCGATTCGGGCAGCTCGCGCATCGGGCTTGACACAAGCCCAAGCTCGACGCCGCGAACCGTTTCGACTATCACCGCGTCGCCAATGCCAAGCTCGTAGCCTGTCGGGTCGAAGAAATATATCTTGCTGGTTTTGCGAAACCTTATGCCTACAACCTGAATCATCGTTCCTCCATGATTACTGCCAGCAGGTCTTCCATCGTCTGCTGTTTCGGCAGAAAGAGCGCGTCTCGCTTCCTCGAGTCCTCTATTGCGCCGTATATTCGGATGCGTCCTTCCGAATCAAAGCCGTTCAGCCTTGAGATGTATCTCTCGATGATATCGAGCGCGGAATATCCGCCGTCCGCGCCGGACTTCTTCTGCGACAGATCGAGTATCTTCTTCGCGGCGAACGGAATGTCAATCGCGTGTCCGACGCTTGCGAGCGCGCTCTCGACTGCGCGGACATACTCCGCGGACGTTTTCGCATAGTCCGCAGCTTGTCCGACGGAACCTTCCGCGTAGAGCGCGGCTTCGTTCGCGAGCTTCGCGTCGAAGCCTTGGCTCTTGAGAATGTCCGCCGTCCGTTCTATATCAAGCGGCGGAAGATGAAGCCACGCGCAGCGCGAACGGATTGTCGGAAGCAAATCGAGCCGCCGCGACGCGGTAAGGAAGAAGAACACGTCGCCGGGCGGCTCCTCAAGCGATTTCAGCAGGGCGTTCTGCGCGGCGGGCTGCATACCGTCCGCGTTTTCTATTATGACGGCCTTCGCGCCGCCCTCGAACGAGCGAATGCTTATCTGTTCGATGAGCGCGCGTATCTGTTCCACGGAAATAGTGCGCGACTTGTTGTCGCCGGGGCGAACGCAGTGCGCGTCGGGATGTGTCCGCGATTCCACCCTCACGCATGAGCCGCAGGTTCCGCAGGGATTGTCGTCCGCGCCGCACAGTACGGTCTTTGCGAGCAGAAAAGCAAGCGAGCGTTTACCAACGCCCGCTTCGCCGGTTATCAATATCGCGTGCGTACCCGCGCGGCGCTTGTATGAATCGTACACGCGCCTTGCGTTCGCGGTCGGAAAAACAAAGTCCATTTTATGACGCTAAAGCTTAATAAACTTCTCGACGGGTACTACGAATATAATCGCGCCGCCGACCATCACTTCGATCGGATACGGCACATACGCGCCGCTCGCGCCGACGACGGGGTTTGGCGAAGTCGCTATCTGCTTTCTGCTCTTGCACACTTTTTCAACTATTGTCATCGCGCTGTCGAACCTGTCGTCTTCCACGCCAATCAACAGCGTCGTGTTTCCGGCGCGCAGAAATCCGCCGGTCGTCGCGAGCTTCGTTACGCCATATCCCTCGTTCATCAGGTTTGAAACCAAACGGGACGCGTCTTCATCCTGTACTATTGCGATAATCAGCTTCACTGCGAATCCTCCTTTTGTTCGTTCAATTTCGGCGCGCGGACGAAGGTCGCGCGTATCCGAGGAACGCGACAGCGTTCTTTCCGCCTCTTTGTTTGTATTATACACCAAACATATGAATAATTCAATGTGCGGAAGGTGAAACAATTTGGGTTGTTTTGGAAACGGCGGGAGGTCGAGGACGGTCGCCGTCTTTCTCGTGAAGCAGGGGCGAAATCGTCTGCCGCTTATATATGTATAGCGATGTCCGTATCAGACGCGTACGGCGGGAACGGGTTGATTATCCGCCGCGAATATGATAAGATGATATAGAATAACGGAGGGCGTGAGCGTGGCGAAGCTTCGGTACACATTCAAGAACGACGTGCTGTTCAAGAAGCTGTTCGT
>JAITHB010000105.1 GCA_031280145.1 Oscillospiraceae bacterium | reverse complement strand
GGCGGCACTGACGGCGCGGTCGTCGGAAAAGTTAACAACGGCGAGGAATATATGTATTACGGTCAGGCGGCAAGCGGATGGTACCAAATCAAGCTGTCTGACGGTACGCTTGGGTATGTCTCCAACAGGTTCGTCAAGTTAGTAAACTAACATATAATTCCGGTGTAATATGCGTGTGATTCAAAGGCTGCGGTGCAAATGGCTTGCGTCGCAGCCTTAAATCGGCATGTAGTACCTTTGCCAAACTATATCCGTGCTAACATCTCGGCGTGTTCATAAAAGTCTATATTCAAAAAAATCTATATCGGGAACAAACATATCCCCGACGTGCACGGGCTTACGCCCGCGGGGTTCAGGAACAGCACAACCTTGCCGTCTTGCCCAAGATAGAACGACGTGTCGGTAAGATATGTCGCGACCCAATCTTCGTCGATTCCGTCGTAGTAGCCGAACGCGTCGTCTTCGGTGCCGCGCACGCGCTTAATCCCGCGCTCCGCCGCGTGAACCGCGAGCGAGTATGGGTTCTCGTTCTCCCACGGAATCACTTCATATAGCGTGAGCCGCGCCATCTCCCTTTTCGAGAAGACGTATGCCGAGTATTCTTCGGAGTACGCGGAGCCTTCGGTTTTCGCGGCGCAAACGAGAACGGAGTAGAAATCGCTGTCGGCGTACGTCAGCGTATAGTCGACGGTGAGGGAGCATTCATTTTCCTCGCCGCCTTCGGCGTTTGCGGCGCGGAACTCTTCGAGCATCATCGGCGCATATTCATCCGTGTAATAACGCCGAAGCTCCGCGAAATAGGCGTTGCAATCCGCCGCGTATTCGTCTTCAATATGCGGAAGCGTTATCAGGAGATTGAGCTTGAAATCGGATACTCCTTCTTTCGCTCCTTTTTCCGCTCCTCCTTCGCGAGTCGTAAGAGTTCCTTCGGTTGTGACGGCGGTCACGCCGAAGCCTTCGCCCGCGTGAATATCCGCCGCGGTCGAAGCAGGTTCGGTCGCGCCGAGCAAGGGATCGGTATCCGCCGATGAGACGCCTAGCAGGACAGAAGAAACCAGTATGAAAGATATGGCCGCCTTCGCGGCGCGTTTGAGTTTGTTTTTCATTGTGTTATGTTCCCTTCGCAAATATAGTCTTCCCATTAATAAACGAATGAGAATCAAAATATGCTCAACCGTTGACATAGAATGCTATATTTCGTATACTTCCATATATGGTTAAAATACTTCTCATATGGAAAAAGGAGGATTCACTTATGTTGAAAATAAAGAGATTGTCGGTTCGCGTTCTCGCGTTATTCACGGTCCTTGCGGTCCTCGCGGTTCTTCCGGCGTCTTCCGCCTTCGCGGGGGACGACATACCTTCCAAGCCGATTTCAAACGACGCAATCGCGCTGGCGGAAGCTCTGCGAACCAACCTTGCGGCACAGCAGGCGATAATCGACCGCGAAGCCGAAGCCTCCGCGGACGAGCACGCCAAAAGCTTAAACGCAACGGCGGCGCAGCTTAAGCTCGACAACGCGCAGAACAGCCATGACGCGGCGGTCGATGATAAAGCGTCGGCGGACGCCGCCCTCGTTTCCGCGAACGAGCTTATTGCGGAGCTTGACGCGCAGAAGACCGTTCAGGACGCATACGCGGCGGCGGGCAAGGCATATCAGGCGGCGCGCGCGGCGGAAGAAGCCGCAAGCGCGGCTCTTGACGAAGCGATAACCCAAGACACCGAAGCCGCCGCCAAATATGAGGAGCTGACGCAGGAAAAAGAAATACTCGACGAAAGCCTTGTGAATGCGAACGCTTCGCTCGATCTGCTTTCGGCGGAGCTTGAGACGCTGAAGAAAGCGGAAACGCCCGACACGGCGGCGATTCGCGCGAAGGAATCGGACATCGTTTCCGCGACGGATTCCGCGAACACAATCGCGCAGCAGATAACCGCGCAGGGCGAGCAGGTTTCTGCGGCAAAGGCGAAGGCGGATAGCGCGGCGGCCGCGCTCAGCGCAGCCAAGTCCGCGGAAGACGACGCACTGTCCGCGTTGCAGGCGGCGGATGCAAAGCTTGTCGCGGCCGAACAGAA
Organism: Oscillospiraceae bacterium; assembly: GCA_031280145.1. Classification (GTDB taxonomy): domain Bacteria; phylum Bacillota; class Clostridia; order Christensenellales; family Aristaeellaceae; genus JAITHB01. The sequence goes on along the minus strand of JAITHB010000105.1, from coordinate 28,121 downwards.
AGCGAACGGCGTTCAGCTCTCTTCCGAAGAAATAACGAAAGAGCTTGCAGCGGCGGAAGAAAACAGACTGCTTGCGGTCGCGGCGGCCGACGCTATGGCGATAGGCGTTACTGACGCGGCGCAAGCGCTTGACTCTGCAAAGACCGCGCTTGACGAAGCTAACGCTGCGTACGAGCTTGCCGCGGCGGAGCTTGAAGCAGCGAGGGCGGATTTGGATTCGTTGAACGCGCGCTTGGCGGATATCGGCGCACGCCCGCAAGGAATAATAACGTCCGAGATACTCGCGGCGAAGGAAGTTGCGCCCGATCTGCTTATCATCTACGCGCAAAGCCCGAGAATATATTTGATTCAGAACGGCGAAACAGTCTTTTTCGACACCCTGATAAGGAACGCAAACGTCGGAATCGACATCACCAGAAACGCCATGGGGTATATGTCGATACGCTACGTCGACCTGTTCAGCGTAACGCACCTTCGCAGGCTCGGCGGCGACAGAACGGTTATGTTCATCGGAAACTACGAGAAGCTCACGATTGAATCCACCGTGCGCAAGAACACGTTCATTCTCGGTAAGTCCGCTGAAATCGGCGAGCTGTTCATCCATAAGAATCAGAAGGTTATCAACCTTGGAGTCGAGGAAAAATAGAATAATGGCTAAGCTTTGGGTGCGTCTCATCATAAAGAACAAGATATGGCGGCAGGACACCGAACCTCTGCAAGGCGCGGAGCCGACGCTTGCGAATTCCAAGGAAGCGCTGGACGAGGTTCTCAAGCGTTTGGACGAGCCGCGCCCAATCTGGATGCCGTCGCACGAGCGGCAATTCCTGGGCTACGGTCAGGCGCGGTTTCTGCCCGAGCATTTCGTCGAGCGCGTGAACTTTGAGCGCATGGAGCTTGAAACAATCGAGTAAGGAGAATTGTATGTCCATCAACAAAGAGGTTTGGGGAACAAAAGACGGTCGGGAAGTTTATCTGTATACGATGGCGAACGCGCAAGGCGCGTCGGTGTCGTTCACGACATACGGCGGGCATCTTATAAGCATCAACGTTCCCGACAAAGACGGCAAGCTGACTGACGTTCTGCTGGGCTACGACACGCTTGACAGACTGCTTCGCGGAAGCGGGTTCATGGGCGCGCTGGTCGGACGCTACGCCAACAGGATCGGCGGCGCGAAGTTCACGCTCGACGGCAAGCAGTACACGCTCGCCGCGAACAACGGAGCGAACACGCTGCACGGCGGATTGGTCGGCTTCGACAAACAAATATGGAACGCGGCGCAAGTGGGTGGCGGCGTTCGCTTATCGCTCGTAAGCCGCGACGGCGACGAGGGCTTCCCAGGCGAGCTTGCGGTTTCCGTTCTGTATACGTGGAGCGACGACAACGCGCTCGACATCCTTTACGAAGCGACGGCGAGCAAAAAGACGGTCGTCAATCTGACTAACCACGCGTACTTCAACCTTGCGGGTCTTTCTTCCGAAGATCTGTCCACACATACGATTGCGCTTGATTCCGATTATATAACGGAGATTGCGGACGGCGCGGCGATTCCCACAGGCAAGGATTATCCCGTGGAAGGAACGCCGTTCGATCTGCGAAACGGGCGCAATATTGGGGTCGGTTTGGCGGAAGGGCTCGCGAATAACGAGCAGATGAAGTTCGTCGGCGGATATGACCATAATTATGTGTTAAACGGCGAGGGCTTCAGGAAGATAGGTTCCGTTTGCGAATCCGCAACGTCGCGCGCGATGGACATATATACTGACCAGCCCGGCGTTCAGTTCTACAGCGGCAACAGCATAAAGGAAGAGAACGTCGGAAAGAACGGCGAGCACTATAAGAAACGCCAGGGGTTCTGCCTTGAGACGCAGAAGTATCCCGATACGCCGAATCAACCGTCGTTCCCGAGCGCGGCGCTGCGTCCGGGGGAAACGTATACGCACCATACGCGGTACGCGTTCGGCGTGAAATAATTGCGGCGGGCGACCGAACGGTAATTAGGGCAGGCGTGGGATAAATGCGGCGGGTGATGTATTGATAACGGCGGGCGACCGAGGACGGTCGCCCCTACAGGTTTTGATTATCTGCCCGATTGAACGTAAACAATCCCCTGTAGGGGCGACCGTCTCCCGGGGTGGGTCGGTCGCCCGCGGTTATCAATGAATCGCCCGTTAAAATATAACCTTGCAATATCTTCGCTGCGCGGTGCAAAGTTATGCACAGTTTAAACACACCCTGTGCATAACTTTTTGGGGCTTGCGGGCGGCACTTGCCAAAATCCGTTGATATTGCTATTATTATCAAGGGTCGCGCAAAAGAGCTTCCGCGCTGTGGAAAACTTTGCGGCGCGACTTATCCACAGCCTGTGTTAAACTATGCGGCTTGTCTCACTGATATGATAACCTTTCGCGCTTCGGAGGAAACTGATGGAACTGTCTGAGATCTTCGATAAGTTCTGCTCGCTCATCAAAGAGGAAATGTCAGACGTTTCCTATAAGACGTGGATTCGCGATTCCGTGAAGCTTGTCGCGATCAACGGCGACACCGCGCATTTTGAATACCTGGACATGCTCCACAAGAACATGCTCTCGCGCTACCAAATGCTGATAACGACCTCAATCGGGCTCGCCGCGGGCAAGAAGCTGAACGTAAGCTTCGTCAGCGCGGAGGAAGCCGCGACGCTCGCCAAAACCAAGCCCGAGGAAACCTCTTCCGCAATATCTACGACGCTCAATCCGAAATATACGTTCGATACGTTCATCGTTGGCAGCTCCAACAGGTTCGCCAGAGCCGCGTCGCTCGCCGTCGCCGAAGCTCCCGCGGAAGCTTACAACCCGCTGTTCATATACGGCGGCGTCGGGCTTGGCAAGACGCACCTAATGCACGCCATCGGACACCATATACAGCATGAATATCCGTCCATGCGGCTTTTATATATATCTTCCGAAAGCTTCACGAACGAGCTCATCATGGCGATTCAGAAGAACCGCAACGCGGACTTCCGCGAACGCTTCCGCAGCGTAGACGTTCTTATGGTCGACGACATTCAGTTCATCGCGGGGCGCGACTCGACGCAGGAGGAATTCTTCCACACGTTCAACGCGCTGCATACGTCCGGCAAGCAGATAATCATTTCGTCGGACCGCCCGCCGAAGGAAATCTCGCGCCTTGAGGAACGCTTGCGCAGCCGCTTTGAATGGGGGCTTATCGCGGACGTTCAGAAGCCGGACATCGAGACGCGCAACGCGATCCTCCAGCGCAAGGCGGAAGCCGACGGGCTGGAAATAGACGTTGACGTTCTCAAGCTCATCGCGGAGCGCGTGGACACCAACATCCGCGAGCTTGAGGGCAGCCTCAACCGCGTCGTGGCTTACGCGCAGCTTGCGGGCAAGCCCATTACAGTGAGCCTTGCGATGGAAGCCATGCGCGACATGTCCGCCGCGAAGGACAAGAACCTCATCACGACCAGACTGATTATGCAGTGCGTGTGCGAATACTGCGGCGTCACCATGCAAGACTTGACGTCGAACAAAAGAAACCGACAGGTGACGCTTCCCAGGCAGATAGCGATGTTTCTCACGCGCGAGCTGACGGCGGAATCGCTTCCGCATATCGGCGGGGAGTTTGGCGGACGCGACCACAGCACCGTGCTTCATTCCACGGACAAAATAAAGGAAGAGCTGATAACAAACCCGTCTGTCAAACAGATAGTCGAGGATTTACGCAAGATTATTGCGGAAAAATAGACGGGGCAGTGCCCCGGACAGCCTGTCGGCAAAGGTCATTGGTGTTGAAAACCTCGGGCGACCGAGGCGGTCGCCCCTACATAATGTTGGCTATCGGTATGCAAGAATACAATACGGTGTAGGGGCGCGCGCCTCGCGCGCCCGCGGGCATACAAAACAATCGTTTGTCGACAGCCCGGGGCTGCCGCCCCCGTCTGCGTACTAAACGCCCGTATATATCATCCTCCATTCCATACAAAAGAAAATCTCCGAAATACGGTTTGATAATCAAAGTTAGGTTTATACTAAATAAAGAATGCAGAACAGACCGCGCACATATAACTCAAGCCCGCTTGCGAAATCGCGCGGCGGGAATAAGTATACGCTCAGCGGAAGCGCGCCGAAGCCGCGAAAAAAGAACCGCGGCAGCGCTCTTTGGCTGCGCCGCTTTATCGCGCTTTGCGTCGCGCTGACCGTTATCGCGGGCGTCGTATACCTCATCACCCTTATTCCCAAAAGAGAGAACAACGCGGCGCAGCGTCTTTGGTTCAACCCGACGGACCCTTCGGGCGCGTTCGGCGCGGACTTCCTTTTCCTTTCGGGGGGAATGCTTTCGTGCGTCGGCGTGAACGGCGAGCTTCGCTGGCAGCAGACGCTTGCGGGCGCGAACGCGGACTTTTCCGCGGAAAGCGGGTTCGTCGCGGCGTGGTCCGGCAGACAGTATATGATTCTGGATTCCTCGGGGAAAATTCTGGTATCCGACACAATGGCGGGGAACGTTCAGTTTGCGCGAGTGGGCGCGTCGTACGCTGCGGCGCTCATCGGCGAAGGCGCAGCGCAGTTTATTCTTCTCACCGACCATATGGGCAACGTTATTGAGCGGATAGAAGATTTGGACGCTGCCTTCGTGACGGACTTCGGTTTCTTCGACTCCTCAGACGTGCGCCTTTGGGTACTCGGCATGGACCTTGAAGGCGCCGAAACGAAGACGGTTTTTTCCACGTACGACCCGCGCAGCGGGCGTTCCACAGGCTCCGCGGACATATTCGATCAGCTCATATACAATGTATACAAGCAGAACAAACTGCTCATGCTCGCGGGTACGAGCAGCCTTACCGCGTACGATTACAACTGCACCCAATCAACCGCGATCGCGAGCGTCACAGCGTACGGCTGGCAGCTTGCGAGAACGCGCGCCGTGCGCAATGAAACGTACGCGCTTTTGCGCAAGAACCCGCAGTCGGCGGACAACAGGATGACCCGCGAGTTCCGATTGGTTGCAAGCGCGTCCGATTTGCAGCTTCGTCCGCCGGAACCGTGCTTTGACGGACTTCTCGGAAGCCGCGGCGTGTATCTGTTTTCCGCAGGGAAGGTTTATTCCGCGCCGTACGGCTCCGCCGCGTTTACCGCGACGGACCTGCCCGTGCAGATTGATTCACTGCTTTGCATACTGGAAGGGGACGTCGCGATCGCCGCGTCGGGCGCGGAGGTTTATATACTCAAGCTTCCCCAGCCGAAATAACCGGGCCGTATACTAATTCCCGTTAAAAAGGTACAATATTGGCGAGGGATTTTTGTCTCTCGCTAAGTTGAGGGAGCGACGGCGTAGCGGAGCTACGTTTACTATACAGGAATAGAGTTCTGCAAAACACCCATAAAAGCGGACGAGACAACGCGAGAGGCAAAAAGCACCGCCAAGATTGTACCTTTTTAACGAGGGATTAGTATTAATGAATAATTCCGTCTCCTCGTTCGTCTAATAGAGAGACGACTACGGGGGAATAATATGAACATAATCGATTATGCCGTTATAGGAATAGTATTGTTGAGCCTGCTGTTCGGGCTTTATAAGGGTTTCATCCGCTCGGTGCTTGCGCTGCTCGCGCTGTTTCTTTCGATGTGGACGGCGTATTCCTACGCGCCGAAGGTCACGAACTGGATAAGCGGCAACGATACACTGCTTAACACGGTCATGTATTATTCGGACGCGTCGCTGCGAATCCCCGACCTTCGCGACGCCGAAACGCCCGTATCGACGCTGTCCGCGGACAGAATCGTCTCCATCGTGGCGCAGGCGGACTTGCCCGAGCCGTTCTCCATCCTGCTTGAATCGAACATGATGAACCAAACCTACGCGGTTCTGCCGAACGCGACCGTGTCGGATTATCTGAACCAAACGATCGTTTCCGTTATAATAAACATAATAAGCTTCGTCGGGATATTCTTAATTGCGTATCTTGTGTTCTCGCTTACGATAAGCTTGGCGCACTATGTGTTCCGATTCCCTTCGCTGCGCAAGTTCGACGCGCTGCTCGGCGGAATCTTCGGCGTTGGAAGCGGCGTGTTCTTCGTATACATATTGTTCGCGCTCGTGCCAATCTTCATGACTGTGCTGCCGTTCCCGCAGCTTTCGCAGGCGGTGGAGGAGAGCCAGTTCGGGCGTATGCTTATCAACAGCACGGTTATACAAACTATTTTGCAGGGGCATTTGTAGGAACAAGCTTGTATTGTTTGAGAGACGGGGGCGGTAAACCATCTGCGGAATACGGCACACCTACAATAACGCAGTGCAAGTAAGACTGTCGCCAAAGCCCATAGGCGCTATAAAGGGCGGGCGACCGAGGCGGTCGCCCCTACATGGTGTAGGCTAACGATATGCAGGAACGCAATATGCTGTAGGGGCGAGCCCCCGGCTCGCCCGCCCGCATACTATTGAATGTACTCTACATTACTTACGCATTGCAGGAATCCGAACACACAATATCGAATAATACAATTTAGTTGAATAGTTGAAGTTTGGTAAAATGAGGAGGTCTGACATGGATAACGGTTCGCCGCGCGTCAGCGTTATCATCCCCGTGTATAACACGGAGAAATATCTGCGCAAGTGTCTGGATTCCATCATCGACCAAAGCTTCGACGATTACGAGATAATCTGCGTGGACGACGGCGCGACGGACGGCTCGTCGGACATTCTCGCGGAATACAAGGCGCGAACGCCAAACATGCTGGTCATACGCCAAGAGAATCAGGGGCTGTCGGGCGCGCGGAACACGGGGATCGAGGCCGCTCGCGGCGAATATATCTGCTTCATCGACAGCGACGACTTCGTCAAGCGCGGCTATATCGGCGGGCTTCTTTCCGCCGCGATTTGCGAGAACGCGGACATAGCAATCGGGCGTTACTATATCCGCCTGCCGTCGGGCGCGGTGTTTCCCGCGCCGGGCGTTAAGCTTCATTCGGCGGACGCGAAGGACGCGCTTCAGCGCACTCGCACATACATGAACCCCTATGCGTGGTGCAAGGTCTACAAGCGTTCGCTGTTCATGGATACGGGCATACGCTATCCCAAAATGAAATATGAAGACCTGTCGACTTTCATTCGCTTGCTCGGCAGCGCGAAGAAGGTTGCGGTCACCGATAAATATCTATATTATTATAACAGAAGGCCCGGCAGCATAACCGCGGGGCGCGACGTGCGAGGCATCGAAGACATGGTCGCGTCGCTGGTCGCGGTGCGCTGTTTCCTCGAAGAGAAGGGCGATTACGAACGCTTCCGCAGAAGCTACCACTATTTCCTCTCGTTTATGATGGCGACGCTCATCAATCGCCTGTGCTTCCGCACATATTATCACAGCGGCATGCGCGTGATGATGCGCTCGCGCAGCAACCTTGCGAAGACGGTTCGCTTCCTCAAGTCCGACAAAATTGTGTATGACCGCCTGACGCCCGAAATGCAGGAGAAAATCGACAGGATAAACGGGTAGGCTAACCCACCCGAAGGAACCTGCGGTACATCTCCTCTTCCTCGCCTGTCGCGAGAACGAAATGCCCGGGTTCAATCTCGCACATGGCGCGCTCCGCGTCGTCGGTCGCCTTTCGCGCGTCGTTTGGCAGAATACGGCGCGATTTTTCTACGCGCGGGTTCGGCACGGGTATCGCCTGAAGCAGCGCCTTCGTATACGGATGAAGCGGATGCTCGAACACAAGCTCCGTCGGCGCAAGCTCCACAATTTCACCCAGACGAATAATCGCTATCCTATCCGTTATATAGCGCATGACGGAAAGGTCGTGCGCCACGAATATGTATGTCAGTCCGTGTTCCTTCTGCAGCGCGGAAAGAAGGTTCAGCACCTGCGCGCGGATTGAAACGTCCAGCGCGGAGATCGGTTCGTCCGCCACAATCAGTTCGGGGCGCATGATGAGAGCGCGCGCAATGCCGATGCGCTGGCGCTGCCCGCCTGAGAATTCGTGCGGGAAGCGGCTTGCGAACTCGGGAAGAAGACCCACGTCGCGCAGCGCTGCGTGAACCAGCGCAATGCGTTCCTCGTTGTTAAGGTCGCGGCGCACGTTGTACAGTCCTTCGCCGACGATATAGTCAACCTTCGCGCGCTCGTTCAGCGACGCCATCGGGTCTTGGAAGATCATCTGAATTTTGCGGATGACTTCCTCGTCCAGCTTCTTGGTTATCTTGCCGCTTATGCGCCGGCCGCCGAACACGACTTCGCCTGAGGAGAGCGGTATCATGCGGATTATCGCGCGCCCTATAGTGGTCTTGCCGGAGCCGGATTCGCCCGCAAGCCCGAAGGTTTCGCTCTTGTAAACGTCGAACGACACGCCGCGCACAGCCTCGAACGCTTTTCTGCCCGACCCGTATGTTATGCGCATATCACGAACGGACAGAAGAACCTCGCGGGAATCCTGCATATCAACCTCCGCCGGAACAATAATGAATTATTGAGGAACGTCTCCGTCATTATAACACGTCTCAAACAAAAATTGTAGGGGCGATTTCCAATCGATCTAGACTGTCGACAAAAGCCCATCGGTGTTGTAAAGGGCGGGCGAGCCAACCCACCCCGCCAAATCTGCCGAGCCACCCCGACAAAACTGCGGTTTTGTCGGGGACCCCGGGGATTTGTCGGGGACCCCCGGGGGGCTCGCCCCTACAGCATATTGAGTTCCTGTATATCGATAGCCTACACCCTGTAGGGGCGACCGCCTCGGTCGCCCGCCCTTTACAATATCGACGGGCCTTGTCGACAGTCCGGGGCGATTTCCGCCCACCCGCCCATCGCGCAGCTTCCGTTATAGATTTAGGCAAGCAGTTAACAATACGGCGCACAACCTCATATCATGTGTGTAGGATAATATTTCTATATACGGAACAAGACTTGAGGTGAGGTTATGTATAAAATATTCTCGAAATTGGACGGCGGACTGCCGTTTGCCGCATACGGCAGCGTTGAATCGCTCGCAGACCTGAACACGGCGCTGGCGGACGGCGATCCAATCATTGACATATCCATAACGGCGGGCTTCGGCGTTACTTCAACAATAACAATACCCGCGGGAAAGAACGTCATACTTAACGGCGTGGGCGATATCACGCTGACGCGCGCCGCAGGGTTCAAAGGCGCGATGATAGACGTTGCCAACGGCAATCTCACGATTGAGAATCTCAAATTGAACGGCAACAAGGCGAGCGCGGGAGTATGCGCGGGAAGCATAATCAACGCGTACAACTCAAACGTTACGCTCGAAGGCGCGGAGGTTTTCGGCAACAGTTGCGCAAAAGGCGGCGGAATCAAGGCGAGCAACGCTTCAACCGTTGTTCTTGACGGCGGAACTTTTATTCACGACAATGAAGCCGTTCAGACAGGCGGAGAGGGCGGCGGGGTTTATATCGGCAATCACCATACGCCTGCCTACGTCGGCACGAACAGCACTCTCGCCATTAACTATGCTGACATAAACGATAACAAGGCGCAAAACGGCGGCGGAGTATACGCGGGATATGCAAACGTTCTGCTTGACGGCGGACGTGTCGCCAGGAACACGGCGACTGCCGCAGACTCATATGGCGGCGGATTGTATATCGGGGTCGGCGCAAACTTTGTTATGAAAAAGGGCGATATAGACGGCAATACTTCTTGGTCCGGCGGCGGTATATTTATTGAAACGCCTTCCGCGTCGCCTCATTACATTTACGGCGGAATGCTGCGCAACAATACCGCGACGTCAAATAATGTTTTTCGCGGCGGCGGGGCGATAAATCTCGGTAACTTTGCGGAACTATATGTTTCGGGAGCTCAGTTTATCAAAAACAGCGCGCCGAACGCGGACGGCGGCGCAATCTACACGCCAAACACAACCGTAGTGGCGTTTGACGTCGGCAACAAGTCTAGGCTGCATATTGCGGCGGACGTTAAGTTCGGCTGCAATGTCGCCATAAAAGGCGCGGCTATTCTTGAAGCGGATAAGGCTAAGTGCGACACATATGTTGATACCCACGACGTTACCGCGCCATACTCCTACGCGTGGAACAATCTTGATGTCAACTACAGAAACCAAGTTGAGAATGACGACGGCACTATCTGCGTTCACAAGTTCGAGCTGCTGAACATCTACTACGCGAACGGCGGCAGCGGCGAACTGCCTCCCGAACCCGAGGCGACCGACGCGGAGGATTGCGACCCCAACGAGGTTGTCATGGGCTACGAAAGGGGAACCAGACCGAGCGCGAATATGCCGCCGATTCCGCAGATGCCATACTGTACTTTCACAGGCTGGTTTTTAGACCCCGATAATGATTCGCGCCCATATAATCCCGACGCTCCCGCGACAGGCAATCTCACCATATACGCGCATTGGACGCCCAAACCGGGATATGAAACCATGGAATCGGCATGTGTTACGCCATGCCCCGCAGGCACGATACTCGACACGGGTACGGGCACATGCGTGCAAGCCATAGCGCCGCCCGCACCCGCGCCCTGGCTGCCCGCGGGAAATCGAACGTTGGTTGCAACGTGCCGACAAACCTGTGCGCGGCGCAGCCGCAGGCAATATTATATCGGGACATAGATAAGATCGGCGTTGGAATTCGTTAGGAAGCAAACAGAACGTTTTGGCAGATGGCGGGCGAGCCGGGGGCTCGCCCCTACAGCGTATGTTATTCTTGCCTACCGATAGATTACACCATGTAGGGGCGACCGCCTCGGTCGCCCGCCCTTTACAACACCGACGGACCATGTCGATAGCCTTAGGAGAGCGCCAGGCTCGCCCGCTTTGTTTACCGACAATTACACAAATATTCCGCAATTTGTAAATAATGGATGATATTCCTTCTATAAGACGTTACATTATTGTGCAGAAAAACTTTGCAGATGGAGGATGTATGATATCTTATAAAAGGATAATCACTCTGTTTCTTTGCCTGATATTAGCTTGCGCAACACTCGCGCCTGTCCGCGCGTCAGGCGTGTACGACCTTCCGACCGCCGTCGTGAACAATCCCAACCCGGCGGACCGCTTGAACCTGCGCACCGCGCCGTCGTCGGGCGCGTCTTCGCTCGGCAGATACTACAACGGCACCCGCGTTCGCATTCTCGAATACACCAACGCGGACTGGGTGAAGGTTTGGATCGGTCCGTCCGCGGGCGTCGCGGACGGCAATCACCAAGACCCGAACATGGGATACATCCAAGGATACATGAGCCGCAGATATCTGGCGTTCGGCAGCGCGGGAGACCGCGTGGCGTGGGCGGGATCGTGGGCGCAGGTAAACGGTTCCGACAGCCGCGTATATCCGCTCCGCAGCGCGATTAACGGCGACCGTTCGATAGTCAGCCTGCCGAACAGGGCGATGCTGCAAGTTATCGGCGTCAACAGCGATTGGTATCACGTCGTATATGACGCGTTCACGGGCTTCATGCCCGCAAGCGAGCTTAAGATTGTTTCCGGCGGAAGCTCCGGCGGCGGCTCGACAGGCGGCGAGTTGGTTGCGCGCGGCTCGGAGCTTGATCTGAAGCAGAACCTTAAATACTACGTCTATTCCGGACCGGGTTCAAACTATTTGCGCGGCGCGGACGGAAAAGCAGCGGTCGCGACAAACGACACCGTCGAGGTTTACGGCGTGACGCGCGGATATCTTTTCGTGAGCTATCCGATAAACAGCACGACATGGCGGTTCGGATACATTACCGAAGACGCGATAGCAGGTCCGAGTTATATTCCGGACCTTGAATTCAAGACAGTTTCGGCGGCAATGAGATATGACTGCGCGCTGACGGACGACCCGTATTATTCAAGGGCGCCGCTGCGCCAAATCAGGGCGGGAACGAGCGTGACATGCCTGACGCTGAACGGCGCATATGTTCGCGCGGGCAATTATGTTTACATAGAAGTCAGAGACGGCGTAACCGCGCCCGCGCGCGGGTTTGTTCCCGCGGACGCGATTTGACGACACAAACATTGTAGGGGCGATTTCTAATCGCCCGCCTGTTTGCCGTACGTCCCTTTTCATCGCAGGCGGGTCGTACGCGTAACAGGCGGGCGATTAGTAATCGCCCCTACAATAATGGTGTGAAGATGTTGTTAATTCGCGTTAACGCCGACCACCTTCGCCGCAATCGACTTGGGTACTTCCTCATAATGGCTGAACTGCATCGAGAACGTGCCGCGCCCCTGCGTTTTGCTGCGCAGATCCGTGGCGTAGCCGAACATCTCGGAAAGCGGCGTGACGCAGTCGATTATCTGCGTGTTGCCGCGCGCTTCCAGCCGTTCTATGCGTCCGCGGCGGCTGTTGATGTCGCCGATAACGTCGCCCACATAATCCTCGGGCACGACCACCTCCACGCGCATGATAGGTTCCATCAGCACGGGGCTCGCGATTCGCATCGCTTCCTTGAACGCCATCGAACCCGCAATCTTGAACGCGAGTTCGGAGGAATCCACCTCGTGATAGCTTCCGTCGAACACGGTGATGAGGAAGTCCACGACTTCGTATCCGCCGAGCATCCCCGAAAGCGCCGCCTCGCGAACGCCCTGCTCGATAGGCGCGATGAACTCGCGCGGGATTACCCCGCCCACAATCTTGCTCTCGAACTTCACGCCGCTGCCCGGTTCGAGCGGAGATATTTCTATCCAGCAGTGCCCGAACTGACCGTGGCCGCCCGTCTGGCGCACATAGCGCCCTTCCGCCTTCGCGGCCTTGCGGATTGTCTCGCGGTACGCAACCTGCGGCTTGCCGACCTTCGCTTCCACCTTGAATTCGCGCAGCAGCCTGTCGACGATAATCTCAAGGTGCAGTTCGCCCATGCCCGCGATCAGCGTCTGACCTGTTTCCACGTCTGTATATGTGCGGAACGTCGGGTCTTCTTCCGACAGGCGCATCAGCGCGATGCCCATCTTATCCTGACCCGCCTTGGTCTTGGGTTCGATCGCGACGGAGATGACGGGCTCGGGGAACTCGATATTCTCAAGCACGATGGGGGAATTCTCAAAGCAGAGGGTGTCGCCCGTCGTCGTATCCTTCAAACCGACCGCCGCCGCGATCTCGCCCGCGTACACCGCGTCGGCTTCTTCGCGGTGGTTCGCGTGCATACGAAGAATGCGGCTCACGCGCTCGCGCTTGCCCTTGGTGGAATTGTAGGTGTAGGAGTTCACGTCCAGCCTGCCCGAATACACGCGGAAGAACGCGAGTTTGCCGACGAACGGGTCAACCATTATCTTGAACGCCAGCGCGGAGAACGGTTCCTCATCGGAGGAGTGGCGCACGAGCGCGTCGCCGCTCTTGGGATGGGTTCCGTCGACGGGCGGAACGTCCAGCGGCGACGGCAGATAATCCACGACCGCGTCGAGCAGCGGCTGCACGCCTTTATTCTTGTATGAAGTGCCGCACAGAACGGGGTTCAGCTTCACCGAAACCGTACCCTTGCGAATCGCCGCCTTCAGCATATCTTCGGGGACTTCTTCGCCCATCAGATACAGATCCATCAGCTCTTCGTCGAACTCCGCCGCGGCTTCAAGCAAAATCATTCTCGCTTCCGCCGCCGCGTCCGCGTATGCTTCGGGGATATCCTCCACAACAAATTCGCTGCCGTCGTCCGTGGTATAGCGCACGGCCTTCATTGTGACGAGGTCGATCATCCCCGTGAAATCCGATTCCGCGCCGATCGGAAGCTGAATCGGCACGGCGTTGGCTTCCAGCCTGTCGCGCATCATCTTGACGCAGCGCGCGAAATCCGCGCCCGTTATATCCATCTTGTTGATATACGCGAGGCGAGGCACGTTATACTTCGTCGCCTGCCGCCAAACCGTCTCGCTCTGCGGCTCGACGCCGCCTTTCGCGCAAAACACGGCGACCGCGCCGTCCAGCACGCGCAGGCTGCGCTCTACCTCGACCGTAAAGTCGACGTGACCGGGAGTATCGATAATATTTATGCGATGTTCCTTCCACTCCGCGGTCGTCGCGGCGGAAGTTATCGTAATGCCGCGCTCGCGCTCCTGCTCCATCCAGTCCATCGTGGCGTTTCCCTCATGCACCTCGCCGACGCGGTGAACGCGGCCCGTGAAAAAGAGAATACGCTCCGTAGTGGTTGTTTTGCCGGCGTCGATATGCGCCATTATTCCGATATTGCGAACCATTGGCAGAGGGTGACTTCTGGGCATAATTCATCTATCCTTACATTATAAACCGTATTTTTTCCCACAATTTTGGATTATATGCGCGCGGTGGGATTTTGTGCGCGGATTTTTTAGGGGGTAGAGATAGGGACGAGCTACGGTGCGTGTGGGACGTACGACATGCAGGCGGGCGATTGGAAATCGCCCCTACAGATGTCTATTTACATTTCATCGGGAGCGCGGACACAATCACAATGTTTGTTCATATTCAATTATGATTACAACCATTCGTTTGTAGGGGCGATTTCCAATCGCCCGCCTGACGGTCGTACGACCCACCTGCATCGTAGGTTACGCACCACAGGTTACGCCCCGCAGGTTACATACGCACATTTGCGGTGGAATGGGACCTGCAACGTCCGTCGTCCGTCTAATCCCTTTCCCCAAGAAAATCCCCCCTGCATCAGGGGGGATTCATCATCGGTAATCGATTATCCTACCAGCGATAATGCGCGAACGCCTTGTTCGCTTCCGCCATCCTGTGCATTTCTTCTTTACGCTTGACAGCGTTGCCCGCGTTGTTGGCGGCGTCCATAAGTTCGCCCGCCAGACGCTCCTTCATGGTGCGCTCGCCGCGCTTGCGGGAGAAGTCCACCAGCCAGCGAAGGGCGAGTGTCTGTCTGCGCTCGGGTCGAATTTCCATAGGAACTTGGTATGTAGCGCCGCCGACACGGCGCGCCTTGACTTCGAGAGACGGAAGGATGTTCGCGAGACCCGTGTTGAATACGTCGAGCGGGTCCTTCTGCGACTTTTCCTTGATGATATCAAATGCGTCGTAGGTTACGCGCTGAGCGACTCCGCGCTTGCCTTTGAGCATTATTTGGTTGATTAGCTTTGTGACGACGGTCGTTCCGTATACGGGGTCCGCGAGCACTTCGCGCTTGGGTATAAATCCTCTGCGTGGCATTTTCTATTCCTCCGCGAATTTTCCTTGAGCTGCAATAAGGAAAAACCTTATTTTTTGGGACGCTTCGCGCCGTAGAGCGAACGCGCCTGATTGCGCTTGGCGACGCCGGCGGCGTCGAGCGCGCCGCGGATTATATGGTAACGAACGCCCGGCAGGTCGCGGACGCGTCCGCCGCGAATGAGAACCACCGAGTGTTCCTGAAGGTTGTGACCAATGCCGGGGATGTAGCATGTGCCTTCGATGAGGTTTGTGAGGCGCACACGCGCTATCTTGCGCAGAGCTGAGTTGGGCTTTTTGGGCGTCGTCGTTTTGACGGACAGACACACGCCGCGCTTCTGCGGGCATTTCTGCAGGATTGGCGCGGTGGACTTTTCTTTGACCTTTTCGCGTCCGTGGCGAACCAGTTGGTTAATGGTCGGCATCCTATTCCTCCAAATAAAGAAGACGGCGGGCGAGCCGGGGGCTCGCCCCTACAGCGTTTTACATACTCTATCCCGAAATATCGCAGGGATAACGACATGTTGGGGCGAGCCCCCGGCTCGCCCGCCATTCAAACAAAAGTGGACTCAAAAAACTACGCGAACAAACCCCGCGTCAACCCTCGCTTGATTCGTTCATATGATTACTTTTTCAGTATCCCTGCCGCGGCCGCCGCAACAGAAAGACCGCACGCGCTTCCCAGAAGCTTCATGCTGTCCGCTTCAACCAGTTCGATATGCGCCTTTTCGGCCGCGATAGCGACCTTGCGCGTGACGAACGGATCGGCGTCGCGGGCGATGTATACCAGGGATAGCTCACCCTTCGAGAGCGCGCGAAGTACGCTGTTCGTGCCAACAGCACGTTCCTTGCCGGTCAGCCGAACCATGTACCAACCCTCCCATATCTGCGGACATAAACCCACAGACCATCTCTCGACAGCAAACACCGCATTATATCATTATAATTTTATGTTGTCAACCGTTAAACAAGATTTCCACGCGCGTCCCCGCAGAGCCGCTCGCAAGCTCGACAGAAGCGTTGTGCAGCGCCGCGCCGTGCTTCACGATGGCAAGACCAAGCCCCGTGCCGGGGATTGCGCCGCCGCGGCTTTTGTCGACGCGGTAGAACCGCTCGAATACGCGCGATTGCTCCGCTTTGGGAATGCCTATGCCCGTGTCGGAGACGGTGAGCGCCGCGCCGGACTTCGTCGGGTGCACCTCGACAGCGACGCTCCCGCCCTGCTTGTTATATTTGACGGCGTTGTCGATAAGGTTTGCCGCCATCGCTTCGAGAACCGTCGATATGCCCGTGACAGTCGCAGGCTCGCCGCTTACGGTGACTGTCACGTCGCGGTCGGCGGCGGAAGCGGAAAGGTTCCGCGCGGCGCGTTTGCATAAAGCGAGCAGCTCCACGTCGGATTTTTCCGAGGACGAT
Organism: Oscillospiraceae bacterium; assembly: GCA_031280145.1. Taxonomy (GTDB): domain Bacteria; phylum Bacillota; class Clostridia; order Christensenellales; family Aristaeellaceae; genus JAITHB01. Next base: position 11,608 of record JAITHB010000105.1, on the reverse strand, counting down.
TCCGTTTCATCCAAACGAGAGAGGAATAGCAGGTCGTTAATCAGCGCGACCATGCGCCGCGCATCCTTATGTATGTTCCGCGCGAACGTCGGCGCGTCCTCGGGTTTAGCCATGCCGTTGGTTAGCAGCTCCGCGTAGCCTGAGATTGCCGTGAGCGGCGTTTTGAGCTCGTGCGAGACGTTCGCCGTGAACTCGCGGCGAAGGCGGTCGCGCTCCTGCTTCTCCGTCACGTCAAGCAGAACGAGCAGCAGCCCGCGTATTGCGCGTCCCTCGCGCACGGGGCTTGCCAGAACCTGTACGCTGTATTGATTAATTGAGAGAACCGCTTCCTGCGGTTTTTCTTTCGGCACTTCTTTCGGCATTTCTTTCGGTATTTCTTTCGCTGCTTCTTCCTGTGCCGCTCCGGGCTCTTCATTCCCGCGCAGCGCTTCCTGCACGATTCGCCGCAGTCCCTCGCCCCTGTAAACCGCCATGTAGTGCCGTCCCATTGGGTTTGCTTGACTTGCGCCAAGAAGACGAAGCGCGCTCTTGTTGTATGAAAGAATCGTACCGCCGGAATCCAGAATGAGCAGCCCTTCGTTCATGTTTTCCGTTATCGCGGAAACCTCCGCTTGCCTGCGTTCCAGCGTTTTCATTCGGCGGTCAAGCTCGCGCTTCTGCTCCTTTATGCGTTCGAGAAGCGGCGCGAGTTCGTCATAAACCAGACACTCTTCGGGTTCGTCAAGCTTCAGGCCGTTCAGCGGCAGAACTATGCGGCGCGTAAGGCGCGCCGCGACGAACGCCGCGACGAGGAAAACCATCAGCGCGATGAACGCTATCGGAAGTATAACCTCGTTGAACGATTGCAGAACGCTTTGCACCGTAATATCTATCCGCAGAACGGAACCGTCGCGCAGACGCTCCGCGCGGTAATACGCCTGCGCGTCCAGCGTGTCGGAATAGCGCGTGCTTTCGCCGACGCCTCTCGCGAGCGCGTCTTTTACCTCGGGGCGGTCGAGATGGTTATCCATCGCGGGCGCGTCCGCTTCCGTGTCGCCTGTAACGGAACCGTCCCGCGCAATCCACGTGAGACGGCGGCCGTCCTGCGTGTCAAGCTTATCGAAGTACGCCGCGCCGAACTCCGACACGCCCGCGCCGACGTAGGACAGTTCCGCCGCCGCGCCGCGCTTCACCACGTCGAAGTAATTCCTGTACGCCGCGAGCGTAATCAATACGGACGTCACCGCGACAGCCAGCGCCGCCAATATAAATGAGACCGCGAATATTCTTCGCTTCATGAAGCCCCCGGTTTTTCGTTTCTGTACAGCGTTTTCATGGAACAGACAGTCCGCCCGCATTGCTGCTTATGCGATACCCCACACCGCGCACCGTCTCGATAACGCCCTCGCAGGGTCCCAGTTTCTGCCGCAGACTGCGGATATGCACGTCCACCGTGCGGCTTTCGCCGTCGTAGTCGTAGCCCCATACGCTTGTCATAATCTGCTCGCGCGTCAGCACCACGCCTTGGTTGCGCAGCAGACACGCCAGCGTCTCGAACTCCTTGAGCGTAAGCGGAACAGCTTCGCCGTCCGCTGTGACGATGTGCTGCGGTATACTGACGTAAAGCCCTCCAATGCGATACGCGCCCTGCTCGCGCGGCGTGTTCGCCTTCGCGCGGCGCAGCAGGCTCTTCACTCGCGCGACAAGCTCCATCAAACCGAACGGCTTTGGCAGGTAATCGTCCGCGCCGCTGTCCAGCCCCAGCACTTTATCGTATTCAGAACCCTTGGCGGTCAGCATCATCACGGGAAGCTCCGCGGTCGCGGGGACGGAGCGCAGCTTCTTAAGAACCGACAGACCGTCTTCCTCCGGCAGCATAACGTCAAGTATCACAAGGCTCGGCGTAAGCTCGCGCATTCCCTTTCGGAACGCGGACGGACAGTCAAAGCCGCGCGACGCAAGCCCCGAACTCTCAAGGGTGTAGACTACCAACCGCCGTATGCTGTCGTCGTCTTCCAGAACGTATATCACGCGTTCTGCCTGCTGCCCGTCAGGAAGTAAAGCACCCACTCCGCGATGTTCGTCGCGTGGTCGCCTATGCGCTCGAAATACTTGGCGATCATCAGCAGGTCGAGGCATTCGCCCGCGTGGGTGTTGTCCTGCCGCAGCCGTTCGATAAGCTCGCCCTTTATCTTGGAGAACAGTCCGTCAACCACGTCGTCATACGCGATGACTTCCCGCGCAAGCTCAAGGTCTTTGTTAACGAACGAGTCTATGCTGTCGGTCACCATTTTGGAGGTCGCCTTCGCCATATCCGCAATGTGAACGTCTGACTTCACGGGGCTGCCCTTCATGAACGCGGAGATTTCCGCAATGTCCGCGGCTTGGTCCCCTATGCGCTCCATGTCGGTTATCATCTTCTGCGCGACCGTCACATGGCGAAGGTCTGTCGCCATCGGCTGCTGGTGCAGAAGAATGCGCACGCAGTTCTGCTCTATCTCGCGCTCTATCATGTCAATGTCGTGTTCCAGCGAGATTGCTTTCATGCGCGTTTCCTCGCCGCCTTCCAATAAGGCGCGCGCGGCGCAGGCTATCGCGTCCTCGCAGAGCGCGCCCATCCGAATGAGGCAAGTGTGCATCTCGTCCAGCTGCTTCTCGTAATTCTTGCGCATCAGCCAAACCTCCCCGTAATGTAGTCTTCCGTCCGTTTGTCGCGCGGCATCGAGAACATGTCGTCGGTCACGTCGTATTCAATCATCTCGCCCAGCAGGAAGAACGCCGTCTTGTCGGATATGCGCGTCGCCTGCTGCATGTTGTGCGTTACGATAACGATAGTATATACGCTTTTCAGCTCGCTGACGAGGTCTTCAATCTTGGAGGTCGAAATGGGGTCGAGCGCGGACGTGGGTTCGTCCATCAGCAGAACCTCAGGCTGAACCGCAAGCGCGCGCGCTATGCAAAGCCGCTGCTGCTGCCCGCCCGAAAGCCCGAGCGCGCTCTTCTTCAACCTGTCCTTCGTCTCGTCCCATATGGCGGCGTCGCGCAGCGACTGTTCCACTATTTCGTCCAGCGCCATCTTGCCGCGAACTCCGTGCGTGCGCGGACCGAACGCTATGTTGTCGTAGATGGTCATCGGGAACGGATTCGGCTTCTGGAACACCATGCCCACGCGCTTGCGCAGAATGCTGACGTCCATGCCGCCGTATATGTCTTCGCCGTCCAACATCACGCCGCCCTTTATCTTGCAGCCTTCCACAAGGTCGTTCATGCGGTTGAGCGTCTTGAGCAAGGTGGATTTTCCGCAGCCCGAGGGACCTATGAGCGCGGTAATCTTATTGGGTTCTATCGGAAGGTTCACTCGCTTCAGCGCTTGAAACGTTCCGTAGAACAGATCAAGCTCGCTTACGCTTATCTTCGCGTCCGCATTATCCGATGCTTTCGTTTTTTCTTTATCCATTATGTTCTCCCGTCATCTTCTTTGCAACCCAAGCGGACAACATGTTTATCAGGACGACCAGCGCGATAAGCACCAGCGCGGTGGCGTACGCCTGCCCGATGTGCAAGCCCTCGCGCGAGATGTTATACATGTGAACCGCAAGCGTGGCGGCGGAATCGAACAGGCTTGAGGGAATCTTCTCCGTCGAGCCCGCCGTGAAAACGAGCGCGGCTGTCTCACCCACTATGCGCCCCGTCGCGAGTATCACGCCCGCGAGTATGCCCGGTATCGCGGGCGGAAGCACTACGCGCAAGACGGTGCGCAGCCGCCCCGCGCCCAGCCCGAAGCTGCCCTCGCGGTACATATCGGGCACCGCGAGCAGCGCTTCTTCGGTCGTGCGCATTATTACGGGCAGAACCATAATAGCGAGCGTCAGTCCGCCCGCGAGAATGGAATATCCGCGCCAGAACAGCACGAACGTGAGGTAGCCGAACAAGCCGTATATAATTGAAGGAATGCCGGAGAGCGTTTCCGCCGCCATGCGGATAATCTTCACAAAAGTGTTGCCGCGCTTCGCGTATTCCGCAAGATATACGGCCGCGAATATGCCAAGCGGCGTTGCTATAACGAGCGCGAGAATCAGCGTCAAAACGGTGTTGACGAGCGACGGCATAAGCGAGACGTTCTGCGACGTGTACTTCCACGCGAACAGCGACGGCTTGATATAAGGAATGCCTTTTATCGCGATATATCCGACGATAGACACGACGACCGCCGCCGTCAAAACCGCCGCGAGTATTACGAAGAAGCGAAGCATAAGCGACAGCGGGTCTATGCGTTTGCGCTTTACGGGAACAACGACTTTAGTCATCTGCGCTTGCTTCCTTTCATCGCGGACAGAAGAAGGTTGATAAGCAGTATGAACACGAACAGCACCACCGCTGTCGCGATAAGCATCTCGCGGTGCGTGTCCGCGGCGTAGCCCATCTCCTGCACTATGTTCGCGGTGAGCGTGCGAACGCCGCTCGTCAGGCTTGCGGGGAATATCGGCTGGTTGCCCGCGACCATCGTCACCGCCATCGCCTCGCCGATAGCGCGCCCTATGCCAAGCACGATGGAAGTCATAACGCCGGACTTTGCGGCGGGCAGCACGGCGAAGAACACGCTTCGCTCATGCGACGCGCCGAGCGCCAGCGCGCCTTCGTAATACTGCGTCGGAACGGCGCGAAGCGCTGCTTCCGACACGCTTATGACGGTCGGCAGAATCATCATGCCAAGCAGAACGGACGCGGTGAACACGCTCTTTCCGCCGACGCCGCCGAACAGCGTTCGCGCGGCGGGAACCATCACCAGCAGCCCGAAGAATCCGTACACGACCGACGGAATGCCCGCAAGCAGCGACACTGCGGGCTTCAGCACGCGATACAGTTTCTTTTGGCAGAAGTGCGACATGAACATTGCGGTGAGCACGCCTATCGGCACGCCTATTATTATCGCGCCCGCGGTGACGTATATGCTGCCGACAATCATCGGCGCGATGCCGAACAAGCCCGAGCTCGGCTTCCACGACGCGCCGAAGATGAACTTCAGCGGGCCGTATTCCGCAATCGGCGCAAGCCCGCTTGAGAACAGAAAATAGCATATGAATATCACGCACAGCACGCAAACGAACGCCGCAATAAGGAATACGGCGCGCATTATCCATTCAAGGATGTGGGTTGCGCGGAGTGATTTGCTTTGATTTTGGCGGGTTCGTTCTAACACAAATATTGTAGGGGCGATCTCCGATCGCCCGCCCCTTTCAAAATCGATTGCGTCAATGTAACATACGGGTTAACATGCGTTCGGGCGATTGGATCCACCCCGACAAATCGCCCCTGCAACGTTTGTTCGGATGTTACCGTATATCCGCCCATGTTGTCAATTCGCCGGTGTACACACCCTTTATCTGTTCGGCGGCGGCGTTGCTGACGGCGTTGTTAAGATTCACGATTACGACCAGCCCGTCTATTGCAATCTTGGTCTGCGTCAAACCCTTCTCGATTTCGCTGTCCTTCAGCTCGCGCGACGCCATGCCGACGTCGCAGATTCCGTCTATCGCGGAATTGACGCCCGTCGTCGAATCGCTCTGCTGAATGTCTACGGTGAGCGCGGGATTGATTACCGCGTACGCTTCCGCAAGCTTTTCCATGATTGGCGATACGGAAGACGAACCCGCGACCACTATCTTTCCGCTCGGCTTGGCGGTTGTGAAAGCCTCTGTGCCGTCTAAGCCGATGTATCCGTTCGCGGACACGACCGCTTGTCCTTCCGCGCTCAGAATGAACTTCACGAAGTCGTTCGCGCCTTCTGAAAGCCCGCCCTTCGTCACGATGTTGAACGGACGCGAAACCTTATACGTGCCGTCCTTGACGGTCTCGACGCTCGGCGCTACGCCGTCGATGGAAAGCGCTTTCACGGAAGCGTCCAGCGAACCCAGCGAGATATAGCCTATCGCGTTCTTGTCGCCCGCGACGGAGAGCAGCATAACCGAGGTGCTGTTTGTGATTTCCGCGGAATCGACTGTGTAATCAACCTTATTGCCGTCCGCGTCCTTCTGTTCCACGCCGAAAAGCTCGATGAACGCGCTGCGCGTACCCGAACCCTCTTCGCGTGATATAACGTATATTGGCGCGCTGTTGACTGCGGCGGTTTCCGCGGCGCAGCCCGTCGCTGCAAGCGCGAGCATGATTGCGAGCACGATGCGTTTGATGGATTTCTTCATTGATATTCTCCTTAACGTTCATCTTTATTCTTTACAATGTGAATGATACGATATGCATGTAAATTGAGATAGCGCGGAATTGTTAAATCGGGGTAAAAAAACGTCGGGGGACGTATCATGCCCCCGACGTCAGACTGTCGACAAACGATTGTTTTGTATGCGGGCGGGCGAGCCGGGGGCTCGCCCCTACAGATTGTTGGCTATCGGTATGCAAGAATACAATATGCTGTAGGGGCGACCGCCTCGGTCGCCCGCCCTTTACAACACCGATGGGTTTTGTCGGCAGCCTGAACGTCGGGGGACGTATCATGCCCCCGACGTTCAGGCTGTCGCAGTTTTTTACCAAATCGCCACGCGGTCTTCAGGCGCGCGGTACATCGGGTCGCCTTCCTTTATGCCGTAGGTTTCAAAGAATTCCTCAAACATTTGAAGCTGAATGTTTGTGCGAAGCTTGTTCGGCGCGTGAACGTCCAGCGTGAGGTATAGCTGCTCGATTTCGGGGTTCATCTTGCCGCGCCAAATTATCGCCCAGTTTGTGAAGAACGCGTCCAAATCCGCGTCGGGAAGCGACTTTACGACTTCAAGCGCGCAGCCGAGTCCGCCCGCGTCCGCGATGTTCTCCGTCACGACGAGCGCGCCGTTTACCTGCGCTCCCGCGTGTGGCAGACCGTCGAACACTTCGACCATCTTTCCCGACAGCGCTTCAAACTGCGCGTAATCTTCGGCAGTCCACCAGTCGGCGTAGCGCCCGTTCTCGTCGAACATCGCGCCGTTCGGGTCGAACGCGTGGGAGATTTCGTGCGCGATGACCGCGCCTATTCCGCCGTAGTTCGCGCTCGCGCTCTGCGAGAGGCTGTAGAACGGAGCCGCGAGAATAGCGGCGGGGAACGTTATCGCGTTCATCATCGGGTTGTAGAACGCGTTTACGGTGTCCGCGGAGATTCCCCAAAGCCCGCGGTCGACAGGTTCGTCAAACGTCGCGAACGCGTCCTCGGTGATGAGCCTTGACATCGCTATCATGTTGCTGACGAGCGTTCCGCCCTCCTCCGCGGTGGTTATCTTGATGCGCTCGTAAAGCGGATCGATTCTGTCGGGATAGCCGATTTGCAGCTGCATGGTGTCAAGCTTGAGAATCGCCTTCGCTTTCGTCGCGTCGGAAAGCCACGTGTTGTTTTGAAGCCTTGCGCGGTACACTTCGATCATGTTCTTGACCATCTCGGTGACGTCGGTTTTCGCCTGTTCGCCGAAGTAGGTCTTCGCGTAATATAGACCGACTATCTCGCCGAACGCGGAGCTTGCGATGGCGTACGCGGTTTCGTCAAGCGGGGTCGGTTCAGCCTGTCCCGTCATTATGTTCGAGTAAGATTCGGCGAGCAGAAGCGCGTCCGCGGAACAATACGGCGCGAACGAGACGACTTCGTTAACCAGCATCCAATTCTTTATCATCGCGAAGTTTTCTTCATTGACAATCGTGTCGAACGCGTCAAAGAACCCGGGGTCGATAACGACCACCTGCTCGGGAGTTTTGCCGAACAGATTATTTACGGCGGTCGCAAGGTCCACATTCTTTATTTCCGCCGCGAACTCCGCGAACACGCGCGGGTTATACGAGTTTGATATGACCGCCGATTCTTCCGCGGTCTTCACGTAGGGCGTCAGCATAGCGTCAAACGCCATCGCGTCGGCGACTGTTTCCGCGGCCTTCGCTTCGTCGAAGCCCGCCATCAGCAAAAGCTGATACGCCATGCCTCCGAACGCGTCCAGCAGATACGCGCCCGTCGCGTTTCCTTCCGCGTAATAGGACGGGTCGGGGATATACTGCGACGGCGCAAGAAAATAGAGGGCCTTGGCGAGCGGGTCGTTCATGTCCGCGTCAGGACCGAACCCGAACGGAAGCGACACGCCTTCCAATATGTTTTCGGAAAGGTTGTCGGAAAGCTCCTTGAGGCTTGCGATAGCTTCAACGCGCTCAAGATACGGAACCGCGGGCGCGAGTCCCGCCGCGTTGCGCGCTTCATAGTCGGACGCGAGCGCGTAAAGCTTCACGAATTCCGCGAGGAGCGGGTCGTCAAATGCAAGCTCGCCGCTCGTCATCTTCGCGAAGTCCGCCATCAGAGTGTCGCGAACCGAATCCGCTAAATCTTGGAAGCCGCCGACCTGATATTGGTCGGACGGTATCACTGCCTGCGCAATCCATTCCGCGTTCACGGCGTCGTAGAAGTCTGCCGCGAACGCTGAGTTTTCCGCTTCCGCGAATACGGCCGAGGTCGTACTGACCAGAAGAAACAGCGCCATGAGAAGCGCGAGAGGCGCGCGGGATTTCCTGATTAGAATGGACAAGGATAATTACCTGCCTTTCGATCTGCTTGGTGCAAATTAAATGAATATTATGCATTATAACACAAAAAATGCGGTGTGTACATAGCCGTGTCAGTCTGTCGACAGACTGAAGCTAATAGCTATTAGCTAATGATAACCGGCGACTTAGGTATTTAGCTAATAGCTATTAGCTTCAGGCTGTCGACAACAGATTGTTTTGTATACGGGCGGGCGAGCCGGGGGCTCGCCCCTACAGCATATTGCGTTGCTGTATTCCGATAGCATACATCCTGTAGGGGCGACCGCCTCGGTCGCCCGCCCTTTACAACGCCTATGGGCTTTGTCGACAGTCTGTAGCTAATAGCTATTAGCTTTGTCTACAGTCAGATGCAGCGTGTACACAGCCGCATTTCCAAGTGGCGTTTGATTCGTCCGCCGTTTATTTCGCGAAAATAACCTCGATTTCAACGAGCGCCGTCATCGGCAGCGCTGCGACAGCCACGCATGTGCGCGCCGGCGGATTCGCGCCGAACGCTTCCGCGTAGATAGCGTTCACTTTCGGGAAGACCGCCATATCTGTCAAGAATACCGTTGTTTTCACGGCGTCGTCAAGCGATACGCCAAGCTCCGCCGCGACCGTCCTTATGTTCGCGATGGACTGCGCCGTCTGCGCTTCTATGCCGCCTTCCGCAAGCTTCCCGGTTTCAGGGTTGATGCCCAGCATTCCCGAGCAGAAAATCATGCCGCCGGAAGTGACTGCGGTGCAATACGGACCGATGGCGCGCGGACCTTTTTCGGTGTAGAATCCGGTTTTCATGTGTGCCTCCTTTTTATACTCTAAGCAAGTAAAGCGCAACCATTGCATCGCTTTATTCGCGCGGCGTTACGCCGTGGTATTCGCGCGTTGATGTCGCCGCGTATATGTCGGTTGCGATGAGCGTTCGCTCTATTTCGACCGCGCCGCGCTTCACGACGCGGTAGGAATTGACCTCGTACCCGCGAGAGCCGGGTACCGTGCGCGTTTCGCCGATATATACCGTATATTCGCCGTTGACGTCCGCGATAATCTTCTTCTCCTCGGGAACGGGTATCGTCGAAAGAGTTTGCGTTTCAAGATAGTAGGCGTAGCCGTTCACGTCGGGTCTGCCGTAAAACTCGAATATGCAGTGCGGATTGCCGTCATACTTTTCCACCTTCGCGATAATCTGCACGGTCGAACCCGTATTGTTCTCAAACACCAAATCGATGACGCGGTAGCCGCTCTTGCCTGTATAGTAGACTGTCGCGTCCTTGCCGGGGTCCATATAGTTTATCGGCAGACCGTGCGCGCTGCGCTCGATAATCGTAAGCCCCGCTTCAACCGCGGCGTAATAGAGCGTGGAGCTGACCTGACAGATTCCGCCGCCGTAGTCCAGGCGATACTCGCCGCTTACAATCTCCAGCGCCTGATTCCAGCCGTTCTCGATTGTGCGCGGACCGACCACTTTGTTGAAGCTGACGCGCTGGCCCGGCGCGATCGTCATCCCGTTCCAAATCTCGCAGCCCTTCGCGACGTTCGCGGTGCGCTCCGCCGTGCTGCTTTTGCTGATCGGAGTGCGCGCGCGGGAGATGCGCACGAACTCGTTCTGCAGATCGGCTTGCCGAACCGTCGGCTCGACGCGTTCGGGAGCGAGCGTGATGTGCCCCGGCGTGAGCGTCTGCGCCAGCTCGTTTATTTCCGCGGTAAGCGCCGCGGCGTCGAGCGAAAGACCCGCGGACTCGCCCTTGAAGTAGTATGGCGGGGTGCGGTTCGGGTCTTCGATGCGCTCCGCGTTCACCGCCGCAACGTCTATCTCCGACTTTATCTGCGATACCAGATAGTCTATCTGATATTCGTTGTAGAACATCGTGGTGTAGAACCTTGCGGGCTGCGCCGAAAGCGAACGGATGTCTTGGAACCGCTTGAACGCGTCCCCGACGCGCCCGACCTGATACGCCTGATTCACCACGCCCGCCACGTCCGCAGTCAGCCCGATATCCGTACCCGTCACCCTCCACGTTTCGCCGCCGTATGAGAGCGTAACGGAAAAGTTCGCCGCGCGTTCCTTAACCTTCGAGTCGATCATCGCGAAGGCTTGTTCGGGCGTGAGGTTCGCCATCGCTGCGTCGTCGATGTATACGCCCTCATAGAAGCCCGTGCCGCCGGGGTTCACAACGGAGAAGTACAGAAGCGCCGCGCCGCCCGCAAGCAGAATGATCAGCGCGAGCAGAAGAGCCGCCAGCTTGCCGATGAAGTTCTTCCTGCGGCGTTTATTAGGTCGCGGGCGCGCGTATCCGCCGCTATACTGATAATCATATTCGTTTTCGTCGAATCGTCTGTTACTCACCATGCGATTATACCATAAAGATATGATTATGTCAAAACTATTACGTTTCAATTTACAGAAATATATGGCAACTCGAGTACCGCTGCATAATTGACACCCTTCCTGAAAAAACTTACAATATGGAATATATTTCAGTTGGCATAAATTGGGAGGATAAGTGCGATGGGAATCATTGCGTCAAGGAATATTGAGGATCAAAAGCGTCGGTTCGGCGATATAACGTATTTCGACCGCGGCAGAATCGAGGGCGGCGACGGCGGAAAATACGACCGCTTCGCGATTCAAACGCACTTCATCGAGCGCCGCGAAGACAAAGTGGAACTGGTGAAGCGTTACGTTCTGCCGATGTATCAGCCGGGCGACGTGCTGAGCTTCGGCGCGAAGGTTATGGCGATGTGCGTCGACAGCGTCCGCGAAAAGAAGGACGTGAAGCCGGGGTTCTGGGCGAACCGTCTTTGGCCGTTCGCGGGGATAAACCATACGGGCGTCGGTATGCACGAGCCGCACAAGCTTCAGCTCGTCATCGACATAGTCGGTTTGCCGCGCGTTCTGTTCGGCGCGGCGGCGGCGGCGGTGACGCGTCCGTTCGGCGTACACGGTTTGTTCTACAAGATATGCGGGAAGGGCGTCGGCGGAATCGACGGGTTCTATTTCCGCAGTTCGTTCGATTTGTATAAGGAACTCGCGCTTATAAACCCCGACGAGCCTGACAATCTGTGCGACGAAGTGGCGGACGGCACGGGC
>JAITHB010000086.1 GCA_031280145.1 Oscillospiraceae bacterium | reverse complement strand
CTTATACATATAATAGACGAGGCGGTCGCCGTCGCGTTGCAGTCCAGAGATTATAGGAGGGCTTCGGATATGTTTGCGGTAAGTCAAATGGACGCCAGATATGAGGGCAGGCTGGAAGGCAGACTGGAGGGCAGGCTGGAGGGCAGGCTGGAAGGGTGCGCTGATGAGCGCAAAGAAATGAGAGAGCGTGAACGTGCAAAAATCATCGAACTAATCCGCAAGGGCAGGACAGATGATTCGATTTTGGAATGGACCGAGTATCATACAGGTCGGGACATACAGGAGCTCAGGGAACAGGTCTGATAAGCTGTCGGGGTAAAAAAAGCACAAAAAAAGACGCCTCTCTGCCGAGCGGAAAGCGTCTTTGCATTTTTGCTCAAATGAGCATATTTCCAATTATCGGAGCAAAAAAATATGGTTACGTCAGTCTGCCTGAACCCATGCATAGATAAAACCGTCGCCGTCGGTAAGTTCATATACGGCGGAATGAACCGCATCACTTCGTCGCGGCTTGACTACGTCGGCAAGGCGGTCAACGTCGCGAGGAACATTGCCGCGCTCGGACACGCGAGCATGTGCGCGGGGATTATCGCGCTAAGCGGCAGCGAGGAGACGTTCCGCAGCATTGAATCGTCGGGCGCGAAGCGCGACTTCGCCGTGCTTGAGGGCAGCGTTCGCGTCAACATGAAGGTGATGGATTTGTCGAAATCCGTCATAACGGAGATAAACGAATCGTGGACCGTTCCTTCCGATACGTATAATCTTATAGAAGAGATTGTCATAAGGAACGCCCGCGTCAGCGATTGGGTCGTTCTGACGGGCAGTCTGCCAAAGGGGTTGGGCGCGGACACATACGCGCGACTCATGAAATCCATAAGGGTTGCCGCGCCGACGTGCAAGATTGCGCTGGACGCGGAGGGCGAAGCGTTCTCGCTTGCGCTCGCGCAGAAGCCGAACCTCGTGAAGCCGAACGGCTACGAGCTGTCGCTCATTACCGATAAACCTGCAGAAGGAACGCTTGCGCGTTCCCCGGGTTCGCGCGACCTCTGTCCGCGCGCCGGAGTCTCAACGCCGCAGGACGCGGTTCGTCAGGGAAGAACGCTTCTTAATATGGGCGCGGAGCGTGTAATCGTGTCGATGGGAAGCAAAGGCGCGGTTTTTATTTCCGAAAATACCTCGCTGTTCTCTCCCGCGCTGCCCGTCAAGGTTCTGTCCGCGACAGGCGCGGGCGACGCCATGCTGTCGGGTTGGGTATACGGCATAATCAACGGCATGTCGAAAGCGGACGCGTTCCGCCTTGCGTGCGCCGCGGCTTCCGCGAAGGTTGCGACGGAAGGGACGGAAGCGATAACGCGCGAAGGATGCATGAGACTGCTTCCGCAAATAACTATATTACAAGATTTTACGGAGGAATAATGGCGAGCATTAAGACGATTCATCTCGCGGGCGGCTGCTTCTGGGGAACGGAGAAGTACCTCGGGCTGATTCGCGGCGTAATTTTGACGCGCGTCGGTTACGCCAACGGAACGACGGAGAATCCGACGTATGAGGACGTCTGCCGCCATGGCACGGGACACGCGGAAACCGTTGAGGCGGTGTACGACGCGGAAATTCTGCCGCTTCCGCAATTGCTGGAACGGTTCTTTCTCGCGATAGACCCGACCGCCAAAGACAAGCAGGGACATGACGTTGGCAGCCAATATCGCACGGGCGTATATTGGTCAAGCGACGAGGACGAGCCGATTATCGCGGCCGCCCTGCGAACGCTGCAAGCAAGGCGTGACGCGCCGATTGTCGTCGAGAACGAGCCGCTGCGCTGCTTCTATCCCGCAGAGGATTATCATCAGAAGTATTTGCGGAAGAATCCGCGCGGCTACTGCCATATCGGGCAGAACCTGCTCGACTGCGCCGCGCAGTAACGCCGAACTTCTGACGGGCTAATAAACCCTCGAATCATCCAAGCGGAACGTCAGCGCGTCGAACGCTGCGCCGCGCACTTCGCGCGCGCCTTCAACCCTGCGGTATTCCGCGAAGCCGAGCTTGCGAATTAGCCCAAGCACACGCAGATTTCCGGACCACGTCTGCGTGAATATTTCGTGTCCCAAACCGCGCAGATACTTTATCCACAGCCGCCACGCTTCGGTCGCCGCGCCTTGCCTGCGAGCGGATATTTCGGGGATATCTATCCCGACAGCGATTGCGCGGTCCGTCAGTTCGACGAAATCGTCCGCGAGGTCATACGCGTTCACCCAACCGATGTGCGTGCCGTCATTCAGGCAGATTTGCAGGGTGTATCGCGGCGCGTCGGGATTCTTGCCGACGCGCTCGATTATACCGTGATACCGCGCGGCAATCGTTTCCGCGTCGTCGCCGTCCTGCTCCCACGGCGCGTCCCACAGCATCCATTCGGTGTATTCGGGCGTGCCTGTCTCCCAACGGATGTGGTCGGCAATGTCGGTCTCAATTGTGTCGCGAAGATATATATGTTCGCCTTGCAGCAGCATATGGAATCCTTCTGTTTTGGTGTGTTTATTCTATCATTTTGTCTGTTACTGTTCAGTCCCTCACCTCAAAAGAAGAGCGAGAGTAGAGAAAACAGGCTGATTGCGTCTGAAGGCGGTAGCCAAGACGGTGGAAACCACCGCATAACGCTTGGCGCCATTCC
>JAITHB010000040.1 GCA_031280145.1 Oscillospiraceae bacterium | reverse complement strand
GCCCCTACAGGGAGAACTAAAGAGCTACATATCCCGTAAGTATATCACCATTCGGCGCAGTATACCGTACCATCATTTCTTCGGCGTTACGCATGTCGCTCCATGACGGATTTGCCAATTCGGCGTTCCATTCTCCCAAGATCTCGTAATTATCGCCCACATCAATCCAGCATAGGATTGCCGACGACATTATTGTGTTGAACGCATCGGAAGGTATTCCGGTTAAGTCCAGTTTTGAATCCGTATGCAAACCTAATACGGACGCAGCCGATTGGGTAGGGATGCACGATATCACATCGGTTTTATCTTCGCCGAAAGCCAAGTCTTCGATACGCATAAACCCAACCGCAAAGCCGGAGGAAAGCTCCCCGACAATTATGTACGCCCAACCGTCTCGCGGGAAGAATGTCTCGTATACGCGCACCTCGGTTCCGTTATACAGCTTTCCTATTATATTCCCATTATCGTTCGTGGAATCCCTGATGACTGCCTGCTTCCCGGAGACACTGTTAACAAGCGCCTTATCGCCTACCGCGAGACCATCAACGTTTTTCTCATACATACTATCGGAATCATGTTTCAGATAAGCTCCGTTCATGAAGCCTATCGCGCCGTTTACTAAAACATGCTCCCACATCATATTATTCGCCATACCGCGACCGAGAATTTTAACCTCCGTACCTTCCGCATATGTCCTGATAATAACGCCCGGTGCAAGGTCTGTTGTTAAAGTCAGCGTTGCGGAGTCAACATGAGCAGTAGGTATAGAGGATACGCAGTTTTTGTACCATTGTAACGCGCTGTTATATACCCAGCCTTCGATGCTGCCAAGCCCAAGCCCGATGCGCACTTGCGCCCAGAACCTATCATTACCGTTCGCAGACTTATAGCTTAACACTTCTATAGGCGCGCCGGGAAAGTAGCTAAGTAACGGAGCCGCATCAGTTGCAGGTTCATCAAGTAGAACGAGCCTTCCATCGTAGATTCCTGTGTTGTCTGTTTGAGTTGTCGAGGCGAACGCCGACTGAGGCGTTACGCTAACTCCCATAATTATAAGCATGATAATGGCAATTGCAATCGTCCGCAATCTCAAGGTATTTTTCATATTCTGTGTCCTCCAATATTTTTTCGACCCCGACGAAACCTATCGGAATAATAACGAATGAGCGGGTGTAAATAATGCTCCAGTAATGGGAAACAAGGAGCAACAAACAACAAACACCACCCGGCATCCGCAATGTCGGGTGGTGTTTGTGCTTATGAATTATTCTTCAATCCATTCCAATGAATCCATAAAGCTGTATAGTATATCAATCTGTTCGTCTGAAACGGATTCGCCGGCAGCGCTTGCTATCGCGTAATAGGTAACAAACCCGTCCTCATCAACTTCGATGAAATGCGCCTGTGTTTCCGCGTCGTTATACAATATAATCAACGGATAGGTGGCGCCGTCTTCAACTTCATATTCTGAAAGCTCGACAGTCAAACCCATCTCTTCAGTGTCAATTCCCATCAGCGCGAGTATGGCGGCGATATCCTCTTCGGTAGCGGCGGCGAGATCTGTACCCGCAAGCTCATCAACCTGCGAGAAAGCCAACGCGATGGTCAGTGAGCCGTCCGTCAGCGTCAGACCAAATCCGAGACCGTCTTCGCTGACAGTTTCCTCAGCCGTGAATCCTTCGGGCAGTTCATAGTTATAGCCCGCTTGCGCCGTGTCCGCCAGCGCGAATGTTCCCATCGACAACAGCGCGATAATCAGCGCGATCGTCATGGCTCTCATGGTGTTCCGTTTTGCCATTGTAAATACCACCTTATATTATTTATGTCAAGGGCGCGCTGGTTGCCGCTTTACAACGAGAACTCAATAAAGTCGGAAAACTCATACGACCCAAAGACATCGTTCAAACAGAATCCGTATACGAAATTATTCGTCTCGTCTTCGCGCAGCGATTCATACGCGAACGAGAGAGGCGCGCCGGTATAGACAATCGCGTCGCCTTCAAGCCGATCGTACTGCGGCTCGTCCGAATCGTCCCAATACAGAAGGTCATACATCGGGACGATAATATCGCCCGGCTGGAGCGGCTTGTATCCGCGCACGGGATAACCCTGCTCATTGTAACCCTCGGTATAGCCGACGACCTCGCCGCCGGGACGCTTGTCGTCGAACACTACCAGCAGATATGATTCCTCGCCGTTGACGGTGACGTCGATTACGCTGCGCCGGGCGGAGTCGGTTATGAGCTGATCCGTTATGGAAACCAGCTGTCCCTCCAACGTTGGCCATGTGCCGTCGAACAGGCTGATCAGCCGATGATTCTCCCAATCCGTTTGCACGTTGCGCAGGTATCCCAGCTCGATGTAGCATTCAATCGTTTCGTCGCTGATGTCCAGCATCAGATTGCCTTCCGCGTAGGCGAGATATTCCATATCCTCGGCGGAAAGCGACAGCTCGTACGCATATACGTCTTCCGAAGCCGGCGTCACGGTCGTTTCGGCGGGCTTTTCGGGAATCAGAAACCAGCTTGGCGCGTTTCCGGTCGACGGCTCTTCCGTCGGTTGAACCGCCGCCGCTGACCCGACGTTGATAAACGCGGCGATCTGCCCGATGGACAATGGCGCTCCGCCGTTCAACGGCGTCGGCGCGTAAGATTGGAACGTATAGCTGCCATCGGAAACAATGGTCGTCATTGCGGTTATAAACTCGGTATAATTCGGAAACAGCTGCTGCATGTCGTATTCGTAGATATATTCCGGCAGGTCGTCCGCCGTCTTCATAGGCGCGAGAACGGAAAGCCCGGTTACGCCGCTCATGTTCGCGCTGTGCCTTGAATATACGACGGCTTGATCCAGCGCGCGGTGAAACGCGGCGGTATCGACGCCCAGGACGTCGGCGTACGCATCTATCAGCAGCCCCATATCAACCAGGTCGGTTGCCCACTCGGCGGAATCGTCCATTTCGCCTAGCGCGCGCACGCCCTGCCTTTGCCGCGACAGCCCCGCGAAGATTCCCGAATCCAGCGCGCGGATCAAGCCGACGCTGAACTTCTCGAACTCGACGCCCAGCTTGTCTATTTTTGACAGATCGATAGCGCTGAGCGTGACAGCCTCGTCGGAGAGATAGCCTGTGTTCTCGTCGATATAAGTGTCAATGATACGCTTGGCTATGTCCTGCGACGGCGCGTTTGGGTTCTCCCGCAGCCATGAAAGCCACTTCTTATAGTTCCAGCCTGTTCCCGGGATGAGCTCCTCGCTGGCGACCAGATACTCCGCAGTGTTTTCCAGATAACGCGCAACCTCGAAGGAACCCATAAGACACGCGTCAAAGCCGATGAAATCCAGTTTGAAGCCGTTCGCGCGCTCGGACTCGCGGAGGGCAGTTTGTATTTCGATAAGCGACAGCAGATCGTCCGTGCGCTCGTCATAACACGCGCCGTACAGCGGACCCGAGCCGTGATCCCATAACACCAGCGAGTATCTCGAGGCAGGCGCGGCATTGACCGCGAATGTGATGAAATCGCGCAGTGTATCGCCGTCGCCCATATTCTCGCGCGGCAGTGATTGCAAAAGCGTCAAACCATCGCCCGACACTTCCCATCGCTGGGTCCGGGCGGCGTCAACCTCAGAGCGCGACCACTTGAGCGCCCCTCCTGTCTGCACGATCACACGCACATCTCCGCCCTTGGGCAGATTCGCGGCAATCATTTCCTTCAAATCCGCGCTCGCCAGACCTTCGTCCGATTCCAAATCGGATCCGCATAAATACGCCATGACCGTATACGACGCTTTTGACGGCGCCGCGCCAACTGATCCAAAACACACGGTTGACAATATAACACATATAACCGTTATGAATAATCGGCGAAGCGCTGCGCGCAAACGATACAATCCGCTGGTCAATCAGATCACCTTTCAGCCGAACTTTGTCAGAATGTATATAAGTTTATCATAACTTCGACCGTCTGTCAAACATGCCGATGAGAAAGGTTCTTTTACTAAAACCGATTGACAAATCGCCCGTGAAGCTTTATACTGTAAAGGTATAAAGCTTGACAGGCGTGTTCCGTGCCGCGCGACTTAAGGAAGGAGCGTCCCTAAGGGTGTAATGGTTAGGGATTAGGTGTGAGGTTTATGATGCCAAACCCTGCTCGTGAAACGGATATGCTCCCGTTCGTCGAAGCGTCGATGATGCTGGACGCGTACGGCGCGCTGCTCACAGACAAACAGCGCGAGGTGCTGGAGCTGCGCTTCATGGAAGACTTGTCGCTGTCTGAAATATCGTCGATGCTCGGCGTGTCGCGTCAGGCGGCGCAGGACGCTGTGACGCGCGGCGAAACCATTCTGCGCGATCTTGAGAATAAGCTCGGAATCGTGAAACGCCGCGGCGAACTCGTCGGCAGGCTGGAAAAGCTCAAGATTCTGATAGATTCCATCGACGGCGCGGACGGCGCGGCGTTATTCCTTGAAGATATTCTCCTGCGCGAAAAAGGCGAAATCTAGATAAGAATGATGGTGAACAAATGCCCTTCGAGGGTTTGACTGAAAAACTAGGCGCGGCGCTCAAGAAGCTGTCGGGGCGCGGCAAACTGTCGGAAGCCGACGTTAAGGAAGCGATGCGCGAAGTGCGCCTCGCGCTTCTTGAAGCGGACGTAAACTTTATCGTCGCGCGTGAATTCATAAAGAAGGTTACGGAACGCTGCGTAGGGCAGGAACTCTCGCAAAGCCTGTCGCCCGCCCAGCAAGTCATAAAGATTGTAAACGACGAGCTGACCCAGCTTATGGGCGGCGTAAACAGCCGCCTCACTTGGTCGTCCGCTCCGCCGTCCGTTTATATGCTGTGCGGTCTGCAAGGCGCGGGCAAGACGACGTTCGCCGGTAAATTCGCGAAATATCTCGCAAACCAGGGCAAGAAGCCGCTGCTCGTCGCGGGCGACATTTACCGACCCGCGGCAATCAAGCAGCTTCAAACCCTCGGCGAGCAAGTCAAGGTTCCCGTGTTCGAGAAAGGCGCGCAAGACCCTGTGGTCACCGCGACGCAGTCCATTGAACACGCGAAGTACTACGGCTTCGACGTTATCATAATCGACACCGCGGGCCGTTTGCAGATTGACGACGCGCTGATGGAAGAGCTTGCGCGAATCAAGGAAGCGGTTCGTCCGCAGGAAATCCTGCTGACGGTCGACGCGATGATAGGTCAGGAATCGGTTAACGTCGCGGACACGTTCAACAAGAAGCTGGGCATAGACGGCGTTATCCTGACCAAGCTCGACGGCGACGCTCGCGGCGGCGCGGCGCTCTCCGTGCGCCAAGTGACGGGCAAGCCTATTAAGTTCGTCGGTCTGTCCGAGAAGATGGACTCCCTCGAACCGTTCTACCCCGACCGCATGGCGTCGCGAATCCTCGGTATGGGCGACATGTTAAGCCTCATCGAGAAGGCGCAGGAAACGTTCGACGAGACGCAGACCGACAAGATGGAAAGCAAGCTGCGTCACGCTTCATTCACTCTGCAGGACTACCTCGACCAGATGCAGCAGATGAAGAAGATGGGCTCGCTGAAAAGCATTCTGGGAATGCTGCCGGGCATCGGCAACAAGCTGAAGGACGTCGAAATCAGCGACGACGCCATGAAGAAGCCGGAAGCCATAATCCGCTCGATGACCGTTCAGGAGCGGCGCAACCCGAACATACTCAACGCGTCGCGAAGGCGCAGAATCGCCGCGGGCAGCGGAACGACGGTTCAGGACGTGAACCAGCTTATCCGCAACTTTGAGGGCGCGCGCGGCATGATGAAGCAGATGATGGGCAATCGTTTCGGAAAGGGACGCAAGAATCCTTTGTTTTAGGTATAAGGTACGAGGTATAAGGTAAAAGGTTTCAGGCGGATTGTGCTTCCGTGAAAGATTCCGGCTTTCCCCTGATACCTTATACCTCGTACCTGATACCTAATCCCTGACAACGACAGCACCTTATCTATATATAACATAATATTAGGAGATGCGCACAATGGTCAAGATACGCTTAAAGAGAATCGGCATGAAGAAGATCCCCTGTTACCGCGTGGTCGTAGCGGACGAACGCAGCCCGCGCGACGGACGCGCCATTGAGGAAATCGGTCTGTACGACCCGATGAAGCAGCCCGCGACAATCCGCATAGACGTCGACCGCGCGAAGTATTGGCTCGGCACGGGCGCGCAGCCGACCGAAACCGCGAAGATTCTGCTCAAGAAAGCCGGCGCGTATGACGCGTAGACGATGCAATGCTTGTGCGTTGCCAAGTGGAGTATAAAAGACGATGCAATGCTTAATGGAGAATAAAAGCGGATAATCATAATCGGAGGGCATATGGCGGAGCTTCTGAAATATATAACAGCGTCGCTGGTGGCGCATCCCGAGGATGTAGTGATAAAGGAAACGCCGGGCAAGGATTCGATAACGCTTGAGCTGCACGTGCATCCCGACGACATGGGCAAGGTGATAGGCAAACAAGGGCGCATAGCGAAATCTATCCGCCAGATAGTCAAGGCGGCAACGCCGAGGCAGTCGCCGTCGGTGTTTCTGGAAATAGTATAAAAAGGTAAAAGGTATTAGGTAATAGGGATTAGGAGATGGAATGTTTTGCCTAATCCCTAAAACGGAAAGGCTGTATCGTGCCTGACAGCTACATCGCCATAGGAAAGATAACCCGCCCGCAGGGCGTTCGCGGACAGGTCAAGGTTTATCCGATGACCGACGACGCGAATCGCTTTCTTGCGCTCGACGAAGCGTATGTTGAGGACGGCGCGGCGTATCGGAAGATTCGCGTCGTATCGGCGAGCGTGCGCGGCTCGGACGTGTTTCTCACTGTGGAAGGCGCGGCGGACAGAGAAGCCGCCGAAAGGTTTCGCGGCAAGATTATATATGTGGACAGGGAACACGCAGTCCCGCTTGACGCGGGACAGGCGTTCATCTGCGACATAATAGGCTGCGCTATGCAGACCGAAGACGGCGCGCTTATCGGAAAGATTGAGGACGTAATAGAGACGGGCGCTAACGACGTGTTCCAAGTGAAGACGCCGAAAGGCGTTCTGCTGGTTCCCGTGATAGACGGCGTAGTCATATCAATGAAGCCCGAAGACAAGCTTGTTACAGTGAACGCGGATAGGCTTGCCGAGACCAGTTTATATCAATGATAATCAAAATTCTTACGCTTTTCCCCGAAGCGTTCGCAAGTATAAACCACAGCATAATCGGGCGCGCAATCGCTTCGCGTCTTCTTTCCGTAGAAGTGATAAACATTCGCGATTATTCTACGGATAAGCACAGACGCGCGGACGACGACCCGTACGGCGGCGGTGCGGGCATGGTTATGACCGCGCAGCCGATCATCTCGTGCGTCCGCGCAAACGCGGACGGTCTGCCTGAAGGCGGGCGGCGCGTGTGCATGTCGCCGCGCGGCTCGGTCTTCAATCAGCGCAAAGCGGAAGAGCTTGCGGGGCTGCCGTGGATTATGCTTATCTGCGGGCATTACGAGGGGATAGATCAGCGCGCGATAGATTTGGTCGTCGACGAGGAATTGTCGATAGGGGATTACGTACTCACGGGCGGCGAGCCTGCCGTGTTGGTCGTGATGGACGCGGTCGCGCGTCTTTTGCCGGGCGTGCTGGGCAACGCGGAATCAGCGTCGGATGAAAGCTTCGGCGCGTCGGGTCTGCTGGAGTATCCGCAGTATACGCACCCGCGCGTCGTTATGGGTCTCGCCGTCCCCGATGTTCTGCTGTCGGGCGACCACGCAAAGATCAACGCGTGGCGGCGCGAGCAGGCATTGCGGATAACCCGAAGGAATCGTCCGGATCTATTGTAGGGGCGATTTCCA
>JAITHB010000114.1 GCA_031280145.1 Oscillospiraceae bacterium | reverse complement strand
AGTGAGGAATCAGGGGATGCGGCGGGCGTGGGGGGTTGCGGCGGGCGAATGTTGCGAAGGGCGGGCGACCGTGGCGGTCGGCCCTACCGGTATTACAGCACCGTCCCGATTGTACACATTGAAACCCTGGTAGGGGCGACCGCCTCGGTCGCCCGCCCTTCGCAACATTCGCCCGCCGCAACACCCCACGCCCGCCGCATCCCCTGATTCCTCACTCCTAATTCCTCATTATTAAAATATTGGAGTTGATTTGTTTGCCGCGACCAACACCTTCGATTGACAAACTGAACGAGATTAAGAACCGAATCGGCACGCCGTTCCATCTGTACGACGGCGGCGGAATACGCGAGAACGCCCGCGAGCTTGCCCGCGCGTTTTCATGGAATGCGGGTTTCAAAGAATACTTCGCGGTGAAGGCCGCGCCGACTCCCGCGCTCATCAAGCTTCTGCGCGAAGAGGGCTGCGGCGCGGACTGCGCGTCGCTTGCGGAGCTTAAGCTAGCGGCGATGTGCGGCATGTCGGGCGACGAGATTATGTTCAGCTCGAACGTTACGCCCGAGTGCGAGTATCAGTACGCGATGGAATTAGGCGCGATAATCAACCTCGACGACTTGACGCAGGTTGAGTATTTGAAGAAGTGCGCGGGTATCCCAAAGAAGATTTGTCTGCGCTATAACCCCGGCGGCGAGTTCAAGATGGGCAACTTCGTTATGGGAAACCCCGGCGAAGCGAAGTTCGGCATGACGCGCGAGCAGCTTTCGGAAGCCGTCGCGCTTCTGAAGAAGTACGGAGCGGAAGAGTTCGCGCTGCACACTTTTCTCGCGTCCAACACCACGAACGACGATTATTACCCCTCGATCGCGTCCATTCTGTTTGAGACCGCGGTCGAGCTTTCGCGCGAGCATGGCGTGAAGTTCTTCATGATAAACCTTTCGGGCGGAATAGGCATACCGTACCTGCCGAACGAGCGCAAGGCGGATATCGCGCATATCGGCGGCCTTGTCCGCGAGGCGTTCGAGCGTATCATGGTTCCCGCGGGAATGGGCGGCGCCGCCGTCGTGTCGGAGCTTGGCAGATATATGACGGGACCGTTCGGCTGGCTGGTCGCGACCGCGATTCACAGGAAGGATACGCACAGGCACTATATCGGGCTTGACGCTTGCGCTTCCGACCTCATGCGCCCCGCGATATACGGAGCGTATCATCATATAACCGTCGCGGGCAAGGAGAATGAACCCGCCGACCATATCTATGACGTAACGGGAAGCTTATGCGAGAACAACGATAAGTTCGCGGTCGCGCGCGAGCTGCCCAAGATAGATATCGGGGACATCGTGGTTCTGCACGACACGGGAGCGCACGGGCATTCGATGGGCTACAACTACAACGGAAAGCTGCGCCACGCGGAGGTTCTGCTTGAGGGCGGCGTAAACCACCCCGCCAAATCTGCGGATTTGTCGGGGACCCCAGAGTTCCGCGTGATTCGCCGCGCGGAGACGCTGGACGATTACTTCGCAACCATTAAGGATTATGTCTGACAAGCTTTACGGTAACGCGTGGCAGGAGGTTGATCTTTCCGCCGCGCGTTACAATATAATGAAGATACGCGAATCGGTCGACGTGCCGATCGCCGCCGTCGTTAAAGCGGACGCGTACGGTCACGGAATCGAGCGCATGGCGGAACTGTTCTATCAAGAAGGCGCGGCGGTTATCGCGACTGCGAATCAGCGCGAAGCGCTGCGCCTTCGGCGTAAGTTTCCCGATATGCCGCTTTGGGTGATGGGCGCACTGGGGTCCCCGCCAAATCCGCCGAACCACCCCGACAAATCTGCGGATTTGTCGGGGACCCCGGTGATTTGGCGGGGTGGTTTAATATCGGAAGACTTGGTCGAAGCCTGCGTGAAGAATAAAATAATGCTGTCGGTCGGTTCCGCGGACGAAGCGGAAGCTGTTTCGAGAATTTCACATTTTGAAACCGCTTATGTTCAAATAAAGATTGACACGGGCTTCCACAGGCTGGGCATTCCCGCCTGCGACGCGGTGCGCGACATAATAAGAATCAGCCGTCTGCCGAATATTCATGTTGCGGGAATTTTCTCGCACCTTACGCTTTCAACAAAGTCAGCGGACGAGAAACAGGACGCGCTGTTCCGCAATATATACGACGAGCTTGCGGAACACGGGCTGCGTTATCCGCGCGGCATGGCGGACAGTATCGCGCTGTACCGCTATCCCGAAATGCGTTACGATACGGCGCGGGTCGGCGCGCTGCTCTACGGCTGCAAGAGCCGCGAAACGCCGTTCGAGCCGATGCGCGTTATGCGTGTTTGCGCAAGGATTGTGTCGATTCGCGAGATAGAGGAAGGCGATATCTGCGGCTATGACGAGACGTGGAGGGCGGCGCGCAGAACGAGGATCGCGACGCTGCCCATAGGATACGCGGACGGCGTTCCGCGCCGTCTGCGCGAGCGGGGCGAGACTGCGCTGAACGGCCGCCGCGCGCGATATGTCGGTCTGCCGTGCATGGATCAGTGCATGATAGACGTGACGGACATTCCCGCAAAGATTGGCGACACAGTCACCTTGTTCGGCGGAAACGGCGCGGATTCCATCTCGTTTGAGGAATACGCGGCGTGGCTTTCTACCAACCGCAACGAGTGCATGTGCGCGATGGGGCGGCGCGTCCCGCGCGTTTACGCGGACGGCGGGGAGGTCGTGGCTGTTGACGATCCGTTGGTTCGGGAACGGTCGGGAGTTCAATGTCCTTAATGAAAGAACAATGAAAATTTGCTTCAGGGTATTGATATTTGCGCGTGAATTGCATATAATAGTGACAGAGGTTGCCATCAAGGCGAGTATGTCTCCCCCGTGCGAGTTCCGATGAGATCGCCGTAGGTCCGAACTACGGCGGTTTTGCGTTAGTCCTTGCGATCTTTACCGAGTTTAAAAAACACGATAAAGAGACCGATTGCGGTGAACATGATCATGATAAGCTCATAGTCTGTCACAAGCAATCCCTCCTCTCTACGTAATTGGGTTACATAGATACGGAGGAACACATACCCGCCGAGAATCCTCTGTCACTGTTTTGCATTTTACCATAATTTGACAGCACAATCAAGCATATGTGGAAATTATCACAGCATAAACCCGAAACAAGCCCTGCGCCCCCAAGGGTGCAGGGCTTGCCTTGCATTACACCCCGACGCGCGTGAACACGCGGCTGCCCTGCCGCAGCCGTCTGACGAACCCCGTGTCGTCGGGCAAGAACTCGTAGGAGTCGCGCCGCTCGTACGCAACCTTTCCGTCGGCGACGAAGCGTGTGCCGTCGCAGTAGAGAAGCTCGGTCTCTTTGGTTTTGCCGTCCTCTTCTTCCGTTTTGAACAGCTTGCCGCCGCGCTCGATTATCATGATGTCGCCTGAGAAGTATTCCCTCTGGCTGTACTTGCCGACATACGCCCGCGGATTGCCGATTGTCTGCCCTGCGGGAATCGTCCAAAAGAAGTGGGACGCGTCGGGCTCATATCCCAACACGGTGGAATAGATCGCGTTGAGCATCGGCGTGATGGACGCTTCGTCCCAGTTTGACAGAACCACGGCGGAAATACCGTCGCTGCCCTTCACGAACCCGCCTTTTGTTGCGACGCCCTTCAGCCCGCCCGCGTGTTCGACGATGTGGAACGTCTTGCCGTCCGGCGCGTTGAACGGACGCTTGTACATGCCGTAGCCGTACACCAGCTTGTCGGTATATTCCGCAATGTGGCTGCCGTAAATCAGCTCCGCGCCGGGCAGTTTCTTCGTGCAGAGCGCTTCGTAGAACGTCGCCATATCGGACGCGGTCGAAGCAATCCAACCTGTTCCGCGGTAAGGCGGCGCGATATCCCACTCGTTATCGGAGACCCATTTCTTTTCGGCGCCGTCCGCGTCTTCGCGCTCGAACAATTCTGTTACCGTGCCAAGCTCGCGGGCGTCGTAAGGATTGACGTACAGTCCGCTGTGATTCATTCGGAGCGGCTCGAATATGCGCTTCTTGAGGAACGATTCCAGCGGCTCGCCCGCCGCGACGTCAACGACGGCGGATAACAGCGCGAACGAATCGTTTGAGTAGGAATACATTACGCCCGGCTGCGCCAGTGTGGTGTAGTCTCCCGCCGTGATGTAGTCCACGACGTCTTGCACGGTCGCGACCTTTGTTGTGGATTCCTTTTTGCGCAGTTCGCGCCTGTTGTTCGAGTATTCGTAGTTTGAGTGCCACGCGAGGCTCCACGCCATAAGCGGAAGCGGGGGAACGCCGCAGGAATGCGACGCGAGATGCGACAGGCGCAGGCTTTCCTTCGGTACGCCTTTCACCTTGAGATTGGGGAAATACTTGTCCGCGCGGTCGTTGAAGCTAAGCTTGCCTTCGGCTTGAAGGATGGCGAGCGCGGCGCAGGTTACGCCCTTGCTCATGCTGGCGACGCCGAAAATTGTGTCGTGTTCCACGCGCGGCTGCGATCCGTCTTCGCCTTTCGCCGCGGAACGAACGCCGATCTCGCGCCGGAAGATTTCCTCGCCGCCTTTGCGGACGCTTATCTGTACGCCGGGTATCTCGTTCTTTTCAAGATGCGCGTCTATGAACGCGTTGAGTTTGTCAAAGTTTATCATATTGCCATCTTCCTCGCTTCAATATCATTGTCGGCGAACGCTTCGCGCAGCCGCTTCACGAACGCCAACGCGCGCGCTCCGTCGCCGTGTACGCAGACCGAATCGCACTTTATCGGAACAATCTTTCCGTTCACGGAAACGACCTCGTCCCGCTTTATCATGCGTATGACACGCGCGACCATCTCGTCTTCATCGTGAATCATGGAATTTGGTTTGCTTCTGGCGACCAGCGTTCCGTCATCCTCATACGCTCGATCGGCGAAGACTTCGCTCGCCGCGCGAAGACCCGCGCCGGCCGCCGCGCGTATCATCTCGCTGTTCGCTAACCCCAAGAAGATCAGCGACGGATTGACTTTCGCAAGCCCTTCGCATATCGCGGACGCGAGCGCGTAATCCTTCGCGGCGCGGTTGTATATCGCGCCGTGCAGCTTCACGTGAGTCACGCGTCCGCCGAGCGATTCCGCAACCGCGGACAGTGCGCCGAGCTGATAGCGGACATACATATCGGCTTCGCTCGGCGTGAGCGCAAGCTCGCGCCTGCCGAAGCCCTGCATATCGGGATAACCCGGGTGCGCGCCTATCGAAACGCCGTGCGCCGCGCACAGCTTCACCGCGTTCGCCATAACGACGGGGTCGCCCGCGTGCATTCCGCAGGCGAGGTTCGCGGACGAGACGAGCGGGATTATCCCCGAATCGTTTCCGATATTGTACGCGCCGAAGCTTTCGCCCAGGTCGCTGTTCAAATCCACGTAATACATGTCTTAAATCCTCAGGCTTGCGTTTGTTATGTCGGTGACGAGCATGTGTCCCGGCGCGTGGGTAATGCAGATATCGGGCTTCGCGTTGCGCACGGCGTTCTGCGGAGTTACGCCGCACGGCCAGAACACGGGAACCTCGCCTTTGTTGATGGTGACGGACTCGCCGTAATCGGGCTTGCCGATGTCCGCGATTCCGATTATCGCGGGATCGCCGATATGCACGGGCGCGCCGTGTACGCGCGGCATCGCGGCTGTCACCGCGACCGCGCGCGGAATCAGCGCGTGGGGGATCGGACGCATGGAAACCACCATGTTTCCCTTGAATAACCCTGCGCTTCTGCACGGTATATTCGTGTCGTACATCGGCACGTTGCGGTTCTCCTCGATGTTGCGCACGGGCACTCCCGCCTCGACGAGCGCGCTCTCGAACGAGAAGCTGCACCCGATCTGGAACGATACGAAGTCGCTTTGCCAGACGTCCGCGACGCTCGTCCGCTCCTCCGTCAGCTCGCCGTATTTGTAAACGCGGTACTTGGGATAGTCCGTCGCCGTGTCCGCGTCCGCAATTACGGAAAGACTGCGCTCGCCCTCGTCCGTCACCTCAAGCAGCGGTATTGCGAACGGATTGCGCTGCGCG
>JAITHB010000171.1 GCA_031280145.1 Oscillospiraceae bacterium | reverse complement strand
GATTTAAACTTTATTTAGGGCTTACGATATCTGCGGAGAAATGGGACGTACGCGATACCGGCGCGCTATTGGAAATCGCCCCTACAGACGTATGGTTGCATTACGGCGGACGACGTGCTGATGATGGCGGGTAACGGGTTTTGTCAAAAACGAAGGGCGGCAACCTGCCGCCCTTTTATTATTCCTACGCCTTGGGACCCGCGTCCACGATAGCCTTATCCATTCCCTTGTATTTCTCGAAGTTCTTGACGAACAGACCCGCGAGGTGCTTCGCCGTCTCGTCGTAGGCGGCTTTGTCTTCCCACGTGTTCTTCGGGGACAGCACTTCGTCAGGCACGCCTTCGCAATGCTTGGGGACGAGTACGTTGAACACAGGGTCGAGCTCCCACTCCTCTTTTTCCAGACCGCCGTTGAGCGCGGCCGTCACCATCGCGCGCGTATACTTAATCTTCATGCGCTTGCCCGAACCCGAGGCAGGTCCGCCCGACCATCCCGTGTTCACGAGATACACGTTGCTGCCGTGCTTATCTATGCATTCGCCGAGCATCGCCGCGTACTTGCTCGCGGGCAGCGGCAGGAACGGCGCGCCGAAGCATGTGGAGAACGTCGCCTGCGGAGTGGTCACGCCGCGCTCCGTTCCCGCGAGGCGCGCGGTGTAGCCCGTGACGAAGTGATACATCGCGCCTTCGCGCGTAAGCTTGCTGACCGGCGGCATTACGCCGAACGCGTCCGCCGTGAGGAAGATGACCGTCTTGGGGTGTCCGCCGACGCCGGGGATTACCGTGTTCGGGATGAAGTCCACGGGATAACCGACGCGCGTATTCTCCGTGATGGAACCGTCGTCGAAGTCGAGCTTGCGCGTATCGGGGTCGATGACCACGTTCTCGACGAGCGCGCCGAACTTGATGGCGTCCCAAATCTGCGGCTCGTTTTCCTTGGAGAGGTTTATGCACTTGGCGTAACATCCGCCCTCGATGTTGAACGTTCCCTTGTCGGACCAACCGTGCTCGTCGTCGCCGATGAGGTAGCGCTCGGGGTCTGCGGAAAGCGTCGTCTTGCCCGTTCCCGAAAGTCCGAAGAACAGGGCGGTGTCGCCGTCTTTGCCCATGTTCGCGGAGCAGTGCATCGTGAACACGCCGCGCTGCGGCATGAGGAAGTTCATCAGGCTGAATACGGACTTCTTTATCTCGCCCGCGTACTGCGTTCCGATAACCAGCACCGTCTTCTTCTCGAAAGACAGAACCACCGCGGCTTCGCTGTGTACGCCGTCAAGCTCCGGCACGGCCTTAAGACCCGGCGCGGCGAGGATCGTGAAGTCAGGCTCGAACGTCTTGAGCTCCTCTTCCGTCGGACGGATAAGAAGCTGGTGGATGAACAGGTTCTCGCTCGCAAGCTCGTTCACCACGCGAATCTTCACGCGGTAGTCGGGATCCGCGCCCGCGTAGCCGTCGAACACGAACAGCTCGCGCTTCTGCATGAACGCGGTTATCTTGCTGTACAGATTATCAAACTTCGCGGGAGCGAGCGGCACGTTCACTTTGCCCCAATCGATGAGGTCATGCACCGACGGTTCGTCAACGATGAACCTGTCGTCGGGCGAGCGTCCCGTATACTTCCCTGTATACACGCACAGCGCGCCCGTCTCCGACAGTATGCCTTCGCCCTTGGCAACCGCGCGCTCCGTCAGGAACGGGATTGTCGCGTTGCGGTATACCACGGTGGGGTTGATTATTCCCAGGTAGTCTAAGTTTAAAGTTTCCATTTCTTCTCCTTTGATAACTATTAAGTATACACAATTAGTAGCTGTTAGCTGATAACTATAAAACCAGCAGGCACTTTCTTTTAGCTAATAATTATTAGCTACTATCGTTTAGCAACTTATAGCTATGAACAATAAATCGCTTATAGTTATCAGCTATTAACTAATAGCTTTGTGTTTTACACCATGATACTATTCGGTTATAGCTAATAGCTATTAGCTAACAGTATCAGGCGAGAGGGTAGAATCGAGTAGTGAATGACTGGTAGTCTTGATTATTGCGGTCAGCATTCTTATTAGTTCGGTACAATCCTTACTTATAGAATCATATTCTGATCGACTGAAGTAATCATCGAGAAGTAAGTCTAACCAGTACTGTGTTTCTGCACATGATCTAAGTGCATGATAAATCTTAGAAAGAAAATCTCTTTTACTGGTACCGGCTTCGGCTTGCGTGATATTTATTCCAATACTTGTACCGGCAAGCAATAACTGCTTTGAGATAACTACTTCCCGATTATCTTCAGTAAGATGTTTATATGCATTAATAATACGTTTTGAAAACACCATGCTCTTATGTCTTACTGAAGATTCTCGATCCATAAATACCTCTGATGCGTTTATGTATTAGCCAGTTTCTTGTACGACGCCAGTCTGACCGCAGCGTCCTTTTCCGCCTGCTCAAACAATGTCTTTGCGGCTTCGGGGAACATCTTGGCGAGGGTTTGGTAGCGGATCTCGCCGCCGATGAAGTCTTGGTATGACGCTGACGGGTCTTTGCTGTCGAGCGACATCGGGTTCTTGCCGTCGTCCGCCAAAGCGGGGTTGAAACGATAGAGCGGCCAGTAGCCCGCGTCGACAGCCTTCTTGGCTTCGAGCTGCGTGTTGCTCATGTTGATGCCGTGGTTGATGCACGGCGCGTAAGCGATGATGAGCGAAGGACCCGGATACGCTTCCGCTTCGTTTACGGCTTTCAGAAGCTGCGCGGGGTTCGCGCCCATCGAGACCTGCGCGACGTAAACGTAACCGTAGGACATCGCCATCATGCCGAGGTCCTTCTTCTTGGTGCGCTTGCCCGCCGCCGCGAACTTGGCCACGGAGCCTGTCGGCGTGGACTTGCTCGCCTGTCCGCCTGTGTTGGAATATACTTCGGTATCCAGAACAAGAATGTTTACGTCTTGGTTCTGCGCGATAACGTGGTCGAGTCCGCCGTATCCGATGTCGTACGCCCAGCCGTCGCCGCCGAATATCCATACGGACTTCTTGACCAGCAGGTCTTTATCCTTGAGAATTTCCTTCTCGTACGGGTCTGCGTCGCAGCCGCATTCGGCGCAGGATTCAAGCAGCGCGACGAGCTGGGCGGAAGCCTTCTTGGACGCGTCGCCGCCGTCTTTCGCTTCGAGCCACGCGTCGATTGCCGCCACGCCTTCCGACCATCCGCTGAACGCGGGATTGACCTTAAGCTCCTCCAGCTTTTCGATGAGCTTCGCGCGGCGCTGCGTTATGGCAAGGTTCATGCCGAAGCCGAACTCCGCGTTGTCTTCAAACAGGCTGTTAGCCCACGCGGGACCCTGTCCCTTTCCGTTGACGGTGTAGGGGCAGGTGGGGGCGCTTCCGCCGTAGATTGATGAGCAGCCCGTCGCATTGGCGATGAGCATTCTGTCGCCGAACAACTGTGTAATCAGTTTGACGTACGGCGTTTCGCCGCAGCCCGCGCACGCGCCCGAGAATTCAAACAGCGGCTTTAGCGCCTGACTTCCCTTGACGGTCGTCTTGTTTACCGCGAGGTCGAGTTCGGGAAGCTTCGTTGTGAAGTCCCAGAGGGCTTCTTCCTTCTTCTGCGTGTCGAGGGGCTTCATTACGAGCGCCTTCTGCTTTGCGGGGCAGACTTGCGCGCAGTTCGCGCAGCCTGTGCAGTCGAGCGGGCTTACCTGAACGCGGAACTGCGTTCCCGCGAATTCCTTGCCCGTCGCGCTCTTTGTGACGTAACCCTCGGGCGCGTCCGCGATATCTTCGGGCTTGGCGTATATCGGGCGGATGCAAGCGTGTGGGCATACGAGGCTGCACTGGTTGCACTGTATGCAGTTCTCGGGAATCCACTCGGGAACGTTGACCGCTATGCCGCGCTTCTCATACTTCGTCGTGCCTGTCGGAACGACTCCGCCGGGGTCGAACGCCGACACGGGCAGCTTGTCGCCTTCCTGCGCGAGAATCGGCGCGACGACGTCGTTGAAGTATTCCGTCGCGGGAACGCGGGACGGCTGCGCGCCCGTTTCCGCCGCGGCCCAGCTATCGGGGATCTTCACTTCGATGAGTCCGCTGATCGCGATATCGATTGCCGCGTTGTTCATCGCGACAATCTTGTCGCCCTTCTTGCCGTAGCTCTTCTTGACGGCTTGCTTCATATAGTTATCCGCTTCGTCATACGCGATAACGTTAGCCAGCTTGAAGAACGCCGCCTGCATGGTGGTGTTTATGCGTCCGCCCATGCCGACCTCGGAAGCGAGCTTGATTGCGTCAATAGTGTAGAGCTTCGCCTTCTTCTTGGCGAGCAGGCGCTTCATCTTCGCGGGAAGCTGGTTTTCCAGCTCTTGCGCGGACCACGGGCAGTTCAGCAGGAACGTTCCGCCTTCCTTGAGGTCGGACACCATATCGTAGCGCGTGACATACGACGGCTGGTGACACGCGATGAAGTCCGCGGCGTCGATTAGATATGTAGACTGGATAGGAGACTTGCCGAAGCGCAGGTGCGAAACCGTGATTCCGCCGGACTTCTTGCTGTCGTAGGAGAAGTAGCCCTGCGCGTAAAGCTCCGTATGGTCGCCGATAATTTTGATGGAGTTCTTGTTCGCGCCGACCGTTCCGTCGCTGCCCAGTCCGTAGAACTTGCAGGCGATTGTGCCTTCGGGCGCGGCGTTCACGAGTTCGCCGAGCTTGAGCGAGGTTTCCGTTACGTCGTCCACGATGCCGACCGTAAAGTGGTTCTTCGGAGCGGCGGACGAAAGGTTGTCGTAGACAGCCTTGGCGGTGGTCGGCGTGAATTCCTTGCTGCCCAAGCCGTATCTTCCGCCGACGACCTTTATGTCTGTTCTGCCGTTTTCGAGCAAGGCGGTGCAGACGTCGGTGTAGAGCGGTTCGCCGAGCGAGCCGGGTTCCTTCGTGCGGTCAAGAACCGCCAGCTTCTCGCATGAGGCGGGGATGGCTTGCAGAAGCCTGTCGGCTGAGAACGGGCGATACAGGCGAACCTTGATGAGCCCGACCTTCTCTCCCTTGGATACAAGCAGATTGACTGTCTCTTCCAACGCTTCGACGCCCGAGCCCATGGCGATAACCACGCGCTCCGCGTCTGCCGCGCCGACGTAATCGAACAGCTTATATTTGCGTCCCGTAAGCTTGCCGACGTCTTCCATAACCTTCTCGACGATTGCGGGCGTCGCGGTGTAGTAGCGGTTCGCGGCTTCGCGGTTCTGGAAGTAGATGTCGGGGTTCTGCGCCGTGCCGCGCTGTATCGGATGTTCGGGGTTCATCGCGCGCTTGCGGAACTCTTCCACTTTGTCGAGCGGAAGCAGCGTCGCTATCTCTTCATAGTCGATGCCCGTAATCTTCTGCACTTCGTGGCTGGTTCTGAATCCGTCGAAGTAATGCATGAACGGCACGGACGACTTGAGCGTGGCGACGTGCGCGACGAGCGCCAAATCCATCGCTTCCTGAACGCTGTTGCTGGCCAGCATGGCGAAGCCCGTCTGGCGGCAGGACATAACGTCGGAGTGGTCGCCGAAGATTGAGAGCGCGTGCGCCGCGAGAGCGCGCGCCGATACGTGGAAGACGCACGGCAGAAGCTCGCCCGAAATCTTGTACATATTCGGAATCATCAGAAGCAAGCCCTGCGACGCCGTGAACGTGGTCGTGAACGCGCCCGCGACGAGCGAGCCGTGAACCGCGCCCGCGGCGCCCGCTTCGCTCTGCATCTCAGCCACGCGCACTTTCTGCCCGAACAGGTTCTTCCTGTCGGCGGCAGCCCATTCGTCCGCGGATTCCGCCATCGGCGAGCTTGGCGTTATCGGGTAAATTGCGGCTACGTCGCTGAACGCGTACGCGACGTGGCTTACCGCTGTGTTGCCGTCAATTGTCATTTGGGTCGCCATTATTTTCCTCCTTATATATGCATGGGATTACACATGAAAACAGACCGAGCAAAAAGCCCAATCACAGTTGAGTATAGTTATTTTCGGCCGCAATGTCAACACTCGGGTGGTTTGGGGAGTGTCTAACGGAGTTGCGAGGGAGGAGGAAGCGTGGTAAAATAAGGGAATGGAAAACGAGAAGAAATGCCCGCGCTGCGGGGCGACAGAAAAGCAGCACAAGCATACAGCAACG
>JAITHB010000106.1 GCA_031280145.1 Oscillospiraceae bacterium | reverse complement strand
AATCCGGAAGGTAATTGATTCCTGTAGGGGCGACCGCCTCGGTCGCCCGCCCTTTACAACACCGCCGGGCTTTGTCGACCGTCTGTAAGGTACGAAGCTTCGTACCTTAATTCCTAACTCCTAATTCCCAATTAATCTAGCACGATACCGCGAAGTTCGAGTATCCGCCGACACAGCCGGGTCCGCATGAGAACGCGCTGTTCATGTACGCGGGGTTCTGGCAGCCGCAATGCCCGTGGCCGTGGCCATAACCGTGACCATGACCGTGACCGCATCCGTGTCCGTGTCCGCCGTGACCGTAACCGCCGCAGCAGCCCGCGTGATGATCGCCGCAGAATCCGGGTACGCCGGGATAACCCGGTCCGCCGTACGGTCCGCATGGATAACCCGGGACGAACATTGGTCTGCATGTGTTGCAGCCCGCATTTGACAGAATCATGCTTGTATGCAGCGACCAATAATAAAGCGCTAACTGATATTCATACAAATCATCTTGGTGATGCCAGGAACCATAAGGCGCACCGCAGCAACCGCTCGGTTGACAACCACACCACGGCATATAGCTTCCCCCTTCGGGTTCTTAAGCGTTTTTATGTGGATTATTAAGAACCTGCTTCATGTGTATGTAATCATGCGCGCGCTGTGCGCCGCCTTGTCTAAACTCACAAACAACGGTAGAATCGGACATACGGAACCTAAAAGGACAAGTTTTTATTTTCGCGCGAAACTTGGAAAGGACAAACTTTCAAATGGGATTCATTCGCTTTGCGGACATTAGCGACGCCGCGGAAATACTGGGTATCTACAAGCCATACGTCGAAGAGACCGTGATTACGTTTGAGTATGACGTTCCCACAATCGCGGAGTTTGTGCGGCGGATAACCGAAACTCGCAAAACCTACCCTTACCTTGTTTACGAGGAAGACGGAAACGTGATAGGTTACGCGTACGCGGGCGCCGTTCGGGAACGGAAGGCGTATCAGTGGACTTGCGAGCTTTCCGTATATGTAAAGAAGGAAATGTACTCGCGCGGC
Organism: Oscillospiraceae bacterium; assembly: GCA_031280145.1. Taxonomy (GTDB): domain Bacteria; phylum Bacillota; class Clostridia; order Christensenellales; family Aristaeellaceae; genus JAITHB01. The sequence continues at coordinate 8,850 of JAITHB010000106.1, read as the reverse complement.
ATCGGTAAGGCTTTATATGAGAAACTGCTCGAGTATCTGAAACTGCAAAACTTCAAAATTGTGTATGCCGTTATAACCGCGCCCAATCCGCAGAGCGAGAAGTTCCACGAACGCTTCGGGTTTACTAATATTGCCGTGTTCAAGAAGACGGGCTACAAGATGGGCGAGTGGCTCGACGTTCTTTGGATGGAGAAGGTTATCGGGGAGTTTGAGGATGAGCCTGCGGCGCCGACGGCGATTGGCGGGATTACTGAAGATTAAACATATCGCATTGGAGAAATGCGGGCGACCGAGGCGGTCGCCCCTACATGGTGTAGGCTGTCGGTATACAGGAACTCAATATGCTGTAGGGGCGAGCCCCCCCGGGGTCCCCGACAAATCCGCAGATTTGTCGGGGTGGGTTGGCTCGCCCGCCCGCATATAAAGCAATCGTTTGTCGACAGCTTGGGGCAGGTGATTTCCAATCGCCCGCCTGTCGTTTTGCTCTGCTATTGGAACACAGTTTCCAAATCAATCTCAGCATCTCCGGCAATATTGATTTTCAGTTTGCCGGTATTGGAGTATTGATAAGGAACATCTGTTTCTTGCCAAAAGAACACCTCGACCGTTTGGTGTATTGGGTCGACGATCCAATATTCGCGAACGCCCGCCTCTTTGTATGCGTTGAACTTTAATAGACGGTCGCGTCCTGCGGTTGACGGAGACTGAATTTCAACAATAAGATCCGGCGCGCCGATTATACAACCATCTGTAAGTTTCTTCTCATCACAAACAACGGCCAAATCAGGCGCAAAGATGTCTTTTTCACGATTACTTAAGCGAACCGCCGGTTCCCCGAAAACTCTGCATTTAGTTCCCTTGAAAATTCCGTTAAGTGCCGCGCCGATAGTAATCAATAACTCCTGATGTTTTAGTGTCGGCTGTGCTTGCATAACCAGTTCCCCATCAATGAGTTCGTATTTCGACCCCTCAGGAAGCTGTTCCCAATCCTTGATCGTATATTTTTTCTTCTTTTCTCTTTTATCTTTCAATGGCTGGGGCTGGGCTTGCATCGGCTCACCTCCTAATTACTTATTACATGCTATCATTCTGAACAGATAGTGTCAACTCAATGCAGGCAGCGAACGTGTATCACGCGCTCTTCAGCTTCACATTCTCCGCGCCGACGCATTCCATAAGCGCGTCAAGCAACGCGCGTGACGCGTCGCATGAACCGACGCGCAGAACCTTGCGCTCCGACGTCAAATGCACATACGCCGCGTGCGTTCCCTCGTGACGGCTCACTATTTCGGAGACGGACAGCGCTTCCTCGCGGGACAGGACGCGAACGTGCAAGTCTTTGTCGGCAGCCTTGCTTACATACTCGGAGAGCGGCGCGACTTCCCTCGGCAGAAGCTTTGGCGGTTCGTCCTCGCGGACGGACAACCTGCCCTTGAGCACCACCTCGCCGCCTTCCGCAAGAATGCCGCGGTACTGCTCGTATACCTTCGGGAAGATGAGACACTCCGCGGAACCCGTCAAGTCTTCAATTGTGACGAACGCCATCAGCTCCTCTTTTTTGGTGTACTTGGTGCGCAGCGCGGTAACTATTCCGCCGAGCGAAACCTGCGTTCCGTCGAGCGGCAGCCCGTGGTCCTCGCGCTCCTCCAGCTCGCGCAGATACTTTGTGGAACAATCCAAGCCGTCGAGCACGGCTTCGTATTCTTCCAACGGGTGTCCCGATATATATATGCCGGTAACTTCCTTTTCCAATTGAAGGCGCGCCTTGCGCGGATATTCCGCGGCTTCGGGCGGCGGCGGAACAGGGTCTGGCGCGAGAGTGCCGAACATGCTTATCTGCCCCGCCGCAGTCTTCTTTTTTACTTTGTCAGTGGTCTTGAGCGCCCAGTCTACCATCAAGTTCAACTGCGCCCTGTTAAGCGCGAAGCCGTCCAGCGCGCCGGCGCTGATGAGGCACTCCAGCGCGCGGCGGTTCAGGCTGCCCTGCGGAACGCGGCGCGCCAAGTCGTAGATATCCTTATACGCGCCGCCCTTCTCGCGCTCCGCGATAATTTCCGCGACCGCGCTCTCGCCGACGTTCTTTATCATGGAGATGCCGAAACGTACGCACTGCGCGCCATTCTCGTCCAATTCGACGGAGAACTTGCCGCGGCTCCTGTTTATATCGGGCGGGAGAATGCGTATGCCGTTCTTCCTGCACCACGCGATATACTGCGCTATCTTTTCGTGCGCGCCGCCGCAGCTGTTCATCATCGCCGCCATGAACGGCGCGGGATAGTGCAGCTTGAGATACGCGGTCTGCACGGAGAGAACCGCGTATGCCGCAGCGTGGGGCTTGTTGAACGCGTATGAGGCGAAGCTTCCCATCTCCGCGAACATCTGCTTTGCCGCGTCCTCGGGAATGCCGTTGCGGATTGCGCCGGGCACAATGACGCGCTTCTTATCATCCTTTTCCGTCATGCCATAGATGAAGTATTCGCGCTCCTTCTCCATCACGTCGTGCTTCTTCTTTGACATGGCGCGGCGCATGAGGTCGCTTCGCCCAAGCGAATAGCCCGCCACGTCGCGCACGATCTGCATTATCTGCTCCTGATAGACCATACAGCCGTATGTGACGGAGAGAATCGGTTCGAGAACGGGATGCAGATACGTTACGTTCGCGGGGTTCTTCTTACCCTCAATATACTTGGGTATGCTGTCCATCGGGCCCGGTCGGTACAGAGCGACCGCGGCGACTATGTCTTCAAAGCAGCTCGGTTCAAGGTTTGTGAGGAAGCTCCGCATTCCGTCGCTTTCAAGCTGGAACACGCCGTCGGTGTCGCCGCGGCTTATCATGCGATAGACAGCAGCGTCGTCCATCGGAATATCGTCTATGCTTATGCTCCGCCCAAGCTCCGCGACCATCGCCGCCGTGTCGCGCAGAATCGTGAGCGTACGCAGCCCGAGGAAGTCCATCTTAAGAAGACCCAGCTTCTCAAGCGTACCCATCGGAAACTGCGTCGTCACGACGTCGCCGTTCGTCTGAAGCGGAACATACTCGCACGTCGGTTTGTCCGTAATAAGAACGCCCGCAGCGTGGGTTGAGGCGTGGCGCGGCATTCCCTCAAGCTCCATCGAAATGCGCATCAAGTTGCGGATATCGTCGTCCTCGTCGCGCATACGGCGAAGCTCCGGCGCGAGCGACAGCGCCTTTTCCAGCGTCATGTCGAGCGCGAACGGAATCATGCGGCATATCTGATCGACGCGCGGAATCGGTATGCCGAGCACGCGCCCGACGTCGCGAAGCGCGGCTCTTGCCGCCATTGTGCCGAACGTGATTATCTGCGCGACGTGGTCCGCGCCGTACTTCTGTATGACATAATCGATGACTTCCTGCCGCCGCTCGTAGCAGAAGTCTATATCGAAATCGGGCATCGAGACGCGCTCGGGATTCAGAAACCTTTCAAACAGAAGATTATACGGAAGCGGGTCAAGTCCCGTTATATTCAGACAGTACGCCACAATGGACGCCGCGCCGCTGCCGCGTCCCGGTCCCACGAATATGCCGTTCTCCTTCGCGAAGCGAACGTAGTCCCATACGATGAGGAAGTAATCCTCGAAGCCCATCTTTATTATGACGGACAGCTCGTATTCCAGCCGTTCCCTCGCGTCCGAATTGTCCGCCGCGTACTTGGCGGCGAAGCCCATTTCGCATCGGCGGCGCAGTTCATCCGCCGCGCTCGCGCCGTCGGGCAGGGGGAACTTGGGCATATGATAAGTACCCAGGTCGAAATCGACATTGCAGCGTTCCGCAATCCTCACCGTGTTCTCCAACGCTTCGGGAATATTGGCGAACAGGCTCTCCATCTCTTGCGGCGACTTCACGTAAAGCTGATCGGTCTCCATCTTCATACGCGACGTATCGGCAAGCGTCTTGCCTGTCTGTATGCACGTGAGAACTTCCTGCGCGGCGGCGTCGCCCTTAGTCATATAATGGCAGTCGTTCGTCGCGACTAAACCGATACCCAGCTCGCGCGCGAGACTTATAAGCTCGGGCATACAGCGGCGTTCGTCGGGTATGCCGTGGTCCTGCAATTCTATGAAGAAGTTATCCTTGCCGAATATGTCGATGTAACGCAGAGCCGCCGTCCTTGCGCCGTCCGTGTCGCCGCCCTTTATGTATGAAGGCAATTCGCCCGATATGCAGGCGGAAAGCGCAATCAAGCCCTCGCTGTGTTCGCGCAGCATTGCGTGGTCTATGCGCGGTCTGTAGTAGAACCCCTCGGTGAACCCCGCGGAGACCATCTTCACCAGATTAACGTAGCCTGTTTGATTCTCACAAAGAAGGATCAGATGGAAATTCTCACGGTTAGCGGGCGACTTGTCGCGCATATCCCTCGCTACGTACACCTCGCAGCCGATAACGGGATGCACGCCGTTCGCCTTGCATTCCTGCCAGAAGTCGAGCACGCCGTACATCGCGCCGTGGTCGGTTATGGCGCAGTGCGACATGCCCAGCTCGCGCACGCGCCGCACAAGCTTGCTAATGCTGAGAGCGCCGTCAAGCAGGGAATATTCGGTGTGCAGATGAAGGTGGGCGAAGTCAACTGTTGCATTCATTCGGACAATATTATATCATATCCGCAGAAAAGATTCACAGGAGATTCATAGGAGGTTTATCTATGGCAAGCAAAAAAGCGCTGATTTTCTACGGCGGGTGGGACGGTCACGAACCCGCGCTCGTGGCGAACAGGTTTCGCAAAATTTTGGAAGCGCGCGACTTTGACGTTGAAATGACCGATACGCTTGAACCGCTCGCAGACGCTAACAAGCTGAACTCGCTCAACCTTCTTGTGCCATGCTGGACGGGTCACACCGGCGGAATTCCCCGCGAGGCGAGCAGCGCCATATCGGAAGCCGTCGGCGCCGGCGTTGGCGTCGCGGGATGTCACGGCGGCATGTGCGACACGTTCCGCAGCGACACGCAGTGGCAGTTCATCACGGGCGGACAGTGGGTTTCACATCCCGGCGGCGACGGAATCGAGTATACGGTGAACGTCAGGCGCGGCACAAGCCCGCTTGTCGACGGCATCGAGGACTTTCAGGTTACGAGCGAGCATTACTATCTGCATATCGACCCTTCCGTTGAAGTGCTGGCGACTACGCGCTTCCCTCAAGTGACGTATTACCACAACGCGAACAAGCCTGTCGATATGCCCGTCGTCTGGACGAAATACTGGGGGCTGGGGCGTGTGTTCTACTGCTCGCTCGGACATCACGACGACGTGTTTGATACCGCTCCGCAGGCGCAAACGCTGATGGAGCGCGGGCTTCTTTGGGCGGCGGGCGGCAAGGAATACGCAAAGGCGAACGGGCTTACGGTGGACAGATACCTCAACACTGCAAAGATGTATTAACGGAGTATATTTATGAAGAAACAACTGAATGTCGCGATAATCGGCTGCGGCGCAATATCGGGCATATATCTTGAAAACATCACGAAAACGTTCCGCGACGTGCGTCTGCTGGGCGTATGCGATTTGATTCGCGAACGCGCGGAGAAGGCGCAGGAAAAGTATGCGGTTCCGAAGCTTTATGAGACGATGCACGACGCGTTCGCGGACCCCGAGGTTGACATAATACTCAACCTCACTCGCCCATACGAGCATTTCGACGTCACAAGCGGCGCGCTGCTCGCGGGCAAGCATGTCTACACGGAAAAGCCGCTCGGCGCAACCTTCGACGAAGGCGAGAAGCTGACGAAGCTGGCGAACGAGAAGGGCCGGCGTATCTGCGGCGCGCCCGATACGTTCCTCGGCGCGGGCATACAGACATGCAGAAAGGCAATCGACGACGGCTGGATTGGCACGCCGATAGGCGCGGCGGCGTTCATGATCTGCCACGGACACGAGACTTGGCATCCCGACCCCGCGTTCTACTATCAGTTCGGCGGCGGTCCGATGCTGGACATGGGGCCATACTATATTACCGCGCTCATCAACCTGCTCGGCGAAATAAAGGGAATCACGGGCGTTACGAAGTCTTTCTTCAGCGAGCGCACTATTACGTCGAAGGAACACTTCGGCGAAGTTGTGAAGGTGGAATGCCCGACAAGCTACGTCGGAATTCTGCATTTTACATCAGGCGCGGTGGGTACGCTGCACACGACCTTCGACGTGCATTACACCACGCAGGCGCGGCTTGAGATATACGGCACCGCGGGAACGCTTATCTGCCCCGATCCGAACACGTTCGGCGGACCTGTTACGCTTATCCGCCCCGAAAACAAAGCGCCGCAGGAGCTGCCGCTTCTGTTCGATTACAAGGAGAACAGCCGCGCGCTCGGTCTTGACGATATGGCGGCGAGCATTCTTGCGGGACGCGATTCACGAGCTGACAACCAACAGCTTCTTCACGCGCTGGACGTGATGACCTCATTCGAGCGTTCAAACGAGGCGGGCGCGTATGTTCCGCTGCGGACGACGTATGAGCGGCGCGAAGCGATGCGGAGCGGAAGACCCGCTGGCGTTCTTTAACGGAAAATAATATTATGGGTTCATGGTGTCGCCGTGAACCCTTCGTCACAGTCATGTCGTTTATGTGAATATAAACGCGCGCTGTATCACATAATTTACCATGAACAGAATCACGTCGATTATAAGCTTGGCGTACACCGCGGTTATATCATAAGCTTTAAGCAGGTTCACGATCAGCGACCCGATAAGCGCGTTCACAAGCACCAGCAAATAATATTTAACGGCGGCCTTCAGTCTTTCCTTTGAACGAAAAACGACGCTGCGGTTAAGCAGGAAGTTTACGGTTGACGATATAATCCGCGCTATGGCGTAGCAGAACGGCGCGAGCTGCGAAATCGGCTGCAACAGCATATATACCGAGTAATCGACCACCGCGCATAACACGGCGGACAGCGAAAACAATATGAGCGGCTTCGCCTTGTTCATTCCGTCACCTTTTCCGCCGCCTGAAATAATGCGCCACACAGTTCTCCCCGACGATGCAATACTCACCTGTTGCTTTATGGAGTATAAAACAGAACGGAATTCGTCAGCGTTCCGACGCCCGCAATCTCCACTTCCATTGTGTCGCCGGGATGAACGATGGTGGACGCGCACGAGCGCGGCGTTCCCGTGAAGATGAGATCGCCCGGCAGAAGCTTGTGATAGCGCGTGATATGTTCGATAAGCTCGGGCACGGAGAAGAACATGTGGCGCGTGCTGTCCCGCATGACTACTTCGCCGTTCAGCCTGCCTGTCACCATTATGTCGGACACGTCCAAACCGCTGACGACCGTTCCGCCTATCGGGCAGAAGCCGTCGAACGTCTTGCCGACAGGCAAGTTCGGACGCACGGGATGGTTCTGTATATCGCGGCACGAAACGTCGTTGCCGCACGCGAAGCCGTATACATAATCCAACGCGTCTTCCTTTGATACGCGGCGCGCTTCCTTGCCGATCACCACGACCAGTTCCGCTTCCATTTCCACGCGCTCCATCCCCTCGGGGAACGGAACGGCCGCGCCGTCGCTGTTCAGCGAATACGGCGAGAGCGGATACCAGATTGGCTCCGCGGGGCCTTTGCCGTCGCCGCCCGGCGTGTGGTCTTTGTAGTTCCAGCCGACGATGATTATCTGCCCCGGCGAGCCAAGCTGCGCGAATACTTCGCTTGTTTGCTTTGTTGTTATGCTCATCTTTCACTCCGATTATTGTTTATGCCATCCAATATATCACATTTTGCGGAAAAACGAAACGGCGTTTTGAAACTTTCCAACTTCTGCCAATTCATAGATTCGTTATTCTGTTTGCATAATAATCCCATGAAACAATTCCCATGCAGTTTTGCGCATAATTTATCGTTATATTGATAGAGAAGGTCATATTGGGGAAAGTTCTGCGATACTTTCCTCGCTATGATTTTTATTTATGGAGGGATGCAGATTGAAACGATCGCTCAAACGCTTGAGTATTCTGTCATTATGCGTTACACTAATGCTGTTCATACCGTTCGCGGGCGCGGCGGCCGCGCCGACGCTTACACAATCTATCGGAATCGGTCTGTTCGGCGCAAGCGGTCTTAACACGTATCTTCAGGCGGGAACGGGAACGGTTCCGTGGACGCTGCTTGCGGCAATCGATTTGGTTGAGACGGGCACGGCGGCGAACCCCGACGCGGCGCGGCTTGAAGCCATCAAGAGCAAGCTTTCGGGCAGCAGCGCGAGAGAGAGAATTTCCGGCTATTCCGACAATCCGATATTCATAAGTATGGTGGAGAACCGCATGTATTCGCTTTCAAGAATCGACCTTATCATGCTCGACTACAGCCGCGTATTTCCGCTCGCGAGCAGCGCCGCCTACTATTATACAGACGACTACGGCGCGGCGCGCGATTTCGGCGGCGAGCGCACCCACGAGGGAATCGACATCATCTGCGACAAAGGCACTCCTGTGCGTTCCGTCTGCAACGGCACCGTGACGAAGAAGGGCTGGCTGACGCTCGGCGGATGGCGAATCGGCGTTGAGGACGAGAACGGCGTTTACTATTATTATGCCCATCTCTCGCAGTACGGCGCGTTCGAGGTTGGCGACACGGTGCGCGCGGGCGACATTCTGGGCTACAGCGGAAGCACGGGCTACGGACCCGAAGGGACGGACACCGTTATGATTCCTCACCTGCACTTCGGCATGTATGAGAACGACGTCGCGTTCAATCCGTATGTGTTTTTGAGGCAGTGGGAGGTTACTGTTCAGCCCCCGGCAATAGTGTATAATAGCAGGGATGAGCAATTACGGAAGGCAGATACAGAAGGACTACGAGAGTGCGGAACTCCAGACAGAGGAGTTGAGGCATGAGAAT
>JAITHB010000135.1 GCA_031280145.1 Oscillospiraceae bacterium | reverse complement strand
AGTGTTCGGCGGCGCAGGCCGCAGACGAATAATCGTTTTGCGTGTCCGCGGGCGAGCCAAACCACCCTGCGGGATCGCCCCGACCTGCCGACAAAGACCGCCTATATCGCGTACGACCCGCCACACCGCAGATAAACATATGTATCATATACCCTGCGTTGCAACAGGGACGTACGACCGTCAGGCGGGCGATTGGAAATCGCCCCTACAAACGAATGGTTGCATTGGATGGGACGGTGTATTGTGAAACGCCCTCATTCGCCTGCCGTCAACAATGCATCGCCCGTTTGTAGATAACCACACGTCTGTAGGGGCGATTTCCAATCGCCCGCCTGATGGTCGCACGACCCTGTTGCAACGCAGGTAACGTTCGTTCCTGCCACACCGAAGGTAACGCACGTTACCTTCGGTGTTGATGGGACGTACGCGTAACAGGCGGGCGATAGACCCCTGTTCACCGTAGCGCTGTCGTCCGTTTGCGCCGTATCGAGTAGGCTGACGATTGGTTGGAGGGAGATGAGTCGGCTAATTCAACCCGCCGTCGGAACCGCTAAGCGTCGTTACCAGAACGCCTATGCCGTTCGCCTGAAGCATACGGATCAGCGACGCCGCATGCGCGCGCAGCTCCTCATCCGCCTCGGCGAACGGTTTTATTATCAGCACGGCGCGCGGCTTTACCAGCGCGACGCGGTAGTATACCAGATTGTACAGCTCGTATGGCGAAAGGGCGGATATGTCTTCCGCGAACAGCGTTTCGCCGAGTATATCTTTATACTCCCGAACCGCTTTTTTGCGGATTCGGTTTGCGCTCCGCCATGGCGGCAGCTTCTTCTCCATCAGGAAGCACAAGTTGTCCGGATATGACAGGTTCTTGAACAGCATACTCTCGACGGGGTTTTCCGCGATAATCGGAATCCGCGCGGGCAATAGCTTATCATACTCCGACAGTTTCTTTCCATCCAGCAGAATGCTGCCGCCCAGCGGTTCCGCGCGCCCCTCCAGCAGCCCCTGCAAGCTCGCGTTTGCGCGGCGGCTCATGTTCCGCAGTATCACGCATTCGCCCGCGCGAACAGTAAGCGTCAAGCCGCGCAGATGTTCGGTTGTAACGCCGCGAAGCTCCAGCACCGACGCTGCGCCGTTCGCTTCCGCGGCAGTGTCGGGTGAGGCTCCCGATTGCACTTCGTCCTTCTGATCATTTTGCGCGCGGCTCCACTGCATGCGCATAAGAACGCGTTGAATGCGCCCGTTTTCCATTATCGCAATCCTGTCGGATATGACCTGCGCTTCAATTTGGCGGTTGCATATGTAAAGGAACGACAGACCCTCCCGCGCGAAGCGGCGCACCAGCGCGTGGAACCGCTCAAGGTATTCTGAGCGAATCATGTTGCCCAAATCCAGCAGCACGATAAGCTGAGCCCCCGCGACCTTCGCGCGCAGCAGCTCCACGACGCAGCGGTCGTATACGCTCATCTGCGAGATCGCGGCGCTTACGGGAATGGACACCTCGACGTCGCTCATCAGCATAGACACCTGCCGCTCAAGCCGCTTCTCGGGAATCAGCCGCATACGAAACCCCGGCCGCATCACGAATATATTGTCAGCGAGCGAAAGGTTAGGGAGAAGCTTGGAGCGCGCCTCGATTACCGCAGCCTTGTTCGGGCGCATGGAAGAATGTCGGTAGCTGTTCGTCAGCGTTTCGTTGAACCAAACATGCCCGTAGTAGATAGGCTCGTTGGTTTGGATGAGCCGCAGCAATGCGTCCAGCCCGTATGGGTTCCTGCACACCAGCCCCATTATTTCGCCGCGGAATATATGCAGGTTTATGTCGCGAAGCACGAAGTTGTTCCGCTCCGTCTGCGTAACGCGGGAAAGGCGCAGTATTTCAGGCCTCACCGTCGGTCTCCTTGCGATCGGCAGCTTCGGAATCAACCGCTTCGATGAGCGGAAGCGTTATCAGCACGTCGGTGCCCTCGTTCAGCGTGCTGTAGATGGTTACGCCGTATTCGTCGCCGAACATCAGGCGTATGCGGTTATTCACGTTTATCATCGCGATGCCCGAACCCGCGCCCGCGGTATACGTGTCCTGATAGTCAAGCGAAGTCACGCCGAGCTTCCGATTGATGCCCTCGAGCAGTTCCTCGGGTATGCCTACGCCGTCGTCAGATACGGTGATCATCAGCCGCTTTTGGGACGCGACAATGCGGATATCGACGCAGCCCTGCTCCGTTCTGCCCTCAAGCCCGTGAATAACCGCGTTCTCGACGATTGGCTGAAGAATAATCTTGGGCATTTTGCATTTGAATATTTGTTCCTCATCCTGCTCGTCGCAGTGGATGCGCATCTTTATCCTCTCGCCGAATCGGAACTGCTGTATGCGGAAATAGTCCTGCACATTATCAAGCTCGTTCTTGAGCGTAACGAGATTGTCCACGTTTGAGATTGTATAGCGGAACAGCGCGGCAAGCGTTTCCGCCATGCCCGCCACCGTCAGGAGCCCCTCCGACAGCGCTTCGCCGCGAATTCCTTCGAGCGTGTTATACAGGAAGTGCGGGTTGATCTGGTTCTGCATGGCGAGGTACTGCGCCTGTCTTCTGCTGGACGCTATCAGCTCCTGCTCGCCGCGCAGCTCCAAAAGTCTGCCGAGCGCGCCGTCGATTCCGCGCGACGGCAGGTAGGCAAGCCTGCTTACGTCCTTGAGCGTAATATATCCGCCTTGATACAGGCTCAGCATGCGTTCGCATTCCTTGTGACGCAGATACAGCCCGCGCACTCCGAAGCCCATCAGCGCGCCGAACGCCGCAAGACCGACCGGCCCCGCGATAAGCCTGAACATCCGCGAGGCGTTGACGAACAGCAATACGCCGGCCATTACGGCGCAAAGCACGGCGAGCAGCGCTATGATAATGAAGGCTCGGTTCATCAGATAGCCGTGCTTTGCGGGTTCCGCGCCGACGTCGGAATCGCGGGGAATATTCTCCCGCTGCGGTTCGGCGGCGCCCGTCTCTTCGTTTGGCGCGATAACGTCGGCGTATGATTTGTCTTCTGCGTTTGACGCAGAAGGGAGATCGGATTCGGAAGCGAGTACGCCGCGCGCCTTCTCCAGCGCTTCATGCAGACGTTCGCGCTTTATCGGCTTATATATGAAATCAACCACATGGAATTGCGCCGCTCGAACCGCGAGCGCGCTTGAACGATAGCCGCTTATTATGATGATCTCAAGCTTCGGCCGCTCCGCCTTCGCCAGCTCGACGAGCTTCATTCCGTCCATTCCCGGCATACGAATATCCGTCACCAGAAGGTCCGCGCGCGCTGCGCGAACAAGCTTAAGCGCGTCAAGCCCGTTATGCGCCACGCCCGCTATCCGCATTCCGAGCCGCTCCCAATCGACGAGCGTTTGTATCAATTTAACGACGTTCTTCTCGTCGTCCGCGATGATTACGTTGATCATTTTGCCCTCGAACTGTGTTTGGGTTATATCAGGCTGTCGACAAACAATTGTTTTGTATGCGGGCGG
>JAITHB010000175.1 GCA_031280145.1 Oscillospiraceae bacterium | reverse complement strand
GGCTCGCCCGCCCGCATACAGAATAATCGCTTGTCGACAATCTGAAGAACGCTATCGCGTTCCTCGGATTCGCGAGGGTCGAGTCCGAGCACCGAAATTGAATATAAATTTTTGACATAGATTAGGCACAATCGGAATAGAACAAGCATTAAATGAATATCAGTAAATAATACTCCGAAGGGGGACATCCCCAAGTGTACATGTTCAAATACATTCTCAAGAGAATAATGGCGCTGCTGCTCACGTTCCTCGTAATCGTCGTCATCTGCTTCGTTTTGGTGCGTCTGCTGCCCAACGAGCTGCCGGCCGACAAAGCGAGGGCGCAAACCGAGTTTGAGCGCCGCACGGCTTTGGGCTACTATAAGCCGCTGCCGGAGCAGCTCACTATTTACCTGCGGCACGTGTTTACCGAAGGCGACTTCGGCGTTTCATGGAAGATAGACTTCATGAAGGACGCGAGCGAGATAATCGTGAACCGCCTGCCGCCGACGCTGATCGTCAATGTTTATTCGCTGTTAGTGTCCGTTCCTATCGGAATAGGGCTTGGCATATACGCCGCGCTTCGCAAGAACCGCTGGCAGGACCATTTGGTCTCCACGCTCGTCATGCTCTTCATATCCGTTCCTTCATATGTGTACGCGTTCTTGGTGCAATATATCTTCGGATACAGACTGGGCTGGCTTCCGCTCGTCGCGTCGTCGCTGTACGACGCGGGCGGGTCGTGGACGACAGGCATTATGATTCGCTCGCTCATACTGCCCGTTTTGGCGCTGTCGTTCGGAACGATAGCGGGGCTGACGCGCAGCACGCGCGCGGAGCTTACGGAGTCGCTCACGTCCGACTATATGCTGCTGGCGCGAACGAAGGGCTTGACGAAGGGTCAGGCGACGACGCGCCACGCGCTGAAGAACGCGATGGTACCCGTTCTGCCGAGCATCATCTCCAGCTTTATCGGAATACTCTACGGCAGTTTGGTTATAGAGAATATATTCTCGATCAACGGAATCGGCAACTTGCTGGTGAAGTCTATTGAGCTTCGCGACTACGACGTGTTCATGGCGACGACCATGTTCTATTCGCTGGTTTCTCTGGCTTCAATGATATTCATCGACCTGTCCTACGGCTTCCTTGATCCCAGAATACGGATGGGGGCAAGATAATGGAAATATCTGAACTCGCCTACAGAAAGATTCCGCAGGAGAAATTCAAGTTCAGGCAGCGCGACATGCTTCTGCATGACGAGAAGTTTGAAACGAAGCCCATCGGCTACTTTATGGACGCGTGGATTCGCTTCCGCCGCAACAAGGCGTCGGTCGTCGCGTTCATGATAATCGTCGCGCTGACATTGTTTGCCATCATCACGCCTTTCTTCGCTTCATACAAGATTTCGGACGCGGACGGCGTATACGCAAGGATGCGCCCGACGCTCGATTTCATGGAAGGCACGGGCTTCTGGGACGGCACATACAAGAAGACGCTGAACGACCGTTTCTATATCTTCCTCGCGGCGTTCGGCGCGGGCTATCTTGACGCGGACGGCAGCGGCGCGGACTGGAACGAGGGCTTCGCTTCCGACGTCAACCCGATTGAGGGCGTTTCGGAACCGTTCATGGCTCAGGGTAAATCATACCGCATAACCACGGTTAACTCGTATAATGAGATCGGCTTCAAGTTCATCGCGATGACGCGCGCGAGGTACGAAGAGCTTATGAAGTGGCAGACGGATAACGGCGTTCAGATATTCTGGCCGATAATCGACCCCAAGCAAACGCAGTTTGCGGACGACGCGAACTACTGGTATAAGCATTCCGCGAACGGCACTCCGCTTGACGCGAAGGGCGGTCAGCTCAAGCTTGAGGATATGGAGCAGAACAAGTTCGTAGATATCTACAAGCGCGACGCGGACGGCAACGTTCAATATTACGTGGAAAAAGACCGCACGATGATTCAGACGCGCGTGTGGTACGCCAACTATTACTACGCCCTCAACGGACACGAGCCGACGCACGTGTTCGGCACGGACGGTCAGGGGTACGACATACTCATCCGCCTCGCGCACGGTGTGCGCCTGTCGCTGATTCTCTCGTGGGCGGTCGCCATCTGCGAGCTTATCATCGGCGCGTTCATCGGCGCGATGGAAGGCTATTACGGCGGATGGCTCGACATGCTGGTCGAGCGCGTCTCAGACGTTCTCAACGCGGTGCCGTTCGTCGCTGTCGCGACATTGTTCAACCTGCACTTGGTTCTGCCCGGCAAGGTTTCGCCGCTGTTGGGGTTATTGTTCGCGTTCGTCCTGACGGGGTGGATTGGCCCCGCATACGTTGTGCGCACACAGTTCTACAGGTATAAGAACCACGAATATGTTCTCGCGGCGCGGACGCTCGGCGCGTCGGATTTCCGGCTTATGTTAAAGCACATATTCCCGAACGCGATAGGAACTGTTATCACAAGGTCCGTGCTTGTTATACCGGGGGTAATCTTTACTGAATCTATTCTGTCCTACCTAGGCATATACAACTTCAACAGCTCGACAATGACGTCGCTGGGAACAATGCTGAGCAACGGGCAGAAGTATCTTGGCACCGACCCGTATATGATACTGTTCCCGTCGATAGTCATATCGCTGCTGATGATTTCGTTCAACCTGTTCGGCAACGGTTTGCGCGACGCGTTCAATCCTTCCTTGAGGGGGTCTGATGAATAATGTTTGATTATCTCGATAACAACCCCCAAACCAAGCTTGAGATAAAGAACCTTCGCGTGTCGTTCCGCACGAACAACGGCGCGGTCAAGGCAGTGCGCGACATATCGTGCGACCTTTACGAGGGCGAGACGCTGACCATCGTCGGCGAGTCGGGTTCGGGCAAGTCCGTCACCGCGCGCGCGGTTATGGGGATTCTCGCGCCGAACGCGATAATCGAAAGCGGCGAGATTATCTACGACGGTCTCGATCTGCTCAAGATTACGGAAGACGAGTTCCACAGGCTGCGCGGCAACCGCTTGGCGATGATATTCCAAGACCCGCTCTCGTCGCTGAACCCGATAATGAAGGTCGGCAAGCAACTAACCGAAGCCATGATTCTGAACGGCCGCGAGACGCGCCGCGACGGAAAGAAGCGTCTTCGCGCTAAGCTTGCGCAGCTCGCGTTCGCGGCGGAGCATCTGCTTAAGAGAACGGTAAAGGATTATAAATTCAGCTTCAGTTATACGGCGGGAACGGGTTCGGCGAGCGTAGGCATGAGCGATCTCGCGCTCATCGCCGACATAATCGAAGCTTCGGACAAGGAAGCAAGAACCTATCAGGATATCGCGAAGCAGAGGCTGGGCGAGCTGCTGCCGATCTTTAAGGAAGAGAAGCTTAACAAAACCAAGTGCCTCACCGCGTGGAAGGATATGTCCGACGCCGTCGAGAAGGGCATAGATAAGATTGCCATTCGCAAGGATAGTTTGTTCTACGTGTTCCGCACAAGCTTGCGCCACGCCATCGACACATACTTTGAGGGCGTCGCGAAGAACCCCGCGGAGCTTGCGCGCGTCGAGCGCGACGAGAAAGTATTCCGCAAGCTCACCGAGAAGGGCAAGTTCGCGCCGTCTGTCGTTCCCGCAAACCTGATTGATACGGAACTTGCGCGCCGCGACATGGTGAAGACCGTCGAGAACCTCGTCCTTCACTATTCGGAGGACCGCGTCGCGCTGCAAAAAGAGAAGCTGGCGGAAGAAATGCTGGCTTATCTTCAGGAGCAGGCAGCCGCAAGCAAGCGCAAGTTTACCAAATCGGAACACGAGGCGAAAGCCGTCGCGCTTCTTCGCGAGGTTGGCATACCGGACCCCGAGAAGCGCATGAAGCAGTATCCGTTCCAGATGTCAGGCGGACAGCGCCAGCGCGTGGTTATCGCGATCGCGCTCGCCGCCAACCCCGACATACTGATATGCGACGAACCCACCACCGCGCTTGACGTGACAATTCAAGCGCAGATACTCGAGCTCATCAACCAGCTTAAGCGCGACCGCAAGCTTTCCGTTATCTTTATTACGCACGACCTTGGCGTCGTCGCGAATATGGCGGACAGAATAGCGGTGATGTACGCGGGGAAAATCGTCGAGCAGGGCAACGCGCAGGACATTTTCTACGACCCGCGCCATCCGTATACGTGGGCGCTGCTGTCCTCTATGCCGACGCTGGACACGAAGGAGCGGCTTGCGGCGATTCCCGGCACTCCGCCCAACATGATACTTCCGCCGAAGGGCGACGCGTTCGCCGCGCGCAACCAATACGCGATGGAGATTGACTTTGAGGAGGAGCCTCCGTTCTTCAAAGTATCAGACACGCATTACGCGGCGACTTGGCTTCTGCACCCTGACGCGCCGAAGGTTTCACCGCCCGAGATTATCATGAAGTCGATTCAGCGCATGAAAGCAGAGGAAGCGGCAAGGCGGGAGGTGAAAGATAATGCAGTCGGCATCTGAAATGTATACTGAACGCGCGGACAGCCACGGGGCTTCAAAGGAAGTTCTGCTTCATGTCGAGCATTTGAGCCAGCATTTTAAAATGGGGCGCACGACCATCAAAGCGGTTGACGACGTGAGCTTCGACGTCTACAAGGGCGAAGTGTTCGGCTTGGTGGGGGAGAGCGGCTGCGGCAAAACGACGACGGGGCGTTCGATTATCAGGATATACGATCCTACCGCGGGCAAGATTCTCTTCAAGGGGAAGTCTATATCGGAGAAGGGAATGCGTCCAGGGCGCGGCGAGCTGCTAAGCAAGATTCAGATGATCTTCCAAGACCCGATAGCGTCGCTTAACCCGCGCATGACCGTGCGCGAGATTATCGCGGAAGGCATGGTTATCCACGGCGTCCGCGACAAGGAATATATCGACAATAAGGTGAATCAGGCTCTTGAGATGGTCGGTCTCGTTCCCGAACACGCGGACAGATACCCTCACGAATTCTCGGGCGGGCAGCGTCAGCGCGTCGGCGTCGCGCGCGCGATCGTAATCGAGCCTGAACTCATAATCGCGGACGAACCGATTTCCGCGCTCGACGTGTCAATCCAAGCGCAGGTTATAAATCTGCTGAACGATTTGCGCCGCAAGATGGGGCTTACAATTCTGTTCATCGCGCACGACCTGTCCGTCGTCAAGTATTTTTCCGACAGAATCGCCGTCATGTATTACGGCAAGATTGTAGAGCTTGCGTCGTCCGACGAGCTGTTCCGCCATCCATGGCATCCGTATACGCAGTCTCTTCTGTCGGCAATACCGCTGCCCGACCCGAACTATGAGAAACGGCGCAGACGAACGGTATACGTTCCTTCCGCGGCGCATGATTATTCCGCGGATAAACCGTCGCTGGTTGAAGTTACGCCCGGTCACTTTGTCAACTGCAACGCCGCGGAACTTGCGAAGCTGCGCGGTTCGCTCGCTAAATGAATCAAAGCGCAAACGATGCAAAACACCCTAAAAAGGTGAAAAAGACGCTTGGGAAGTTTGCGTCGCGGAAGAAACGCTCGCGCGTTTCCCAGATTCGCACGACCTCCGTCCGCGCGCTGGAGCCGATAATTGCGGGTATCATCATATCCGCAATTATTCTTTTGCCGCAGGACGCGTTCTCGCGCGGCCTTGCGGACAAATTCAGACTGCTGTGCGACGCGGCGTTCGTCTCCGCCGTGATTCTGTTAGGCGGGGCGACACTGGTTTGGCTTTCGCAGATGGGCATGTACGGAAATTTCACGAAGGCAGTGAAGAATTCCTTACTGCCGTTTCTTAATCCGCATGGCGATAAAGTGGCCAAACAAAAGGAAAAGGAAAAAACGCAGGTAAGGTTTATTGCTTTCGGCGGTCTGTTCTATGGCGTTCTGTCCGCGATTTTCTATATGCTGTACAGCGTGAACGTTTGATCAGCCTGTTTTATTCGTTGACATTTCAGGCGTTCGGTGTTATCATCATAAACGTGACCGTACGCAGACGGTCTTAAGTTTGCGCGAACGCAAACACCGCCGCGGCGAGATATTTGGATGCAAAGCAAGACTTCTGAATTGCATCCGTAAATTGGAGGAAGAATAATTGTACGCAATCATCGGAGCTTCAGGCAAACAGTTCAAAGTGGAAAAGGGCGATTTCATTTATCTCGACAAGCTTGAGAATAACGCGGGCGACGAGCTGTCGTTCGATGTGCTTCTGCTTGGCGAAGACGGAAACGCGACAATCGGAACGCCGACGGTCGCGGGCGCGAAGGTGGTCGGCAAGGTGCTGGGGCAGGTTAAGGGCGAGAAGATTATAGTTTATAAGTATAAGAGCAAGAAGAACGAGCGCAAGAGACAGGGACACCGCCAGCCTTACACCAAGGTTGAGATTACGCAGGTAACGGCGGGCTAGATGGTTTCCGTCATAATTCGGACGCGCGGCGCGAACATCAGCGGGTTCACAGCCATCGGACACGCGGGCTTTGCGGAAGAGGGCGGCGATATTGTGTGCGCCGCGGTATCCGCTCTGCTTCAGGCGGCGATGGCGGGGCTTGATGAAGTGGCGAACGCCAAGCCGGATGTGACGCTTAAAAAGGGCAGTATGCAGCTGTTCCTGCCGACGCTTCTTGAAAGCGGGCAGATGCATGACGCGCAGACGATTCTTAAGACCTGCTTGAACTCGGTCGAAGCGATAGCGAAGCAGTTTCCGGGGAATGTTAAGGTTAAACGGGTCGCGGGAAAATAGATAAAATTCCGGAGGAATTATAATGTTTATATTTGACTTACAACTTTTCGCCCACAAAAAAGGAATGGGCAGCACGCGCAACGGCCGCGACAGCAATAGCAAGCGTCTTGGCGTGAAGCGCGCGGACGGACAGTTCGTGCTTGCGGGCAACATATTGGTTCGCCAGCGCGGCACGCATATTCATCCGGGTCTCAATGTCGGCATCGGCAGCGACGACACGCTGTTCGCGAAGACAGACGGAATCGTCTGCTTCGAGCGCTTGGGTAAGTACCGCAAGCAGGTTATCATTCGTCCCGTGGAAGCTAAGGAAGCGTAAAAGAAGTTCTGAATTTAAAATGAACAATGAACAATTAATGGTTGAGGTTCGGTGTTGCAGGTTTTCCGTTCCTAACATTCAATTGTTCATTGTTCATTTTACATTGTTCATTTTTAATAGGGATGTGATATATTGCTGGGCACAATTGTAAACGCGCTCGCGGTTCTTCTCGGCGGAGCGGCGGGGCTTGCGCTGCGCGGCATCGCGCCGACGCGCCTTCGCGACACCGTTATGAAGGGCTTGGGGCTCGCGGTTCTGCTGATTGGCTTGAAGGACGCAATCGGCGGCGCGAACATGATGTGTACGATTATCTCGATAGCGGTCGGCTGCGCGCTGGGCGAAGCGATAAATATTGAACGCCGTCTCGCGGTGCTCGGAGACTTCACCAAGAAGAAAATCGGCTCCGCGCATATCCGCGGATTGTCCGCGGACGACGACAAGTTTACGGAAGGGTTCGTCACGGCGTCGCTTCTGTTCTGCACGGGCGCGATGGCGATTGTCGGCAGCCTTGAGGGCGGACTCATGGGCAGCCATGATACGCTGTTCGCAAAGTCGCTTCTCGACGCAATCGCCGCGCTGTTCTTCGCGTCCACGCTTGGCGTCGGCGTGTTGTTCTCCGCCGTCAGCGTGTTTGTTTATCAGGGGTTAATCGTCGTGCTTGCGCGGTTCGTCTCGCCGATTCTGACGGATGAGATTGTGCGCGAGATGTCCGCGGTCGGCGGTCTGCTCATCGTCGCAATCGGAATCAATCTGATGCAGATAGGCAAGCTGCCTGTCGGCAATATGATTATATCGACGTTCGTGCCGATTCTGTATATCCCGCTGACGGCGCTGTTCTCATAATGGAATAAACCCACCGCGCGCGGAATACAATCGTACGAATCACAATAACGAGGAGGGACAATATGTATTTGATTATCACGGCAAGCCCGAACAAGGATGGTCTCACGGCCGCGTGCGGACACGCCGCCGCCGACGGAATCTCCGCCGCGGGCGGCAAGGCGGAAGTAGTTGATATCAGCGAAGCGAAGCTTGCGCCGTGTTACGTCTGCGGAAACGGGTGGGGTACATGCAGAGCGGCGGGCAAGTGTGTCGTCGACGACATTCTGGCGGAGCTTCAGATAAAGGTGAAGGAGTGCGAGGGACTGTTCCTCGTAACGCCTGTCTATTGGGGACAGCCGTCGGAGCGCATGAAGTATTTCCTCGACCGTTTCCGCAGGTGTGAAGCGATGAATCAGAACGGGAGCGCAGCGGCAGGCAAGAACGTGAACCTAGTCGCGGCGGCGGGCGGAAGCGGAAACGGCACCGCGACCTGCCTTGTCGAGATGGAGAACTGGACGCGCCATGTCGGGGCGATTCCGCAGGAACGCATCGGCGTGACGCGCTTCAACCGCGAACCAACGCTCAAGGTTATCGAGGACGCGGGAAAGCGAATGGTTAAGGGAGAGTATTTCGCGAGGAAATAACCTAAATTAAGAATGAAAAATGAAGGATGAAAAATTATTGGTTGTATACAGACTGTCGACAAACGATTGTTTTGCATGCGCGCGGGCGAGCCGGGGGCTCGCCCCTACAGCATATTGAGTTCCTGTATACCGATAGCATACATCCTGTAGGGGCGACCGCCTCCCGGGGTCCCCGACAAATCCGCAGTTTTGGCGGGGTGGGTCGTTCGCCCGCCCTTTACAACACCGATGGGCTTTTGTCGACAGTCTGTTGTATATTGATGTTGTGGTTTCCATTCCAAACATTCAATTCTTAATTTTTAATTTTTCATTCTTCATTTTCTTTACCCCAGCGCCACGTCCAGCACCATCATCACCAGGAACCCAATCATCACGCCCCATGTGCCGATATGCTCGTGCTTCTCGGAATGCGCCTCGGGGATGAGTTCTTCCGCTACGACGTAGACCATCGCGCCTGCCGCGAAGCTTAGCATCCACGGCATTATGCCCGTTATGCGGCTTGCGAGAAGCGCGGCGAGCGCGCCGAATATCGGTTCGACTATTCCGCTGGCAGCGCCGATGAGGAACGACTTCCAAGGCGGCACACCGTCGCCCGCCATCGGGATGGACAGCGCCGCGCCTTCGGGGAAGTTCTGTATGCCGATTCCGACCGCGAGCGCGATTGAAGCCATCAACGCGGAGTGTTCGCCCGCTTGCGCGGCGTATGCGAACGACAGACCGACCGCCATGCCTTCGGGTATGTTGTGCAGTGTTACCGCGGAGACGAGCAGCCACGACCTGCGCATGTGCGACGCGGGGCCTTCATATGTGCCTTGCGCGGCGTGAAAGTGCGGCGTGATTTTGTCCAGCGCCAGCAGGAACAACCCGCCCAGAACGAATCCGACGGCGGCGGGAACCCATTCGGGTACGCTTCCGCCCTTGCTGCCTTCGATTGCGGGAATGAGCAGCGACCACACGGACGCCGCAACCATAACGCCCGCCGCGAATCCGAGGAACGCGGTGCGCATTCCCGTCCACTTTATTCTGCGCAGCAGAAACACCATTGCGCTGCCTGCGGCGGTCATGAAAAATATGAATGAAAGCCCGAAGATAGTCCAGCCCGTTCCGCTCACGCCAAGTTCCTCCAAGAGTTCATATATTGTATTATATAAACGTTCCGTCATTATTTCAAACGTCACTTTTCCTTATTTCCAAATTGGGCGGGAGAACCCGTATTTGATTCCTATACTGCGTATGCTATAATATAGTCATCTGAATTTGAAAGGGGAGACTTCATATGATGAAATCAGTATATGAAAACACAAGCGGGAGGGTGACTATATTTTAGCCCTCCTGTAATTTGGAGGATTCAATGCTGGGCTGGATTAACCCTAACGACTATTCGTTCAACAGTTTTCTTCTGCTGGAACGTTTCCAAATCCGACTGATGTTTCAGCTCGGAGGCTGGCGCGTTAACAAAGAGGAATGGAAATCGAAAATGGGTATCGCGCTGAACGCAAACCCCGCGGTCGGGTGGTACTTTGAGAAGCGCTGTCCCGAGTGCGCGTCTGCTGTCAAGGAGCTTGCGGCGAACGCTCCCGAGGCTTCAAGCACGGAGGAAATCCGCGAGGCGGAAGTTTTCGCTTTGGCGGGAGTTGAGGATTTTATAACGTATACGACGCCTGAAGTTATG
>JAITHB010000158.1 GCA_031280145.1 Oscillospiraceae bacterium | reverse complement strand
CTGTTTTGATTTTTCCATCGATATCGCAATCTGCTATGCCTGCAACGTTTTCTATTAAAAAGGCTCTCGGCATAAACTTTTTTATATACCAAAGGTAATCAAAGAGAAGCTCACCCTTTTCCTCATCGTCGAAGCCTTGGCGCTTGAATTTATCACTATCTTTTGAGAATCGCTGATTAGCCGCAATACTAAATGGTTGGCAAGGCGGTCCCCCATGAAATACGCCATCAAATGGGTTTGCACCGATTATAAACTCAAGCAAAGCGGCGATTTCTTCATGATTACGCACATCACCACTGTGGTTTGGAGGTCCGATAATAGCCTTCTTCTGATAATTACGGCGCAGAGTGTTGCAAAACACCTCGTTAAATTCAATAGAAACCAAGTTGTCAAAACCCGCATACTCGAAACCTATATTTAGACCACCTGCACCAGAAAAGAAACTGACGGCAGGAATTGTCGCGTTCGATTTTACTTTGTTGTCCAAGGTTTCTACCACCTCTCCTTGCGGAACAACATCAGAATATTCCGTGTAGCGCAAAGAATCATATGTAAACCCTCTTTGCACAAGTGCATCGAAAAGAGCTATGTCTTTGTGAATGCAGTCCGCAAGTAGCTTATTCTGAACATTTAAGGGCATCTTATTTTTTAGTGGATTCATCACGCAATCTCCTTTATGGCGGCAAGGTAAACGTCCATAGCCTCAGCTCGTGAGCGGAAATCATCCTGTCCGTTGTTCCGAAGCCACTTTGCGTAGTATGCGTGTATACTCCTGTGGCAAGTAGGGCAAAGACCTACTATATCCTGAAGAGATGTGCCTTTAGTGGTTATTGCTATGCTTGACGATAATGGCAACAAATGGTGAATATCAAGCATATAATCCGTCCACGGATATTTTAAAGCCACATTCAATTGACACATATGGCAGATTGGTTGACGGTTTGTTTCACGGTAGTATTTCCTGAGCAGAGGACTTCTGTCCACTCTGAAATGCTCAGCTCTCTTTCGCTTGCCCTCAATAAACTCAATATCAGCAGTATTGGAAGCAAATACTTCGAGAGTGGGAAGTACTATACCGTCGGATAGTTTCGTTAAGGTGGCAAATTCCTCAACACGATTTTCTTTTGGCGCATTGTTAATAGGAATCAAAAAGCTATACGCTAATTCATCAAGCGCGCTCTGGTTTGTTACGTCCAGCCACAACTGACCATTATAAACTTTGAGAACACTTAACTGGCTGATGAAAATTACCATTTCTCGCAACTGCCGTTTTTCTGTGTCATTGGTGGCGTATGATTTTGGAGTTAAACTGCAATAATAGTGTATGTCCTCTAAACCAGTACAATGGTTGGCAATAATAATCTGAAAGATATCATTCAAAGCAACGCTCGGTTGCCCTCCGCTCTGTTTCAATGCAATCAGATACTTCAAAATAGCGCAAAATGGGAAAATTCGCTCCTGCGTAGTGTCATAGCCATCAAATGCTGGAAAAGGGAAACGGAAACGGTTGATGTAACTCAACAGATAGTCATCGGCATTGGTAAACTCACTGTCTTCTTTTGCCAACTCACGACAAAAATCAGAAGCTATCAATCGCCCGTCAGCAACGGTAGCTAAAAACGCACACTCGAAAACACGTTTGTAATTGCGCAACACGGTATAATGCGCAGGCGCAAACGGCATCCCTGTTTCTGAAATTAAGGCATTCCTGAATGAATCCTCACAATTGGCGATGCTCACGCCGTTAAATTTAGCAAGAACCACCGCGATGCTCTTAAGTACATCGAACCGGAAATACAACAATCGCCCTTGATCCCATCTCCACATCGTGAATTCGTCTACTTTCAATTATTCGCGGTTACAGTTAAATCTCCACTATCACATCCAAGTGTATTACAGGTTTTTCGCGCTGGTAGTTAAAACAAAACTCGCATTCTTTTAGATAAAAACGAAAACGATCTTTTGAGAGACTCTTTATCCCACTGATGTGATACCAGATCATCTATAGAATTCATTCTCGCAATGCTAAACACGTAGATGCTCCTTGTAACCTAAATCCGCCAATCCATTGTATCTACGCCACCCATCAGAGTGGTCCGCACTTTCAATAACTGTATATCCGCGAACGATTGCCTGCAACATTTTGAGCGAGTATTCAGTGACGGCTTCATTATACACCTTACCATTGCTCTTGAACAGAGCAAAGACGATTGTTTTTTACACCATGACAACGTGACATACTTTTTTTGATCCATGTCTAAATTCTACTATACATACTTAGTGCTACTCTAGGTATGCATATAAGTAGTTGATTCTTCATGATTACAGATTTATCTCCCCAAAGAAGTCAATCACCGCGTCGCCCGTAAGACTAATCTCGTCGCCCTCTACCGTGACCAGCAGGTCGCCGCCCGGCATATGCACCGTTTGGTCGCCCTCTTCTAAGTAGCCGAGCCGCACCGCCGCCGCCGCCGCCGCGCACGCGCCCGTTCCGCACGCCATCGTTTCGCCTATGCCGCGCTCCCATGTTCTCATGCGGAGCGTATGTTTATTCTCGGATTGGGCGAACGATACGTTCACGCGCTGCGGGAACAGCGGGTCAACCTCAATTTTGCCGCCCCAGCCCGCGACGTCCGCCGCCGAAACGTCGTCCGTGAATATTACGCAATGCGGGTTGCCCATCGACAGGCATGTTATATACACGGCTCTGCCGCCGACCGTAATGCCCTTATTTATCGCGGGCTCATCCAGCAGAACAGGCACGTTCTTTGGTTCGTATGATACGCGCCCCATCGACACGCACACCTGCTCGACCATTCCGCCGCGCGCAAACACGCGCACGCGCTTCAAGCCGCCTTCGGTCGAAATCGTCATCGCTTCCTTCTTGACGCGTCCGCTCTCATACAGATACTTCGCGACGCAGCGCAGCGAATTGCCCGCAAGCTCCGCTTCGCTTCCGTCCGCGTTGAACATGCGCATGGCCGCGTCCGCTTCAGGCAAAGTGCTTGCGCCGATCAAAACGATTCCGTCGGAACCAATGCCGAGCCTGCGGCTGGAAACCTGAACGGAGACCGATTCGGGGCTTTCCACCGTTTGGTCGTAGCAGTCGAAATATATGTAGTCGTTGCCGCTTCCGCGCATCTTAACGAAGCGCAGCTTCTGCTTGTCGTGGCGCATGGCGTTTATGTCCACAAGCTCCGCGTTCATCAGGCTGTAGCGGCTGCCGATCGCGCGGCAGAACGCAAGCGCGGTATCCAGACTGGTGAAGCACGGTATGCCGCGTTCAACCGCCTTCCTGCGGAGACGCACGTTCGCGTTCGCGGGCTGGCGTCCCTTCTGCGAGGTGGACACGATAAGCTGAATCTTCCCGCTGTCTATCAACTCGAACGTCTTTCCTATATCCAAGCTCACCGACGGCAGTTTGCTTGCGTATATGCCCGACGCGCGGAACGCTTCCGCCGTGCCGCCCGCCGCGTATATGCGGAACCCGTTCTCCGACAGAAGCCGCGCGGTGCGCACGGTTTCCGCCCTGTCCTCCGCGCGAACGGAGAACAAAGCTCCGCCGCGCATTTCGTTATGGTAGCCCGCGGCGGAAAGCCCCTTGACCATCGCTTCCTCAAGCGTCCGCGCAATGCCCAAAACTTCGCCCGTCGACTTCATCTCGGGGCCTAACTGCGTGTCCGCGTCTATCAGCTTCTCGAAGCTGAACGCGGGAACTTTCACTGCGAAGTAAGCGCTCTTGCGGAACAAACCCGTTCCGTATTCCATAGCGGCAAGCTTCTCGCCCAGCATACAGCGCACCGCCACGTCCACCACGGGAAGCCCCGTCACCTTGCTGATGTACGGCACTGTGCGCGACGCGCGCGGATTCGCTTCTATAATGAACACGCTGTTGTCGTGTATGATATACTGAATGTTGATAAGCCCGATCGTGCCCAGCGCGATGGCGAGGTTCTTCGTCGCGTCGATAACCTTGTCGGTCAGCACGCCGTTCAGGTTCCACGCGGGATAAACCGCTATGCTGTCGCCGGAGTGAACGCCCGCGCGCTCCACGTGTTCCATAATGCCGGGGATGAGTATGTCCGTGCCGTCGCATATCGCGTCGACTTCCACTTCCGTACCCATCAGGTATTGGTCGATGAGGACGGGGTTTTCGATGCCCTGCGCCAGAATTATATCCATGTACTCCGCAACGTCGGTGTCGGAGTTCGCGATAATCATGTTCTGCCCGCCAAGCACATATGACGGACGCAGCAGAACGGGATAGCCCAGCGTTTCCGCCGCCGCAAGCGCTTCCTCGCGCGTCATGATGGTCGCGCCCTTCGGACGAGCGAGACCGAGGCGCGTGAGAATCTCGTCGAAGCGTTCGCGGTCTTCCGCCGCGTCGACGCCTTCCGCGGATGTTCCGAGCAGCGGCAGACCGATTTTCGCGAGATACTTCGTCAGCTTGATTGCGGTCTGTCCGCCGAACTGGCACACCGCCGCGAACGGCTTCTCCACGCGAATCACGCCCGCTGCGTCTTCGGGGGTGAGCGGCTCGAAGTAGAGGCGGTCTGCGGTATCAAAGTCGGTGGAGACTGTTTCGGGATTGTTGTTCACCAGAATCACTTCGTAGCCAAGCTCGCGCAGCGTCCACACACAGTGAACGCAGGCGTAGTCGAACTCGATGCCCTGCCCGATGCGTATGGGTCCGCTTCCGAACACGATTACTTTCTTGCGTTTGGGCAGCGAAAGCGTGTCGCGCGCAGCGTCGCGCCGCTCGATGAGTTCCGCCGCCTCGTCTTCGTCGTCATACGTGGCGTAGAAGTACGGCGTCTTGGCGACGAATTCTGCCGCGCAAGTGTCAACCATCTTGTAGACGGGGCTTCGCGGGTTCGCGATAGTCTGCCCTGACAGGCGCGCGATGAGCGCGTCCGTGAACCCGAGGCGCTTCGCGTGAAGATACGTATCGTTCGGCAGGTCGGAAGCTTTGCGCAGCGTCCGCAGCTCCCGTTCCGTGTCCAGCAGATTAACCAGTTTGGAAAGGAACCAATTATCTATCATACTGCGGCGGTGAATCTCATCCACCGACACGCCGCGCCACAGAAGTTCCGCCACGATAAACAGCCGCTCGTCCGTGCATTCCTCCATCTTAAGAAGAAGCGCGTCCGTGTCAACGTCTTCAACCTTCTTTATGCGGATAAAGTCCTGCCCGATCTCCGCGCCGCGCACCGCCTTCATCAGCGCCTGCTCGAACGACGTACCGATTGCCATAACCTCGCCCGTCGCCTTCATCTGCGTACCCAGCGTACGTTTTGCGTAGACGAACTTGTCGAACGGCCACTTGGGCAGCTTCACCACAACGTAATCCAGCGCGGGCTCGAAGCACGCGGAAGTGCTGCCCGTCACCATATTGGCAAGCTCGGGCAGAGTGAACCCCACCGCAAGCTGCGCCGCAATCTTGGCAATCGGGTAGCCCGTCGCCTTGCTCGCCAGCGCGGACGAGCGCGACACGCGCGGGTTCACCTCTATCACGGCGTACTCAAACGACGTGGGATGAAGCGCGAACTGCACGTTGCAGCCGCCTTCCACTTTCAGGCTCTTTATTATGTTGATTGCCGCGGTGCGCAGCATTTGATATTCCTTGTCGGACAGCGTTACGGTCGGCGCGATGACGATTGAGTCGCCCGTGTGAACGCCCACAGGGTCGAAGTTTTCCATTGAGCAGACTGTAATCGCGTTGTCGTCCTTATCGCGCATCACCTCAAACTCGATCTCTTTCCAGCCTGAGACGCATTTTTCCACCAGAATCTGTCCGATAGGCGAGGCTTCAATTCCGCCGCGCGCCGTCACGGCAAGCTCCGCCGCGTCCTTCGCTATGCCGCCGCCGCTTCCGCCGAGCGTAAACGCGGGGCGCACTATCACGGGATAGCCGAGATTATCCGCAAGGCTTAACGCCGCGTCAACATCCGTCACAACGTCGGACGGAATGCACGGCTGGCCAATCTCGTTCATCGTGTCCTTGAATAGCTGCCTGTCTTCCGCGCGCTCGATCGTATCCAGACTGCTGCCCAGAAGGCGAACGCCCATCCTGCCCAGAAAGCCGTCCTTCGCAAGCTTCATTGACAATGTGAGACCGCTCTGCCCGCCGAGCGTAGTCAGCAGACTGTCGGGGCGCTCCTTCTTTATGATGCGCTTGAGCGTCGGCACTGTAAGCGGCTCTATGTAGATATGGTCCGCCATAACGGAGTCCGTCATGATAGTCGCGGGGTTCGGGTTCACCAGCACCACCTCAAGCCCCAGCGCACGAAGCGCGCGGCAGGCCTGACTGCCCGCGTAGTCGAATTCCGCGGCCTGACCTATTACTATCGCGCCCGAACCGATGATGAGTATCTTCTTTATGCTTGGGTTAAGCGGCATAGCTCTCCTCTGAATGAAAAATCAAGAATAGAAAGTGAAGAATTCAGGCTGTCGACAAACGATTATTTTGTATGCGGGCGG
>JAITHB010000130.1 GCA_031280145.1 Oscillospiraceae bacterium | reverse complement strand
CAAGCTATCAACGCTTATCGCAGTGTTACTGTATCGCCTGAATTTCTTGCGCTCCAGCGCATGCGCGACGACCAGAAACATAACGAGGCTTCCGCCTTGCACAGCGCGGAATTGAGGGGCAAGCTCGAAGGTATTCAGATAGGGGAACAGAAAGGAAAACTGGAGGCTGCTAAAGAAATTGCTGTAAAAATGATTATTGACGGCGAAACAGACGGAAAGATTCTTAGATACACAGACTACCTTACCATCCAAGACATTCAGGAACTCAGGAAACAAGCCTGACAGATACAAAAAAACCTCGTCGGTATTTTCATCGGCGGGGTTTATCTTCTTCTGCCATGACGCACGAGGAGAATAGAAGTGTTGGAGGTGCCGGAGATGACGCAAGCTATCAACGCTTATCGCAGTGTTACTGTATCGCCTGAATTTCTTGCGCTCCAGCGCATGCGCGACGACCAAAAGCACAACGAAGCCTCTGCGCTGCATAGCGCGGAGTTGAGGGGACGACAAGAGGGCAAGCTGGAAGGCAGGCATGAACGTGATAAAGAGATTGCTGTGAAAATGATACGCAGGGGAGCGACTGATATCGAGATACTGGGATTAACAGACTACCTAACCGCTCAGGACATACGGGAACTCAGGATACAAGCCTGACAGGTACAATGCGGAATTAAGAATGAAGAATTATTAGCCGAAAGCTATCGAACCAATAATTCTTCATTCTTCATTTATGGTTATTTCTTCCCGTAACGCTTAAGCAGCCCGTCGAAGCCGCGGCCGTGGCGCGCTTCGTCCTTGCACATTTCGTGGACGGTGTCGTGGATAGCGTCGTAGCCAAGCTGCTTGGCGAGCGTCGCTATCTCCTTCTTGCCCGCGCACGCGCCGTATTCGGCTTCCGCGCGAAGCTCCAAATTCTTGATGGTGTCGGGATAAACCACTTCGCCAAGAAGCTCCGCGAAGCGCGCCGCGTGTTCCGCTTCCTCAAACGCGTAACGCTTGTAGGCTTCCGCTATTTCGGGATAACCCTCGCGGTCCGCCTGACGCGACATCGCGAGATACATTCCCACTTCCTTGCATTCGCCCTCAAAGTTTTCGCGCAAGCCCTGAACGATGCGCTCGTCGACGCCCTGCGCGACGCCAATCACGTGTTCGTCCGCATACGACTTATCGCCTGTCGCGGCGTAGAACTTGCTCGCGGGAGCCTTGCATATCGGGCAGAAATCCGGCGGCGCGTCGCCTTCGTGTACGTATCCGCAAACCTTGCAAACCCATTTAGCCATTATTGTTTCCTCCATAATTATCATTCGGTCAACCGACGTTCAATCAGTCCAGTCAGATTGTACGTGTGATATATAACCCGTATGAACGGCGTTGAAACACCGAAGCAAAATTATTTCAGAAAATCCGACGCCGCGGCTTCCATCTCGTCCCGCTCGATAACCTTCTCGTGCAGAACCTTCTTGCCGGACAATCCGATAATCGGTTTCGGCATAGTTGCGCCTGTCGATTCGCTGAGCGTTTCTTCATCAGATACTGCGCCATACAGCGCGGAGGAAACGCTCGCCGCGAACTTGAACGGGCTCGCGGTAGACACGATTACGGTTTGCTCCGAGAGCGGATTGTTCTTGTATACCGAATACGCGACCGCGGTGTGCGTGTCGATGAGTACGCCGTACTTTTGCCACGCTTCCTTTATAGCGGACGCAGTCGCGGCTTCGTCCGCCCAGCCCGCCTCAAACTGCGCGCGTATCGCGCGCGTCGCCTGCGCGGATACGGAGAAACGCTTCTCGTTCGCCAAGGAAGACATAAGCGCGTTCAATGAAGTCGGATTGCGCAGAACGGTTTCAAACAGGAACCGTTCGAGATTGGATGAGACGAGTATATCCATCGACGGCGACGAGGTTTGCGCGAACTCGCGGCGCGTGTCATATTCGCCTGTCGTTATAAAGTCGTACAGGATTTTGTTTGAGTTCGACGCGAGAACCGTCTTCCTGACGGGAAGACCCATCCGCCTTGCGTAATCGCACGCGAGAATGTTTCCGAAGTTGCCCGTCGGCACGACGAAGCTTACTTCCTCGCCGAGCTTCACCCCGCCGCGTTTGAGCAGGTCCGCGTACGCGGAGAAGTAATAGACAATCTGCGGAATCAGTCTGCCGTAGTTTATGCTGTTCGCGGAAGCCAACGTGTATCCCATATCCTTGACGTTCTTTATGAAAGATTGGCTTGTGAACAGCCGCTTCACGCCCGTCTGCGCGTCGTCGAAGTTGCCGCGCACCGCAAGGACGGAAACGTTGCCGCCGCGCTGCGTCGCCATCTGGAGCCGCTGCGTCTCGCTTACGCCGCCGTCTGGATAGAACACGACGCAAGCGAAGCCGTCCTGCTCCGCGAAGCTTTCGAGGGCCGCTTTGCCCGTGTCGCCCGAGGTGGCGACGAGTATCAGTCTTAGGCGCGCGTCGCCCTCCATCTTTGCGGACAATCGCATAAGACGAGGTAAAAGCTGAAGCGCGAAGTCCTTGAACGCGAGCGTCGGTCCGCGCGTGAGGTCGAGGACGCTGAGGCGCGAGGTAAAAGGTATAAGGGGCGCGATGTCGGGGGAATCGAACCTTTCCCGCGTGTACGCGGCGCGGATTTCCGCCGCAAGCTCGTCCTGCGGAAACGACGGCAGAATTCGGGAGAGGATGAACACGGCGCGTTCCGCGTAAGGGAGTTCCGCGAGCGCGCCGATTTCCCTGAGCGGGACGAACGGAAAGCGTTCGGGAACGTAAAGACCGCCCGAAGGCGCGATGCCTTGAAGTATCGCGCCTGAAGACGTTATTCTGCTGCCTGTGCGCGTATCTAAGACGCGCATTATCTCTGCACCCTGCCCGATACGCTTCCGCCCGCGAGCGACTTCACTTCGTCAAGCGTCACGCGGTTGAAGTCGCCTTCGATGGTGTGCTTGAGCGCGCTCGCCGCCACCGCGAAGTTTATCGCGTCCGCGTCGCCCATCCCGCTTGACAGACCGTAGATTAATCCGCCGCCGAACGAATCGCCGCCGCCGACGCGGTCCACAATGCGGATGGAGTATTTGCGCGAGCGCGTGTAATCGCCCGCCGCGGCGTCGTAGAGGAGACCCGACCAGTCGTTGTCGTTAGCGGAGAAGCTTTCGCGCAGCGTGAACGCAATCTTCTTGCTGCCGAAGGTTTCCGAAAGCTTCTTGGCGAGGTTCACATAGCCGACTTCCGAAAGCTTGCCGCTCTCGATGTCCGCGCCTTCCGCGTGTATGCCGAACACGTCGCCGCTGTCTTCCTCGTTTGCTATCATCACGTCGACATACTTCACGAGTTCCGTCATCGTCTTTTTCGCTTGCTCGCGCGTCCACAGGTTCTTCCTGTAGTTGAGGTCGCAGGAGACGGTCACGCCCTTCGCCTTCGCGGCCTTGCAGGCTTCAAGCGTAACGGCCGCCGCGCTTTCGGAGAGCGCCGGCGTTATGCCCGTCCAGTGGAACCAATCCGCGCCGTCGAAAACGGAACCCCAATCGACCATGCCGGGTTCGATCGCGGCTATGCTTGAGAACTTGCGGTCGTAGATCACCTTGGAGGGGCGCATAGACGCGCCTTTCTCCACGAAGTAGATTCCCATGCGCTCGCCGCCGCGGACAATCTTGGACGTATCAACCGCAAGCCCGCGAAGCTGCTGAACCGCGTAATCCGCTATTGGGTTCTTCGGCAGACGCGTTACGTAGACCGCGTCCGCGCCGTAATTCGCGAGCGAGACCGCGACGTTCGCCTCCGCGCCTCCGAAGCTCATTTCGAGTTTGTCTGTTTGGCTGATGCGCAGATAGCCCGGCGGAACGAGACGCATCATCAGTTCGCCGAAGGTTACGACTTTCATGTTAATAATCCTCTGTTTCATTAAATAATAATACCAATTAAACGGATAACAACATATGGTATATACGTTTATCTGCGTTGCGGCGGGTCGTACGACCATCGGGCGGGCGATCGGAGATCGCCCCTACAAATGAAATATTCCATTTCGACGAGAACGCAGATGCAACCATAATGGTTGTATCAGACTGTCGACAAACGATTGTTTTGTATGCGTGCGGGCGAGCGGGGGGCTCGCCCCTACAGCATATTGAGTTCCTGTATACCGATAGCATACACCCTGTAGGGGCGACCGCCTCGGTCGCCCGCCATTTACAACGCCTGTGGGCTTTTGTCGACAGTCTGATGCAACCATAATGGTTGTATACGTTCAATCATGAACATAACCATACGTTTGTAGGGGCGATCTCCGATCGCTCGCCTGACGGTCGTGCGTCCCATCCCCGCCGCAACTAAATATTAATTAATAGCTATTAACTCACGAGTTGATAACTATTAGTTATTAGTTTTATCCTCTGGCGCGAAGGTTGTTAAACATTAATTAATAACTATTAGCTCCTGAGCTGATAGCTATTAGCTTATCTGCTTTATTTCTTCGCTCCCGCGTTGTAGCTGCCGTCGGTGTTGAAGATTATCCCCGTCTCTTCCTTATGGCGCGACGTGGCGGCGCGCTTCATCAATTCCTCGTAATAGAGGTCTTCGTCTACGGGCAGGTTGACGGGCTTGCCCAGCCAGCTTGAAAGGTGCATGGCGTTGCTTATCATAAGCCCGCGAATGCCCTCGATACCCGGCGCGACAAGCGGCTCGCCATGCAGGATGTGTTCCGCGAACTTAATCAGCACGCCCTTGTGCTGCGGATTATAGCCGTCGGTTTCCACTTCGTATACGTCGTATTCGGGTTCGCCGAAGCCGCCCTTATATGTGGCGGTGAATTCGGGTTCCCACGTCTTCAGATCCCAGCGCATGAGCTTGTCGTTTTCGGCGATAAGCTTGCCGCCGTCCATCAGGATTTCCAAACGGTTGTCGCCCGGCGTGTCGCCTGTGGACGTGATGAACACGCCCGTCGCGCCCTTTTCGGAAATGTAGGGAGCGTCGGGGCCTTGCTTGTAATCCGCGTACGCCGTCACGTCGTCCTCAACCTCGATATCGTGCCACTTGCCTTCTTGCAGGAACGCGCGTATTGTCGTTGGCAGTCCGCAGAGCCACTGCCACAGGTCGAGGTTGTGCGGACACTGGTTCAGCAGAACGCCGCCGCCTTCGCCCGCCCACGTCGCGCGCCACGCGCCCGAATCGTAGTAGCTCTGGCTGCGGTACCAGTTTGTGATGAGCCAGTTTACGCGGCGGATCTTGCCCATCTCGCCCGACGCGATTATCTCGTGCATCTTGCGGTAGATGCAGTTCGTGCGCTGGTTGAACATGATGGCGTAAGTTTTGTCGGAAGCCGCGGCGACCGCGTTCGCTTCGCGCACCTGCTTGGTATACACGCCCGCGGGCTTCTCGCACAGAACGTGCAGCCCCGCGTTGAGCGCCTCAATCGTGAGCGTGGGGTGCTGATAGTGCGGCGTGGCGATTATCACCGCGTCCACCTTGCCGTCCTTGATGAGGTCGCTGCCGCTTGCGTATGTCGAAAGCTGCAGACCGCTGTTCTTGAGGGCCGCCTCAAGCCGCTCGGGCTTGCGGTCCGCGACCGCTGCCAGCGTGAGACCCGGGACTTCGCCCGCGCCAATCATCTTCACGTGGTTGCTGCCCATGTTGCCTGCGCCGATTATACCGATGCGTACTGTGTCCATGTCAGTTGCCTTCCTTTATATGTTATCATTAATCATCATCAACCTCTATAAGGTCATGTTGGGCGAGGTTCCTTCCGGCTTCTATGTCTGCAATGCGGCGCATTAATTCCGCCATGTTGGCTTCGCTGTAAAACGGGTCTTCTCCCGCGCCAATCGTCTTCGTGCGGCTGCCGCCCATGTTGCCGTTTATGCCGACGCGTTCTGTGTCCATATATTCATCCTCGTGTTGTATACCCGCGGGCGAGCCGGGGGCTCGCCCCTACAGATTTTACGATACCTTCCCGATTGATATAAACAAACCCCTGTAGGGGCGACCGCCTCGGTCGCCCGCCCTATACAACGACCGCGCTGTTGCCGATAGGGAATCTCTGTATGGTTGTATTGAATCAGGCGACAGAAACATTACAACGCCTTAGCCGCGACCTCGTCCCTCACCCGCGCCAAGAACTCCTCATACGTCGCCGTACCCTCGTCGCCTTTGCCGCGGCTGCGGATTGCGAGAACGCCGTTCTCCACCTCTTTGTCGCCCAGAACCACCATGTAGGGAATCTTCTGCCCCTGCGCCTCGCGGATCTTGAAGCCTATCTTTTCGTTTCGCAGATCGGATTCAACGCGGACGCCCGCGTCCTCAAGCTCGCGGACAATCTCCTTCGCGCGCTCGTTCGCGCGGTCCGTTATCGTGAGCACGCGAACCTGAACGGGCGACAGCCACAGCGGGAACGCGCCCGCGAAGTGTTCCGTGAGAATGCCGATGAAACGCTCGACGGAACCGAATATCACGCGGTGAATCATAACGGGGCGGTGCTTGAGCCCATCCGCGCCCGTGTATGTCAGGTCGAACAGCTCTGGCATCTGCATGTCGAGCTGAACCGTTCCGCACTGCCATGTTCTGCCGATGCTGTCCTTCAGGTGGAAGTCTATCTTGGGACCGTAGAACGCGCCGTCGCCCTCGTTTATGATATATTCCACGCCGTGCGCCTCAAGCGCGTCCTTGAGGTAGTCGGTCGCGGCCTCCCACGTTTCCGCGTCGCCTATCGAATTCTCGGGCCGTGTGGAAAGCTCGACATGGTACTTGAACCCCAGCTTCTCATAAAGGTCGGTCGCGAGCTTGACGACGCCCTGTATCTCGTCCTTCACCTGTTCGGGGGTCATGAAGATGTGCGCGTCGTCCTGCGTGAAGCAGCGCACGCGCATAAGCCCGTGCAGCGTACCCGACAGCTCGTGGCGGTGAACCAGACCGAGCTCGCCCGTGCGCAGCGGCAAGTCGCGGTAGCTCCATATTCTGCGCTTGAACGCCAGCATTCCGCCGGGACAGTTCATCGGCTTCACGGCGAAGTCGCGCTCGTCAATCTTGGTGGTGTACATGTTCTCGCGGTAGTGGTCCCAGTGGCCCGAACGCTTCCACAGGTCGCACGAAAGCATTATCGGCGTCTTTATTTCTTCATAGCCGTTCTTGCGGTGCAGCTCGCGCCAGTAGTCCTCCAGAACATTGCGCAGAACCATTCCCTTGGGCAGGAAGAACGGGAAGCCCGGACCCTCGTCCACAATCATAAACAGGTCGAGCTCGCGCCCCAGCTTCCTGTGGTCGCGCTTCTTCGCTTCCTCAAGCTGCTTAAGATACTCGTCAAGCTCTTCCTTGGTCGGGAACGAGGTGCCGTAGACGCGCTGAAGCATCTTGTTCTTCTCGCTGCCGCGCCAGTACGCGCCCGAGGTGTGCGTAACCTTTATCGCCTTAATCTTTCCGTTTGAGGGAAGGTGGGGACCCGCGCACAAATCGGTGAAGTCGCCCATCTTGTAGAACGAAATCTCCGCGTCCTCGGGCAGGTCGCGGATAAGCTCAACCTTATAAGGCTCGCCCGCGGCTTCCATCGCGGCAATCGCCTCTTCGCGCGGAAGCGTGCAGCGTTCGAGCTTGTCGTTGCGCTTGACGACGCGCGCCATCTCGCGGTTGATGTTCGCCAGATCCTCTTCCGTGAAGGGCGTGTCAACGTCAAAATCATAGTAGAATCCGTTCTCGATTGCGGGGCCGATGGCGAGCTTCGCGTCGGGGCGGACCTTGCGCACCGCCGCCGCGAGAACGTGCGACGAGGTATGCCTGAATATCTTTCTGCTATCCTCATCCTCGAACGAAATAAACTGCTTATCTTCCATAAAAAACCTCCATGCTTCAACGCAGTATTTTATCACAAACATGGCGCAAAGTAAAACACAAACCTCGGAAGCTTGATTGCGCGGCATGAATATGATAAGATAATAACAGGATTTACGGAGGGCATGATGGAAAATAAACCTATGGCAGACGCCTCATTACGGCTCAGCTTTGACGACCATTTCAGACCATGCAATGACGTTGTGTTTTCTATCATGTTTGCGGGTAAAGAGCTGTTCACAAAGCTCGTATCTTCGGTAACGGGCAATACCGTTGAGCTTATCGGCGAGCCGCACTCGCAGGCTTCTTTGCGCGAGGACGACGTTCTTTTGCGGGAAATCCGTTTTGATACGTTGGGTCTGGGTGCGGATAACAGGTTCTATACCGCCGATATGCAGCGTTCCTATACAAAAGCGCGACAGGTTAACAGAACCGTTATATACGCGTCCAGAATGCTGTCGACGCAGCCTGTTGAGAAAATGCATTATGAGGATATTAAACCCGTTACCATTTCTTTTGTGTATACCGACCACGACGAGCCGCTGCCCGTTGAACATGTTAGGCTTATGGTCGTGGAAACGCATAGGGTGTACAGTGAGTTGCTGGAAATAACAACGGTATATGTTCCGGCGGTACTTCGGACGGCTGACAAGAACAGTGATTTGTATATCTTTGCCGGATTCTTTGCGGTAAGCAATATGGATGAAGCCGCTCGATTTTCGGAAGACTATTCATCAACGGACTTGGGAAGGGAGTTGATTCGGGTGTACAATAACGCGTTGGCGAACATGCAGAACCTGCGGCGGGTTGAGAAATCCCCATACTTCACCGAACGTCTCAACGAAGCCCAGTTGGAGGAAGAGCGTATTTTGGCTGAGAGGAAGGGCATACTTAAGGGCAAATTGATTGGTATGTCCGAGGGTAAGCTACTTGGTATGTCCGAGGGTAAGATTGAAATCGCGCTGAATATGATCCGCAACAGAGAATCCGATGAAAAG
Source organism: Oscillospiraceae bacterium (assembly GCA_031280145.1). GTDB lineage: Bacteria > Bacillota > Clostridia > Christensenellales > Aristaeellaceae > JAITHB01. The sequence goes on along the minus strand of JAITHB010000130.1, from coordinate 343 downwards.
ATTATGAAGTACACAAGCCTTTCATCTGAGGAAATTCAGAGGTTAAAGGGTCTGTAAAAACAAAAAGGACGCTTTCCGATTCGGAAAGCGTCCTTGCCGCAATTGCTTGTCGGAGCCGCCGCGCCGTCGGCAAAAGCTCATTGCGCCGCGGACGGCGGACCTACCGCCACCCGTTCCCGCCGCTGCGCCCGCACCCTCGGACAATGCCGCGCGAGGGCAGCGTGCCGCACGCGCAGTTGTACTTTATCAGAACCTTCAGAACGCGCTTCTCAAACTCTTCATCAGATATTGTGCAGTCGGCGCAGTCTCCCGCGGGTCCCGCGGGTCCCGCGGGTCCCGTGTC
>JAITHB010000128.1 GCA_031280145.1 Oscillospiraceae bacterium | reverse complement strand
AATTATCTGCCCGCTTGAAAGAAAACAAACCCCTGTAGGGGCGAGCCCCCGGCTCGCCCGCGGGTATGCACGACAATTGTTTGCCGATGACAAAACCCCTTTGACGTTCCAAAGGGGTTTCAATTATTCGTTCCGCTATTGCGACCATTCCATCATTTCCGTCAGCATTAGGAATGTCAGACCCTGCCCATACGCGGTTGGGGCGACTTTGATTTTCTTGTAATGCTCCAAATCGTAGCCCATTCCGGTGCCGCCCGATACGCCTGTCACTGTGCCGTCAGGCGCAATCTTGGCGAGCACCGCTTCGGCCGCCTTGCGCGCCATCGGTTCATATGTTTCGTCGAGATACTTAAGGCGAACGCCTTTCAGTATGCCGAACGCGATTGCCGCTGTTGCGGAGGTTTCCTCGTAGGTTTCCTCCACGTTGATAAGCGTTGTGAACAATCCGCTCTCGCGCTGAAGCTTCCATAGACCGCGCGCTTGGTCGCGCAGCGCTTCGACGACGAACCTGCTCGCCGCGTCCTCCTTTGGCAGCGCGGACAGAAGCTCGACTGACGCGGCGGTGAACCACGCGTTGCCGCGCGCCCAGAACGCCCCCGCGAACGAGTGGCGCATGTCGAACGTCCAGCCGTGCGTCCACAGCCCCGTCTTTTTATCCTGCAAGCAGCGGATGTGGATGAGGAACTGATACTTCGCGTCCTCGACCCAGTCCGCGCGGCCGAGCGTCTGCCCCGCCTTCAGAAGAAACAGAACCGTCATGAAGAGCGTGTCCGCCCATAACTGCTGATAGTGCTTGTTCCACACGGTGATGTGCTGAAGCCCGCCGAACTCCGTGCGCGGCATGGTTTCCGACACCCAATTCGCCCACGATTCGATGTGCGGCAGCCACTCGGGGTTCTTCGTGCGCGCGTACATGAAAGTCAGCGCGAGCATCGGCGCGACGCTGTTCACGTTGCGGTGCGGCGCGGGCTTGGCAAGCTGACGCGCGTACCAGTCGGTCAGGTAGTCGAGGATTGCCGGGTCGCCCGTTTGCTCGAACGTCTTCCATATGCCGTACAGAGCGACGCCCGTCGGCCATTCCCAGTTGTCCATCGTCAAGTGTCCGTCGTCTTTGTCTTTGGGAACATCGCGGCGCAGCATATCAAGAACCTTCTGCGCCTGTTTCTCAAGTGAATCGCGGTTCCACGTCATGGTTTGTCTCCCTCAGTTATTTGTATAAACAGTTTTACAGACAGAACGGGACGCCTGCCCAATGGCGGCGTCCCAATTGAACCGATAGATTTACTTCACTTTGCCCGCGTCGTAGAGTTCAGCCTTCTGGTCGAGTATCGCCTGATAGCCCGATTCGAGGAATACCTTGCAGCTCTCTTCGTATACCTTCTCAAAGTCGGCTTCGGAAGCCATCACGCACTTGACATACAGTTCCTGCCACAGTGTGTTGAGGTCCGCCTTGTATTCCGCGACGGTTGTGACCGCGGTGGTGAACAGCGCGTCAGGCACGCGGTAAGGCGCCATTTCTTCAAAGAACTTCTTGGAGTCGAGGATAAGCTGTTCATATCCGACGGGCGCCCAGTTGATGAGGTTCGCGACTTCCTGGAGCTCCTGTGTCGGATAGGCCGCGCTCTCTTCCCAGAGGCACCACATATCCTTGTTCTTGTTCGCGGAAAGAACGGACGCGCCCGCGAAATCGGGCGTCGCAATCGCGAGACCGTTTTCCGCCACCGTGTAGTTTTCGCCTTCAACGCCGTTCTCCAGCTTGAAGAGGTTGCCGTCCTGCAGCATCCATTCCAGGTACTTCCACACCGCGACGCGCGTTGCGTCGTTTGTGGAGGCGTTGATTCCCATTATCATGCCGAAGGGCCAGTAGCCGCGTTCCATTGAATAACCGTCGTTCGGCGAGCCGGAGCGCGGGTCAAGCGTTGCGAGCTTCGCGTCGGGGAAGTTCGCGAGCAGGGACGAGATGACGGGCGACGCGCTCGCGAGGTACAGGCTGTATGTGCCCGCGCGTCCCGAGACGAACCACGACATCGCTTCGTTGGTATCTACGCAAAGGTAGAATTCGGGGTCGATGACGCCCGCGTTATACTGATAGTTCAGGTTCTTCAGATAATCGTGGGTCGCCGCCCAAGTGAAGTCCGCGACGCCGAGTTCGGAATACAGCGCGTGTTCCTTGTCGTCGTTTGGCCATGCGCGGAAGGGATAGCTGTAGGTGTAGTTGTCCTTCACGAGCTGGTGATTGAGATAGCCCAGTCCCGCGTCGCGCCACAGAAGAACCAGCTCGTTGAGTTCCGCGAGCGTGGTGGGCAGCGGCTTGCCGACAGCCTCGCACCAGTCTTCGCGGATGAGCGTCAGCCAGTTGTACGCGTCGGGACGCTTCGCGAAGAAGAAGTAAGTTTCGCCGTCCAGTTCGCCGTACTGCTCGACCATGCCGATGGTTCTTTCATAATAGGTCGGCGCATATTCCTTCAGCTCGTCCAAATTGAGCGGCTGAATGGCGCCTTCCGCCTGATACGCCACCGCTTGCGGCATGTCGTAGTGGAACACGATGTCGGGCGCGGTTCCCGCAGCCAGCATCTGCATGTAGTCCTGAACCTCGGCGGAACGCGTGATCGCCACGAACTGCACGTTTATGCCGTTCGGGTCGCCGAATTCCTTCTGAATCCACTGCGTGTAATAGTTGTCGGTGACGTTCCATCCCTCGAATCCGCGGTCATACACGGGGATTTTGATGGTGATGGAATTCGCCGCGCCCGCTTGCGCGAACACGGGCAGCGAAAGCGTGAGCAGCATGGTAAGCGCGAGAACCAGAGTCAACAGCTTTTTCATTTAGAAACCTCCTTATTTAGTGGGTCGTATGCCAACAGGTCACACCTGTCAGGTACCGGTTATCATCCCTTTACCGCGCCTATCATAACGCCCTGCACGAAATAGCGCTGGATGAACGGATATATGCAAAGGATCGGAACCGTTGCGAACATGACGCACGCCGCCTTGAGCACCTCGGGGTTCGTGCGCACAGCGACGACCGTTTCCGACGCTTGGAAGCTTTCCGTCGCGGCGACTATCAGGTAGTACAGCTTGAGCTGCATGGGCCGCAGGTCCGCGCGCTGCTTGATGAAGAACAGCGCGTCCTGATACGCGTTCCAGCGCCCGACCGCGAGGAACAGCGCGATCGTCATGAGTATCGGCTTGGACAGCGGAAGCACGAAGCTCCACAGTATGCGGAAGTATCCCGCGCCTTCGATTCTCGCGGCTTCCTCCAAGCTGTCGGGGAAGCTCGACTGAAGCGACGTCTTCATTATAAGGAAGTTGTAAGCGGAGAACGCGAGCGGAAGTATCAGCGACGTCAGCGACTCCAGCATTCCCAGCGAGTTGGTGAGAAGGTAATCGGGAATCATTCCGCCGCTGAAGTACAGCGTGATGAGTATCATGAACGTGAAGACCCTGCGTCCTCTAAGCCGTGTTCGCGACAGCGGATACGCCGCGCACACGGTGAGCACAAGCCCCAGCAGCGTAAACAGAACCGTGACAAAGATTGACACGCCCATCGAGCGCGTGATGCTGTGGTCGTAGAACACCTTCTGGTACGCGGAAAAGGTCCAGCCCATCGGCCACAGAAAGACTTTCCGCGCGATAACATAAGCTTCGCTTGATAGCGACTTCGCGAGCACATGCACGAACGGCATGACGCAAGTAAGGCTTACCGCCGCGAGGACGGCGTAGATAAGCGCGTCCGCAATAATCGCGCCGGGCTTCTTGCGTATGTGGGGTTTCTTGCGCGGCACACTCTTGTTTGCAGCGACCATAACGGCTCCTTTCCGTAATCTGAACTACAGCAGACCATCCTCGCCGAAGCGCTTCGCGATGAAATCGCTTCCCAGAACGAGCAGCAATCCTATAACCGACTGGAACAAGCCCAGCGCCGTCGCTTGGCTGTATTTGCTGCTCTGAATGCCCCAGTTGTATATCAACACGGGAATCGTGTATGTATACTCCGTCGTCGCGACGTTCATCAGGGAATACACGCGCTCGAACGAACCGCCCATAACGCGCCCCAAGTTCATTATAAGGAGCGTAATGATGGTCGGTCGGATGCTCGGCAGCGTCACATGAATTATCTGCTTGAAGCGGTTCGCGCCGTCCACCACAGCGGCTTCATAGAGCTCGGGATTTATTCCCGTTATCGCGGCAAGGTAGACGATCGTTCCCCAGCCCATCGTCTGCCACACGCCGATAACCAAGTATGAAACGAGCCAGTGCGTGTTCTCCTGCAAGAACGGAATCGCTTTCGCGCCGTTGTTTGTGATGAGAGTGTTCACTATGCCCGACAGGCTGAACAGCTGATACGCCACAGCTCCGATGATAACCCAAGAGAGGAAGTGCGGAAGATACAGCAGCGTCTGCGTCACTCGCTTGAACGAACGTGCGCGCACTTCGTTCAGCAGAAGCGCCAATATGATAGGCGCGGGAAAGCCCAGCACGAGGTCAAGCCCGTTAAGAAGGAGAGTGTTGCGGAACGCGCGCGTAAAGTCGCGCGCGGCGAACACCTTCGCGAAGTTGTCAAAGCCGTTCCACTTGCTGGCGAAGAAGCCCTTGAGGATCTTGTAATCCTTGAACGCGACGCTCAAACCGATGTACGCGCCGTACTTGAAGATAAGCACGAATATCATCGGCAGAAGAAGAAGCGCGTACAGTTCCCAATCGTTGCGCAAAAAGCGGAAACGTTTCCGCCCCAAGCGCCTGTCGGCGCGGCTTATCGTCACGCGTAAACACCTCCCTCGAGCAGCGCCGCGGTTCTTCCCGAAAGGCTTGCGCCGCATGATTCGCGGACTATCAGCATCGGGTCGCGCACCTGCGAATAGCTTGCGGGCTTGCTGTCGCGCGCGTGAAGAAGCTGGCGCATGGACAACTGCCCGAGCTCTTCCGCGTTGAGGTCCAGCGTGGTCAGCGGCGGGTCTGTATATTCCGAGAAAAACTGGTTGTCGCTTCCGACGACGGCAATATCCTCGGGTACGCGCAAGCCCATTCTGCGCAGACCCTTCAGCACGCCGAGCGCCATCAAGTCGTTAACCACGATAAGCGCGGTCGGCCACGCGGAACGCGGCAGACTGCCAAGAAGCCGCTGAACGCTGCTTTCGCCCATCGCGGGTGTGTGGATGTTTTCATAATGAAGCACGGGTTTAACTGAGAGTCGTTCCGCTTCCATACGGAAGCCCAGCTCGCGCTCGCCGACGCTGCGCGTTTCCTGCGTCGCGCCGATGAACGCTATGCGCTTGTGTCCGAGCCTTGCCAAGTGTCCGACTTCCTTCTTTATGCCGCCCTCCAGATCGGGGAATATGTTGACGCAGTCAAGCCCTTGAATGGGCGGGCATATCGTGACTATCGGCATGTATTGCTGCAAATGCTTGAGAACGGCGGACAAGTCCTTCGGGTCGGAGGGTTCTATGAAGCCGCCGCAAAGAAGCGCGCCGTCAAGCCTGCGCTCGATAAGGTGACTGATGAAGTCGTCGGTTATCGCGGAGTTGTATGCCAGCCTGTACAACTGAACGACACTGCCCGCGCTGCCGGCTTCTCGCTGCGCCGCGGAGAAAACGCTCGCGTAGTAAGGGTGTTTAATATCCGGCATGATTATGCCAAGCACGTGCGACTGGCGCTGAAGCAGCCCGCGCGCTATGCTGTTGGGCTGATAGCTGTATTTGTCGACGACCTCGCGGACCCTCTGCGCGGTCGAGGGGCTTACGTTAGTATGCTTGGAAAGAACACGAGACACAGTGGCGGGAGAAACGCCCGCTTCCTTTGCGATATCCAGAATTGTCAGATTCGCCGCCGCCATATTCAATCCACCTCTTATTTAGAGTATATCACGCAATGAAAAGGTTTGCAAGACCTTTTTCTTGTTATCTTTTACCGAATAACCGTTCCCTGTCACGCGTATAACCCCTACGTTGTAACAGGGACGTGCATGATACGGGGCGGGCGATTGGAAATCGCCCCAGACTGTCGACAAACGATTGTTTTGTATACGGGCGGGCGAGCCGGGGGCTCGCCCCTATAGCATATTGAGTTCCTGTATACCGATAGCATACACCCTGTAGGGGCGACCGCCTCCGGGGTCCCTGACAAATCCGCAGATTTGGCGGGGTGGGTTGGCTCGCCCGCCCGCATATAAAACAATCGTTTGTCGACAGCCTGAACTAAGAATTCTTCATTCTTAATTTTTGTTCTTCATTCGTAAATCGGCCGTCCGTTAAAAAACAAAACAAACATATCACCACCTGTCCGCATAATTATAGTCTGCGGGCAACAAAAGGACGGGAGAGGTGTGGCGTATGGAGCAGATTTGGTTATCAAGCGCGGACGAACTGATGAGAATCGGGAAGAGCAAAGAATATCCGCAGGACGGCAGATACGCGCTTCGGCGAGATATCGCGGGCGATTGCGGCACGCTGCCCGCGGTCTGCGGAATAGAGCTTGACGGTCAAGGTCACGCTATAGGTCCGCTTTCTTCGCCGCTCTTCCTTTCGTTGGAGGACGCGACAATCAGGAATTTGACGCTTGAGCTTAACGTTGCGCAGAGCGCGCCAAGCAGCGACGGGCTCGGCGGGCTGTGCTGTTCCGCCTGCCGTTCGCTTATCGACGGCGTGGAAACCCGCGGCAGGATAAACGGCGCCGCGGACGCGGGCGGACTCGCGGGCAGCCTGATGGACTGCGACGTAGTTTCGTGCAAGAATACCGCCAATGTAGGCGCGGAAAAGTGCGGCGCGGGCGGGATATGCTCTTACGCCAACAACACCAACTTCCTTAAATGCATAAACACGGGAAACGTCAGCGCGGTAGCGGTCGAGGATGAAACGAGCCGCGTCGGCGGAATAACGGGAACCATGCTCGCCACGTGGGATAAGCTCGCGGCGGTCTATTCCATAACGGAATGTCTTAACGAAGGCGAGATATCGGGCGGGAAGTCTGTCGGCGGAATCGCGGGATACATTCGCGGAAGCGACCCCTGCTATGAAAAAAATCCCGCTCAATCGGAGAAGGCGCGCCTTGAAATCGCAGGCTGCGTGAACCGCGGCGACGTTCATCCGAGCCAAGACTGCACAGGACTGATGTTCGGCGGAATCGTCGGCGAGGGCGTCTGTTTCCTTAAAATCAGCAATTGTCGGAACGCGGGCGGCGTTTGGGCGCACGGAAGCGTCGGAGGCATCATCGGCGACGCGCGCAACCCAACGTGGAAGTTTGCGGAAAAGAGCGGCGATTCATACATAGCGCCGATTCCTGCTCCGCGCGAAAGATTTACCGTTTCCCCTGAAAAAGATTACACAGCGAGCGGTTGTAATTTAGTCGAAAACTGCGAGAATTTGGGCAGCGTCACGCAGACGTTTTCCGCGAATGCCGCAAACGCAATGGCGGGCGGCATTGCGGGTTCCGTCATGTATATCGGCAGCATAGCAAAGTGTACCAACAGAGGGACGGTTTGCGCGCACGGCGATTCTGTCGGCGGAATCGCGGGGAAGCTTCTTACCGCCGTGATAAGCGGCTCAAGCAACGCGGCAAACGTGACGAGCGAAGGCGGAGCGGTCGGCGGTATCGTCGGCTGTGCAGACCGTGTGCTGGACAGCGGCGCGTATCCCCTTCCGAAAGGACGCAACCGCGCGGGCGCTTTTGAATGCATAAACACAGCGGAGGTGAAGGGCGGAGCGGACGCTGTCGGAGGAATCGCGGGCGCGCTCCGGAACGGTTCCGTCGTCCTCCGCTGCGAGAACGCGCAAAGCGTTTCTTCGGTCGGTTCGTTTGTCGGGGGAATCGTCGGAATGACGAGCTGCGAATCCGTATCCTGCAACAAGATTGAATCGTGCGCCGCGCAAAAGGCAAACCTTGCGGGCGCATATCACGTGCATCGCATTCTGGGCGGCTGGGACAGCTCCGCCTCCGCGCTTCTGGAAGACAACACCGCGTCTTCCGACATAACAATAATCGGCGACAACACGACCGACAGCGGATACATCTACGCAAATGAACCCGTCGCGCGCGACGACCCTAATTTGGCGGAGGACGCAATGCACGGCGGCTGTTATAACTAAAAATGAATCCGGAATAATTATTGGACTCTGCGGGCGGGTTATTTTGCGGCGGGTGGTTGTAGTGTGACGGGCGAATGTTGTAAAGGGCGGGCGACCGAGGCGGTCGCCCCTACAAGGTTTATGATACCTTCCCGATTGAATGAAAACAAACACCTGTAGGGGCGAGCCCCCGGCTCGCCCGCAGTATTCAATACATCGCCTGCGGTTCGCAATAAATTGCCCGATTATGTACAACCACTAATTTTTCATTCGTACACTCGCCTCAGCCACTGAGGCGAGGTCGCGGCGACGGTTGCCGCGAACATCAGCGCGCACCCCGTAATCTGCAGCGCGGACATGCTCTCGCGCAGGATAAGCCAGCCGAACACCGCAGCGAACACCGCTTCAAGGCTCATCACGAGCGAGGCTACCGACGGGTGCGCCTTGCGCTGTCCGTACACCTGCAATGTGTAGGCGACCGCGCCTGACAATACGCCGGAATACATCAGCGGAAACCAATTCGCGAGAATCTGCGGGAACGAGCCCAATTTGATCGGGTTCTCCCAGACGAACATACACGCGATTGTCAGCACCATACACAGCACGGTCGAAACAAGCATGAACAGTATCGCGTCCACTTTCGCCGCGTACTTGTCCACGAGCATAATCTGGAACGTGAACAGAATAGCGCACGAGACGAGCCATAAATCCTGCTTGATGAAGAATATGCCGGGTTCATAGCAGACGAACGCCATTCCGACGAAGCTCAGCGCGACGGCAAGCCAGACAAGCCTCGACGTCTTCTTGCCGAACATTATTCCGACAATCGGCGCGAACACGATATACATCGCCGTGAGGAACCCCGATTTGCCGGAAGACGCGGTGACGATTCCGATCTGCTGCGTCGTGGTCGCGGCGAACGAGAGAAGCCCGCACAGAATTCCGCCGATAAGCGTACCGCGAAGGTTCGCAAGCTTCTCGCCCTTTGACTTGCGGCGTATCGCAAGCACCGCGAACCAAACGGCGAGCGCGGCGGTGGACAGCGTGTACCTTGCGGAAGCGAAGGTGAGCGGTCCTATTGTCTCCATGCCCGCGCGCTGCGCGACGAAGCTGCTGCCCCATATTACCGTGGCGACGAGAAGGTATATCATTCCCATAAGTCTCGGGTCCAAACGGCGAGCTGTCACGACCCTGCATACCTCGTCGTCCGCATGACAAAGAACGAGAGCGGGACGCAGCACGCGCAGACGGTCCAATATATCTTGCGGAAGTTTCTGCCGAACCAACCCACGACGTTTTGCGCAATCTCAATCCACTTGGGCGCGACAACCAGCGCGGACGCCGTGTTTCCGCTTTCCGCGACCTTCGTAAAGTCTGTCAGAAAGTTCTGAATGACGGGCAGCAGCAGCATTGCGAAAAGAAGCAGCGGGACGCCGACCGAAAGCCCGATTGTCAAGCCCTTCCAGCGGGTAAGGAAGCACGCGTAAGTATACGCGAAGATTCCGAACGGCAGGAAACGCCTGAACGAATCCAGAAATTCAACCCATGTTCCGGCAGGCGTGAACGTGTATGCCGCCAAGTAATTGCTCGCTCCGTAATACTGCGGAGCGGCTTTCGTTAAAGCGCCGTTCAACAGATAGCCGAGGTTCTGGAACGCTATGACGGTCAGTGCGAGAATCGCGGCAAGCGCGGCGGCCTCCGTCATGGCGGCGAGGAAGATGCTGCGGCGCGCGATGGGGCGCGACGTGAGGAATATGGTGTCGCGTCTCGCCGCGCGGAACATCACCCAAATCATAAAGAACAGATACAGACCGTTGTCGCCCATTCCGTTGTAAGAAAGCTTATACTTGAATATCGGCGGAATCGCGAACATTCCGATGAAGATTGCGGCGAGCAGCGCCACGATGAGAATCACGTTCCGCTTTGTCGTTCTCGCGAAATAGTTAAGCGCACCTAAGTATCCCCTCATTTGTCCGCACTCCCCTCCGCATGGTTATCAGTCAGCATAACGAAAAGCCGCTGAAGCGAAACGCTCGATACCGCGCACCCTGCGGGAGCCTCCGTCGGACGCTCGCCCGAAAGAGTCAGTATTGTAATTCCGTTTATTTCCTCGCGGCGAAGCAGCCTCGCGCCTTGCGGGACAGCCGCTCCTATGCCGGAGAGCTGATACGCCGTGCCGCAAAGCTCCGCAACGGTTCCTTGCGCCAGCAGCGTTCCCGCTTCAATCATCCACACATAATCGAGCGTCCGCGAAACTTCTTCTATCAAGTGTGTGGAGAGGAGGAACGTCCGTTTCGGCTGCCGATTCCTGAAGTCCAGCAGCATATCGTAGAAGCGTTCGCGCACGACCGCGTCAAGACCCAGCGAGGGTTCGTCGAAGATTGTGAGCGGCGCGCCCGAGCTTAACGCAATCAGCAGCATGGCGGCCGTCTGCATTCCGCGGGACATCGCGCGCAGTTTCTTGCGAGGGTCAAGCTCGAAGCGCGCGGTCAGCTTGTCTGCGGCGGATTGATCCCAATCGGAATACATGGACGCGGATACCTTCATCCACTCGCGCAGGTTCTTCACGCCGCCGAATTCCGACCTGTCAAGCGCGATGCACACGCCCTCGAGCGCGGCGGGGTTGTCAAACGGATTAGTATCAAACAGGAGCGCCTTTCCGCTTGTCGGCAAATCCTGTCCCGTAAGTATCCTTATGAACGTACTTTTGCCAGCGCCGTTGCGTCCGAGCAGACCATATATACCCGGCTTATCGCAGGTCAGCGTGAGACCCGCGAGCGCGGCTTTCTTTCCATAGCTGCGCGTGAGATTCTCCGCGCTGAATATCAAGTTTGTGTCTGTCAAGGCGTACCCTCCGTCAATCGACCCGTTGTGGTTTCTGTAATGATAACATATCGGAGGGTATGCCGCAAATTTCTCAATAACCCAAAATGAATGTTCTGTACACCGACTGAAAAGTAGTAGTACTCTTAGAATTTATTATTTATTTCATATTACTATTGATAAATTATCAAATATATGTTAAGCTTAAAAAGTAGTTTTCCTGCTTGCAGAGAAAGCTGACAAACGAAAGGGGATTATTCCCATGAAAAAATATCCGGCAGTGCTTCTGGCAGTGTTGCTTGCGCTTGCTTCTGTTTCATATTCGGGGTTGTCGGAAGCAATCAAGGAAAATGAATCCGGTGACACATCGTTCTGCTCGAACGGGCAGCATTTTACAACAGAAGAGGTGCAACAGGCGTTGGATCTGTTCTTCGCGGATCTGGAGCAACGCAGCGAAGTGAATCGGGAACTTTTCGCTCAAGCGGTTCGCGCAGGAGACGCAGGACAAGTCTATACAGAACCCGGTCAACCGTTTGGAGAGATTTCTCTTCGCGCTTTAACAACGAGAAGACTCATCAAGACAACAACGGTCGTCGACTTTCTCGGAAACTCCATAAATTTTCAAGCGCACGCATATGCGCAATATGATCCGGCTGTGAATCCCCATCGGTTCAGCGCTTGTAAAAATGCATGGACCGACGCTATCGGGATCAATTATGTCGGATTCTCCGTTTCGAGTTCTCCGCGCGGTTATACATACGCTATTATCAATTCAGGAAAGACACTTGCTGTAACAACAGATACTTATATAAGTATTGCGGGCGCCGGCGTTGTTAACAGTTCCGGGGTGTTCACAAACTATGTTGAGTTCAGCTACACGCAATTAAGCCTCTAATATGTAAAGGAAAAAGCGAACCGCCGTAGAAAACGGCGGTCCAGACTGTCGACAAAAGCCCACAAGCGTTGTAAAGGGCTGGCGACCGAGGCGGTCGCCCCTACAGGGTGTATGCTATCGGTATACAGGAACTCAATATGCTGTAGGGGCGAGCCCCCGGCTCGCCCGCCCGCATACAAAACAATCGTTTGTCGACAGTCTGAG
>JAITHB010000121.1 GCA_031280145.1 Oscillospiraceae bacterium | reverse complement strand
CGTGTATTCTTGACACCGCGAACCAGATAATCGCGCACAACGCGAGCCGCAAGGATAAGACGCTGTGGACGGAACGCGAGACGGGCGACAAAGTGACGCTGTTCCGCGCGTCCGACGAGCGCTCTGAAGCCGCGTGGGTGTGCGACAGAATGCAGACGCTCAAGACAATGGGAGTTCCGTTCGGCAAGATGGCGGTGCTGTACCGCGTGAACGCGCAGTCGCGCGTATTGGAAGAAATGCTTGTGCGCGCGGGTATCCCCTATCGCGTGTTCGGCGGGCTGAAATTCTACGACAGACGCGAGGTGCGCGACATCATCGCGTATCTGCGCGTAATCATAAACCCCGCGGACGACGTCTCGCTTCGCAGAATAATAAATACGCCGCGCCGTTCCATAGGCGAAGCGACCGTCGCGGAGCTTGCGCGCGACGCCGCTGCGAACGGCTATCCGATATTCACCTCTCTTCAGGAGCCGCACGACGCGCTTTCGTCGCGCGCGAAGAAAAGCATTATGGAATTCAGCGACCATCTGAACGAAGCGATAGCGACGGTCGACACGCTGCCGCTTGCGGAAGCGGTCGCGTATGTAGTGGAGAAGTTCGGTCTGCGCGCGATATACGAGAAGGGCGATTCCGACGAAGCTCGCGACAGGCTGGCTAATATAGACGAGTTCATCGGCGCGGTGAACGAATTCGCGAAGCTCACGGAGAACGCAACTCTCGAAAGCTATCTTGAGAACATTGCGCTTGTGACCGACGTTGACACAATGCAGGACGACCAAAAGGTCGCGACGCTTATGACGCTTCACAGCGCGAAGGGTTTGGAGTTCGGCAACGTGTTCCTCATCGGGCTGGAGCAGGGGCTGTTTCCGTCTATGCGTTCGATACACGACCCTGCCAAGCTTGAGGAAGAGCGCAGGCTTTGCTATGTCGGCTGTACCCGCGCGATGGACAGACTCTACATCTCATACGCGCAGCAGCGCACGATGTACAACCAGACGCAGCACAATATGCCGTCGCAGTTTCTCTCCGAAATTCCCGAACGCCTGCTTGAGGACGCGATAACGGCGCGCAACGCGCCGCTCACCAACCCCGCGGTTCAGTCGCGCGAAGCCGTCCGCGCGTCGCGCGCCAACCGCACGCCGCCGCCCGCTCTGCCCGGAAGGCTTGGCGGGGCATATCCGACAGGCACGCCGACGGGCAAGCTCGGCATACCCGGCGTGACGCAGGGCTTGTCGCAGGCGGCGGCGCGAGCCTTCGCGGAGCAGAGCGCGGCGATGCGCCTGTTCGCGCCCGGCGACCGCGTTCTGCATAAGAAGTTCGGCGAGGGCAACGTTGTGGAGCTTCGCGGACGCGGAAGCGACACCCGCGTGCTTATCGAGTTTGCGGCATACGGCGTTCGCGAGTTTGTATCGTCTCTCGCGCCTATTGTAAAGGTTAACGAAAGCTAATTCATAATATATGAATAAAAATGAAGAACGAATGAAAGCTCTCGCGCGGAAGCTGAACGACGCGTCGTACGAGTATTACGTGCTGGACGCGCCGTCTATTTCCGACGCCGAATGGGACGCGCTGTACGACGAGTTCGCCGCGCTTGAACGGCAGACGGGTATTATTCTGCCTGAAAGTCCGACGCGCAGAATAGGCGGTCAGCCGCTGTCCGCGTTCGCCCCGCACACACACATAGCAAGGCTCTGGAGCATGGACAAAACCACGACGGAGGCGGGCGTTCGCGAATGGGCGGCGCGCGCGGAAAAGGCGCGCGTGAAGGAGGGTCTTGCGGAGTTCTCATACGCGGTCGAGTATAAGCTGGACGGTCTTACCGTAAACCTCACATACGAGGGCGGCGAGCTCGTTCAGGCGGCGACGCGCGGCAACGGAGCGGTCGGAGAGGCGATTCTTCCGCAAGCCGCAACGATTCGCGGCGTTCCGCTGACCATCCCCTACAAGGGCAGGATGGAGGTTCAGGGCGAAGCGATTATCCGCTACTCCGCGTTCAATAAATACAACGAGAAGGCGGCTGTTCCGCTTAAGAACGTACGCAACGCCGCCGCGGGAGCGGTGCGCAATCTCGACCCCGCGGAAACGAAGCGGCGCGGCGTCTCAATCTATTTCTATCAGATAGGCTTTATAGAGCCGCCGCCAAGTGAACCTCTCCCCTATCGCACCCACGAGGAGATGCTGGCGTTCCTTCGCGAGAACCGATTCCCGATAAGCCCCGCCGTGCATTCCGCGGCGACAATCGACGACTGCATGGAATATATCGCGGAGCTTGAGAAGACGCGCGGCGCGCTCGACTTCCAAATTGACGGCGCTGTAATCAAGGTGGCGGACCTTGCCGCAAGAGCGATACTCGGCAACACGGACAAGTTCCCGCGCTGGGCAATCGCGTTCAAATTCAAAGCGGAGGAAGCGACTACCACGCTTCTTGACGTAACGTGGGAGCTGGGCAGAACGGGCAAGCTCACGCCTCTCGCCCACCTTGAACCCGTCGATATAGGCGGCGTAACGGTTGCGCGCGCTACGCTCAACAACGGCGACGATATAAAGCGCAAGAACGTGAAGATTGGCGCGGACGTGTGGATTCGCCGCTCGGGCGACGTCATCCCCGAGATAATGGGGCGCGTCGATTATGAAAATCCAAACGAAACGGAAATAGAAACGCCCGACCGTTGCCCCGCTTGCGGAAGCGAACTGGTTCAGCGCAACATGCTGTTGTTCTGCGAGAACAAGGACTGCGTTCCGCAGATAATCGCGCGGCTGACCCACTTCGCATCTCGCGACGCGATGGACGTCGAAACGTTCAGCGACAAGACGGCGGGGCTTCTCTTTGATACGATAGGTCTGAATTCCCCCGACAAGCTGTATGGCATAACCGCCGCCGACCTTGACGGTCTGCAAGGGTTCAAAGACAAGAAAGCGCAGAATCTGCTTGAAGCAATCGAGCGAAGCAAATCGCGCCCTCTACACGCTTTTCTGTACGCGCTCGGCATTCCGAACGTCGGCATAAAGACCGCTCGCGACTTGGCGGCGCGGTTCGGCTCTGTTGACGCGCTTGCAAAGGCAAGCGTTGACTACCTGATTAAAGTTGATGAAGTGGGCGACATAATTGCATCGTCGATAATCGAATTCTTCGCGAATCCCGTTAACACCGAGATAATCGAACGCCTGAAGGCGCACGGCATAAATCCCAAACAAGAAACCACCAAGAGGGAAGGCGCGTTCACGGGCGAAACGGTCTGCATAACAGGCGCGCTCTCTTCCTACGGCAGGAAGGAAGCGCAGGAGCTGGTGCGCGAACGCGGCGGCGAGGTGTCCGATTCCGTCACGAAGAAGACGACGCTGGTTATCGCGGGCGAAGCCGCGGGCAGCAAGCTTGAGAAAGCGCGCAAGCTTAACATAAAAGTGATAGACGAAGAAACGTTCTTGAGTATGATATGAAAGACAAACTGACCGAGCTTGCGCAAGCGCATGGCTTTACACAGGCGGCGTTCATAAGATATGCCGACGCTCCAAAGCTGCGGAATTCCCCGCCTTATGAATACGCGTTCGACCCCAAAACGCTCGCGATACTGATATATCCTGTCAACGAGGAAGCGGAATTCGGCGCGGAGCAAGCCGCCGTCAAAGATTCTTACTTCTTTACTTCAAACAAAGCGCACCACGCGCTGAACGGCTGGATTAACGCAGCGCGCGAGCTTGGAATCGAGTGTGCCAAAGCGCGCGGAATAAGCGAGAAGGCTTCCGCCGCGGCGGCGGGGCTTGGCGTTATCAGGCGAAACACCATCATGTATACGGAGGAATACGGCTCGGGCGTATCTATACAAACAGCCGTTCTGTCTGCCGAGGTCGATGGAAAACCGTTGCAATTTTCCGTATACAGCGAATCATCCTGCGAGGACTGCGCCGCCTGCGTCGACGCGTGTCCGACCGGCGCGCTCATCGGGGACGGCAACATCATAAAAGAATCGTGCATCCGTTTCCACCAGATGAAACCTCTCGCCGTTCCGGCCCTGTTCCGCGAACATATGACCGCGCTCGTCGGCTGCGACGTCTGCCAAGCCGTCTGCCCCGCAAACCAAAATCGCCGCGTGAAAGTGTCGTATGCGGAATGCCGCGCATTCGATATCGAAAGCCTCCTTGAAGCAAGCGGCGATACGATAAGCGCGCTCGCGGAGCTCATCGGAACAAACCTTGCCAAGCGCGACAGGGTTCAGGCGCAAGCCGCGTTAATCGCGGGAAACACGGGCTGCGAAAAATACCTTGATTCTCTTCAGAAGCTTTCCGAAAGCCCGAACGAAGTTGTTCGCGAGCACGCGGCGTGGGCGATTGACAAAATCGCGTCGCGATGTTCGCCCAGTGCTTAATGGGGTATAAAAAAGAACGAGGTGCGAGTATGCTTGTAATCAAAAACATAGCGAAGACTTACGCGAAGTCGAACAAACCCGCGGTCGATTCTCTTTCGATGAACATCCGCGCGGGCGAGCTTTACGGCTTCATCGGACCAAACGGAGCGGGCAAGACGACGACCATCAAGATGATGACGGGAATCCTTTCGCCCGACAGCGGCGACGTGCTGATAGGCGGACAGAAGATAAACGGTACTCAAGCGGAACAGATTGCGGCGAAGCGGCTCATCGGATATGTTCCCGACGCGCAGGACGCCTACGACCGCCTGACGGGTTTGGAATATCTGAACTTCATGGCGGACATGTACCGCGTGTCGGAGGACGACAGAACCCGCGCAATTCCCAAGTATACGGAATTGTTCGGCATTGCGGACGCGCTGCGCGACCCTGTCCGCAGCTACTCGCGCGGAATGAAGCAGAAGCTCACGATTACGGGAGCGCTGCTGCACAATCCCAAGCTGTTCATCCTCGACGAACCGATGGTCGGTTTAGACCCGCATTCCGCGCACCAGCTCAAGCTCATCATGCGCGAGCGCGTGAACAGCGGCGGAACGGTATTCTTCTCAACGCACGTGCTTGACGTCGCGGAACGACTGTGCGACCGAATCGGCATAATCAACCAAGGCAAGCTGATTGCGGAAGGAACGCTTGAAGAAATTAACGATGCAAGACTTAACGCTTCGCTTGATAAGAGTATAAAAGCGGAGAAGCGCACGCTCTCAGGCGCGACGCTTGAGCAAATCTTCTTAGAATTGACAGAGCAAAACGAGGAAGCCGAATAGCGGGAGGTTAACATGCGCGACTATTTTATCGTTCTGCGCCAGCAGATTCGCCAGCGGCTCGGTCTGTCGCTGATTCGCGCGAACTTCAAGAAAGGCGCGCGCGCAAGGACAACCATGATTGCCGTCGCGGTCGCCGTCGCCGCAGTCTCCGTGCTCGGTATGCTCTACACGGGCGAATTCTTCCTCTCGCGCTTTATGGCGGAGCAGAAGATGAGCTACGTCACGCTGTTTGTCGGACTGGCGCTCACGCTGCTCACGACGTTTGTTTCGGGAACGGCGCTGCTTCTGAGCGTACTGTATTTCAGCCGCGACTCGGAAGCGCTGGCGGTTCTGCCCGTTCGTCCGTCCACCGTGTTCGCCGCGAAGACTACGGTCGCGTACCTCGGCGAGATTGGCGTTTCCGCGCTCATAATCCTGCCGCTGCTCGCGTTCGTCGGAGTATTTGAACGCTGCGGCGTCGGATACTACGTTAAATCGCTTGTCGTGTGGCTCACCATCACAACGCTGCCGCTCACGCTGTCCGCGCTGGCGTCGCTTCCGCTGATGCGCTTCACCGCGCTGTGGAAGCACCGCGATATAGTCGCGGTAGTCGGAGGGCTTCTTCTTGTCGCGCTGTTCATATTGGGCGAAACTTACTTATCGTCGCGCCTCGCGGTCACTCTGGAAGAAAACCCCGCGCAGATTGTAATGCTGCTGTTCGGCAACACAAAGCTGTTTGAGACGATCGCCAAGGCAATTCCGCCGCTGTACTTCGCGCTGTCCGCGCTGACGCTCTCAAACGCTCAAAGCTGGCTGAATCTGCTTGCGCTGATCTGCGTTTCACTGGCGCTTCTCGCAGTCACTCTGTACATTTCCCGGAAGCTATACCGCCAAGGCGCGATGTCGCAGCTTGAGACGCATAAGTCCGCGCACAGATCACGGAAGGGCGGAAGAATATCCGCGCGTTCGCCGATTCTCGCCGTCGCAATGAAAGACTTGAAGATACTGTTCCGCACGCCGGTTTACGCGCTGAACACGCTCGCAGTCATAATCATGCTGCCGATACTCATGCTTGTGCCGATGGCGTCGCAATCCATGATGACCGACCCCGATATACAGGGCATTATGAACGTGCTTGGAGGTCTTTCCGACACGTTCACGCTTGCGCTGATATACGGCGGAATCGCCGCGCTGTTCTCGGGGCTGAATTCCGCCATATCAACCGCGGTTTCGCGCGAAGGCAAGCAGTTCTTCTGGGTGAAGGTTTTGCCCGTGCCATATTCGACGCAGATTTACGCGAAGCTGCTCTCAAACTCCGTGTTTTCCGCCGCGACAATAATCATGTGCGTGATAATCGCGGCGGTATCAATCCATCTTTCGGCTGCGATTATCGCGCTCGGTACGCTGCTCGCCATAGTGCTTTGTATCGCGATCTCCACGATTCAGCTTACGATTGACGCGATACGGCCCAAGCTCACGTGGTCGAACCCGACCGAAGCCATAAAGCAGAACGCGAACACGCTGTACGGAATGCTTGCCGCGGCCGTCCTGCTTATTGCGCTGGGCGGTATCGCGTACCTTCTGCTTCATCTTAATATGCGGGGGTTTGTCGTGTTTATCGAAATTTTCCTGCTGTCCGCAATCGCTGCCGTAAGCTCGCTAATATGGATGAAGAAGGCGGCGCGCAAAGCGTTTTACAGAATTGAGGCGTGATTGCGCGGCGGAGTATCCGCAATTTCACGCTTTCCTTATTTGATGTAATATGCTACAATAACCATGAGCAAGCGAAATATTGCGCCATTATAAAAGAAGGTGGTTGCTATGAATATCGAAGACGCGGGACTTGACTACGATTCCACCCAGAACAGCCAAATCGCTCCGCTGGGCATAGTCGCAATGAAGGGCACCGAGGAAATCGGTCGATCGCTTAACAATTACCTCATAAGATGGCGCGACAAGCGCGAAAACGCGGACCTCAACTTGTTCACAAATCCCGGCTACGAACGCGATTCTTTCTTGATAGAGGCGGTGTGTCCGCGCTTTGGCACGGGCGAGAGCAAGGGCATAATACGCCAATCCGTGCGCGGATACGACTTGTATATCATTTGCGACGTATGCGCGCGCAACATCGAATTCCAGATGTACGGGCAGCATGTGCCCATGTCGCCGGACGACCACTATCAAGACCTCAAGCGAATAATCTCGGCCGCGGGCGGAAAGTGCCGCAGAATAAACGTCATCATGCCATACCTCTATGAAGGCAGGCAGCACAAGCGTTCGGGGCGCGAATCGCTGGACTGCGCGCTGATGCTCCAGGAACTGCAAAGAATGGGCGTCGAGAACATCATAACGTTCGACGCGCACGACCCAAGGGTTCAAAACGCGATTCCGCTGATCGGATTTGAAAATATCATGCCGTTCTATCAAATGCTGAAAGCGCTTTTCAGAAGCGAAAAAGACATAATAATCGATAAGGACCACATGACGATCGTCAGCCCCGACGAAGGCGCGATCGGCAGGAATATCTATTATTCCTCCGTTCTGGGCTTGGACATGGGCATGTTCTACAAGCGGCGCGACTACACGCGAATCGAACACGGACGCAACCCTATTATCTCGCACGAATACTTGGGCGACGATATCGAGGGCAAGGACGTTCTCGTCGTGGACGACATGATTTCCTCGGGCGATTCGCTGATTGACGTGGCGCGCGAGCTGCGCTCAAGGAAAGCCCGCAGGATATATCTGTGCGCGACGTACGCGCTGTTCACGGAAGGCGTCGACATGTTCGAGAAAGCGTACCGCGACGGACTCATCACCAAGCTGCTTTCGACAAACCTGTCGTATCTGTCGCCGCAGCTCCGCAGTTCGCCGTGGTTTATTCAGGTGGACATGAGCAAGTTCCTGTCGCTGCTTGTCGCGACGCTCAATCACGACAGGTCGCTGAATACGCTGCTCAATCCCGTGCAGAAGATTAAGAACCTTCTTGTGAACTATAACAAGCAGCAGGCGGAAGCGGGGATAAGGCTGGTATAGTTGTCGGTATGGTAAAATGACCGGCAGCCGTCATCGGTCGCCGGTCATACTCATATTCAATTATTTGTCGCAGAACTGTGTCAGCGCTTCCTGGAACGCCTTAATATCCTTGAAGCGGCGATAAACCGAAGCAAAACGCACATACGACACTTCGTCCACTTGCGCCAGCTTGTCCATTACCATTTGTCCGATAGTCTCGGACTGCACTTCTTCTTTTGCCAGATTATACAGGTCAGCCTCGATATCGCGAACGACGTTGTCAATCTGCGCGGCTGTCACGGGACGCTTCCCGCACGACTTTATTATTCCCAAGCGCACCTTCTCAACGTCGAAAGCTTCGCGCCGTCCGTCGTTCTTTATCACGAGCAGCGGCGTCTTTTCGGCTTTCTCGTATGTCGTAAAGCGCCGCGAACACGAATCGCACTCGCGCCTTCTTCTGATAACGCTGCCGTCTTCTGTCGGACGAGAATCAATTACATGGCTTTCTAAGCTTCCGCAATACATGCACCTCAGATAACATATCCCCCTTTCTCGCTTTTGAATCGCAGCGATATTTCTTGCAATAATGCAAACACTATCGATAGTATACTACCGATTGCCGAAAACCGCAATGGCTTAATCACGATAAACCGCGGCGTGACCGTTAATATTTACTGAATAGCGCAAGATTCGTCAACTCTCACAAGAATAACGTCGTCGCCCATCTTGAGTATCAAATTCCATGGGATTATAACACCCGTCTTCTCTCCGCGAACAAAATTTACGACGGAAAATTCGCCCGGCACAACAAGCGCGGTTATTTGACCCGTCTCCATCGAGAATTCCAGGTCCATAACGCGGCCCAATTTGCTGCCGGTCTGAACGTTCACAACCTCTTTAAGCTTAAGTTCCGCAAGGCTCATACTGCGCCCTCCTTATCAATGATCACATCTGACATACCTTACCATTGATAAGCTTATGCGGCGCGCTAATTGTCCAACAACCCAAAAAACCGCTCAAGGAAAATATATCCTTGCTGTGACGTGAGTCCGCCTTGCAGATACACCGAGTATGGCTCGCGCAGCGGCGCGTCCGCGGAAAACTCTATCGAGCTTCCCGCGACGAACGTTCCCGCAGCCATTATCACCTTGTCGGAATAGCCCGGCATATCCCAGGGTTCGGGTACCGCGAACGCGTCGACGGGCGACGACGCCTGAACCGCCGCGCAGAACGCCTTTACCGTTTCCGCGTCTCCCAATCGGACGGACTGCA